>CAZPIG010000146.1:0-6789 GCA_964586205.1 uncultured Halobacteriales archaeon | reverse complement strand
ACGACGACCTCCTGGGGCTGCGGCGCGCCCCGGAGGTCGTGGACCGTGGCCACGTAGCCGTCGAGGCGGCGGTCGACGGCGTCGCGCTGGCTCCGCTCGGCGACGACGACCGGCGGCGCGCCGTCCGCCAGCGCGGCGTCGAGCTGTGTGGCGTTGTGGGCGCTCGACACCTCGGCCCCGTACGCGGCCGTGTACCACGGCAGCGGCAGCCGCTCGTACCACGGCCCCGGCGCGCCGAGTGGCGGGTCGGTCACCCGCGCCTCGTCCGCGACGTAGTACGTGTCGCCGTAGTAGAGCACGTCCGTCCCGTCGTTGGACCCGAAGGCCGGACGGGCCTCCCGGAGGGGCTGGCGGACGTCGGTGGTGGGCTGGGCGTACTGGACCATGACGTTGTCGTGGGACGCCGGGGCCACGAACGACGTGTGGACGCCCGTTGCGCCCATCGAGCCGACGACGAACCCGACGAGCAGCACCGACAGGGCGAGACTGAGCCAGTCTCGGTCGACGCCGGCCTCCCGTCCCCAGCGGACCACGAGCGCGAGTCCGACGGCGGCCGGGATGGCCAGCGGGACGATGGCGTGGACGGTCACCCACGCCGACCGGATGTCCGTGGCGAGGGGGTAGCCGACGACGCTCGCGGCACCCCAGTACGTCGCTCCGAGTACCAGCGGCCGCGGCTCGGCCGCCCAGTACCGCTCGACGAGGAAGCCGCCGACGGCCAGCGCGACCACCGCGGGGGCACCCTGGGCCAGCACGCCGAGGAAGTCCCGCGCGAACAGCCCGTAGCAGCCGAACAGGGAGGTCCGGTTGCACGCCGCGCTCGCGGAGCCGCCGACCCAGTGGCGACCGGCGTCTATCACCGGGTCGACGTACGTCGCCCGGAAGACGTCCGGCAGCATCCCCGGGTTCGTGAGCGACCGCCAGACGCCGACCTCCGCGTACGAGCCGCCGCGCGGCGCGTAGAAGAGGCCGAACACGACGAGGAAGACCGCCGCCGCGCCCGCCGCGGGGCGGGCGGCGCGCCGCAGTCGGGCGCGGGCCGCGACGGGGTCGGCGGCGAGCCACGGGACGACGGGCCGGACGTGGCGGTCGAACCCGGCCGCCGCAGCCTCGGCCACGCTGCCCTCGGTGTGCTGACGGACCACCGTCCCGTGCTGGCGGACCAGCGCCCCGTGGACGAGGAGCGCGCCCGCGCCCGCCCACGAGAGCACGTACACCACGGCGTTCTCCTTCGAGGCGAAGCCCAGCGCCGCGAACGCGGCCGCGGCGTACAGGGCCCCGTGGGACCGGCGGTCGTGGGCCCGGACCAGCAGCCCCAGCGAGACGACCATGAACGCAGCCACGGGGACGTCGCTGCGCATGTACCGGGAGTAGTAGAGCAGGACGGGGTTCAGCGCGAGCAAGAGGGCGAACGCGACCACCTCGCCGTCCCGGAGGCGGTCGCGGAACAGCAGCGCCGCGAGCGGGAACAGCCCCCCGATGACGGCGACGACCAGCCGCATCGCGACGTCGGTCGGCCCGAGCAGCGCGAACAGCTTCGCGCTCGCGTGCGGGACGAACGGGCCGTGGATGGCCGAGCGGTACTGGAAGAAGCCGAGGTCGTTCAACTGGAACGCCCAGAACGCCACGCGGCCCTCGTCGAAGTGGGCGACCCGCGCACCGAGGTCCACGAGGCGGGCGAGCAGGGCGACGGCCGACAGCGCGACCACGCCCGCCAGGGTGGCGTCCTCGCGGAGGTGGTGGGGGAGCCTACCGAGTCGCCGGGGGAGCGCGCGCACGCTTGCGGCCACGTCCGCCGCTCCCGCGCCGAGGTAGGAGCCGAGACGACGGCCGTGGGCGGCACCGACCGGGCGGAACGGAGAGTCGTCGTCCGGAGGCATCGTTTCCAGCAATCTCCATCGGGGATGAAACGTCTTGTCCTCCGTGCCGGGCGGTCAGGGCTGTCCGCCGGCCCGCACCTCGTCGTTCCTCCACCGACCTCGCGGTTGGTCGCCCGGGCCGACCTCAGGTCCGGTCCACGAAGCCGACTATCTCCTCGGCCACCTCCTCGCCGCGGTCCTCCTGGAGGAAGTGCGCCGCGCCGTCTATCCAGACATCCGGCTGGTCGCTGGCCGTCGGAATCAGGTCCCGTAGCTCGTCGCGCGCGCCGCGGGTGATGGGGTCGCCCGAGGCGAACAGCACGAACGCCGGCTCGTCCCACTCCGCGAGGCGTTCGCGGGCCTCGATCACCGCGTCGGCTCCCCCGTCGTCGGGGTCGGTCGGCACCAGCGCCGGCCACGCCCGCGCGCCCGCCTTCGACGCCTCGTCCGGGAACGGCGCGTCGTAGGCCGCCACCACCTCCTCGGGCAGGTCCGTCGCGCAGCCGTTGGCGACGAGGGTGCCGACCTGTAGCTCGTCGACGGACTCGACGAACTCCCGGAACTGGTGCCACTCGTCGGCCATCTGCTGGGTGCCGTCCGGCAGCCCCGTGTTCATCGCCACGAGGCGCGCGACGCGGTCGGGATTGGCGGCCGCGTACGGCAGCCCGAGGATGCCGCCCCAGTCCTGGCCGACCAGCGTCACGTCGGCGAGGTCCAACTCCGCGACGAACGATTCGAGGGCGTCGTACTGCTGGCGGTAGCTGTAGGCCTCGCGGTCGGTGTACTTGTCCGACCGCCCGAAGCCGACGAAGTCGGGGACGACCACGCGCCCGCGCTCGGCGAGGCCGGGTATCATCTTGCGGTAGAGAAAGGAGTACGTCGGCTCGCCGTGCAGCAGGAGGAACGTCTCCGCGCCGGAGCCGGCCTCGACGTAGGCCATCCGGACCTCGCCGTCGCCGCCCGGTGGATTGGGGCCGTCGGCGCTGCCGACGTCGACGTACTGCGGGTCGTAGTCGAAGTCGGGGAGGTCCGCGAATCGGTCCTCGGACGTGCGGAGGATGTCTGTTTCGGGCATGGGTATGCGCGTGGTTGCGAGGACGGTAGGTAGGGTGACAAGCGTTTGGGGTGGTTCCTAGGGAGAGGTGTTAACTTTAGCTTCGGCCAGTCTGTCGAACCACCGTCGGGCGGGACTGAAAGGGGCGACGCGCTCGGCGACGGCGGCCGACGTAAGCACTGCAGCGACCGGAGGGAGCGAAGCGCGCAGCGAGGGTCTCGTGAGCGAAGCGAACGAGACCTCGGAAGGCGAGCGGAGCGAGCCTTCCGGTGCCCCCGAGCCGAGCGCGGCGGGGCTTTCGAGGACACGGTAAGGGTCGACAAATCGGTCTAGCGTCCTCGAAAGCCCCCGGGCGCTGGACTCGCGCGCCTCGCTGTGCTCCTCGCCTCGTTCGTTCCACTCACTCGGCTGCGGTGCTTGCGTCGTCGTGCTTCGTCCAGCGCCCGGCCCCTTTCAGTCCCACCCGACGGTGGTTCGGCGCACTGGTCGGAGCTAACGTTGACACCCCACTCCGCGCGAACGACAACCCTTTAGCGCCACCTCCTCGTCCTGCCCCTATGGTCGCCCTCGGACTCGTGGTCGCACGCTTCAACGAGGCGATAACCGAACGCATGGAGGACGCGGCCAGGGAGGCCGCCACGGAGAGGGACGCCGAGGTGGTCGAGACGCTCCGCGTGCCGGGGGCCTACGACACGCCGCTGGCCGCCGACCGGCTCGCCCGCCGGGACGACGTGGACGCCGTCGCCGTCCTCGGGACCATCATCACCGGCGACACGGACCACGACCAGATCATCGGCGACGCCGCGGCTCGAGCCCTGACGGACGTCAGCCTCGACCGGGACACGCCGGTCGCACTCGGCATCACGGGACCGGGGATGACCCCACAGGAGGCACGGAACCGCGTGGACTACGGGGCCAACGCCGTCGAGAGCGCCGTGGACATGGCGGAGGCGCTCTGATGGACTTCGCCGCGCGCGTGGGCCGCGTCGAGCCCAGCGCCACCATCGCGGTCAGCAACCTCGCCAGCGAGCTCGAGGCCGGGGGCGCGGACGTCGTCAGCCTCAGCGTCGGTGAGCCCGACTTCGCGACCCCCGAGCCCGTCGTTGCGGCCGGGACGGCGGCCATCGACGCCGGCCACACCGGCTACACGCCCGCGAAGGGCGTCCCGGAGCTCCGGAGCGCCATCGCCGACTACCTCCGGGGAATGGGGCTGGACTACGACGCCGAGGACACCATCGTCACGCCGGGCGCGAAGCACGCGCTCTACGAGGCCGTCCACGCGCTGGTGGACGACGGCGACGAGGTGGTGCTGCTGGACCCCGCGTGGGTCTCCTACGAGGCGATGGTCCGCCTCGCCGGCGGAACGACGACGCGGGTCCAGCTACCCGCGCCGGAGTTCCGCCTCGAGCCCGCCCTGGACGACCTCGCGGCCGCCGTGTCGGACGACACCGCCCTCGTGGTCGTCAACTCCCCGAACAACCCCTCCGGTGCGGTCTACTCCGACGCCGCGCTCCGGGGACTCCGCGACCTCGCCGTCGACCACGACGTGACGGTCGTCAGCGACGAGATATACCGCGAGATAGCCTACGGGGTCGAGCCCACGCCGCTGGCGACGCTGCCGGACATGCGCGAGCGCACGGTGACGGTCAACGGCTTCTCGAAGGCGTACGCGATGACCGGCTGGCGGCTGGGCTACCTCGCCGCGCCCGAGGCCGTCGTGAGCGAGGCCGGGAAGGTCCACTCGCACTCGGTCACGTGCGCGACGAACTTCGTCCAGCGCGCGGGCGTGGCCGCGCTCCGCGAGGCCGGCGACGCGACGACCGAGATGGCCGCCGCCTTCGAGCGCCGGCGGGACCTGCTCGTGGACCTGCTCGCCGACGCCGGCGTGGACGTGCCCGCGCCGGAGGGCGCGTTCTACGTGCTGGTTCCCGTCGACGAGGACGACCAGTCGTGGTGCGAGCGCGCCTTGGAGGAGACCCACGTCGCCACGGTGCCGGGGAGCGCGTTCGGCGCGCCCGGATACGCGCGCGTCTCCTACGCGAACAGCGACGACAGGATTCGCGAAGGCGTGGCGCGGCTGGTCGAGGCGGGGTTCCTGTAGAGCGGGGGTTCCCGTAGAGCCGGGGTCTGTAGAGCCGGAGTCCGTAGAACGCGGACTACCCCCGCCGCTCGACGATGCGCTCCACGATGGCCCGGCTCGACAGTATCTCGCCGTCGTACCGCGGCTCCCGGGCCGACGCGCGCCGGACCTCGCAGTCGATGCCACGCTCTGCCAGCGCCGCCTCGATGGCCGCCTCGTCGTGGTCCTGGTCGTGGCCGAGGGCGATGACGTCCGGCTCTAACTCCTCGATGGGGACGAAGATGTCCTCGGGGTGGCCGAGGCGGGCCGCGTCGACCACCTCGAGGGCGTCGACCACGTCCCGGCGCTGGCGGCCCGGGAGGACCGGCTTCGGCTTGTGGGTGACGTTGCGAGCGCGGGAGACGATGACGTGTAGCTCGTCGCCCATCGCCGCGGCCTCCCGGAGGTAGTGGAGGTGGCCCGGGTGGAGGACGTCGAAGGTGCCCTGGGCGACGACGAGGGTCATAGATGTCGCTCCCGCAGCAGTTTGGGGCATTGACCGTTGTGCTGTTCAGATACGCCTGCGGACACTGAACGCACTGCAGCTTGGCAGGCGGAAGCCCCGGCGCGCTCGACTCGGGGGACGCTCGCGGCCTCCGGCCGCTCGCGCGGCGCGGCGCTCGCTTGCTCGCGGGTCGCTTCGCTCCCCGCTCGCATCCGGCGGCGCTCGCTCCGCTCGCGCCGCCCTCCGCTCGCGCCGCCCACCGCTCGCACCGCGCGCTCGCTGCGCGCTTCGCTCCCTCCAGTCGCTGTAGTGCTTGCGTCGTCCGCCATCGTCGAGCGCACCGTCGGAGCCTTGCTCCGACGAGCCTGCGCTCGCTTCGCTCGCGCAGACGCCGCCCCTTCCGGAGCCCCGCCCGCTGGTGGATGGTCCGCCGGCAACAGTCCGCCGGCTGACGGGCGTATCTGAACTGCCTAACCGTCGCCTGCGCTTTCGCGCGAAGGGAGATGCTGCTCCGCCCCCTACTTTGCCTCCACGAACCACTCCCGACGGCAGCCGTCCCCGCTGCCCGCTGCTCATTCCAGTCCCAGCTCCTCGTCGATGTCCGACTGGTCGAAGTCGAAGAAGTCCTCGGGGTCCGGCAGGTCCACGTCTATGACTTCGAGCGAGCGGGGCTCGCCCTCGCGGTCGAACGCCCGCCAGTCCCGGCGCTCGTACGGCGCGCCGAGGATGATGTGCACGTCTCCCCTGCCGAACGTCTGGAGGTCCTGGTCGCTCGGCCGGAGCACGCCGTTGGGGTGGGAGTGGACCGACCCCACCGCGCGCATGTCGTTCGGCACCATGGTCGTCCTGACGGTCGCGCTGACGCTGTTGCTCTCGGTGCCCGGGATGACGAGCACGTCGGTGACGACGGTGCCCTCGCGGTCGAGCCCCAGCGAGGCCGCGTCCTCGCCGCGGAGCAGCCCCATGTACTCGTGGGGATGGGTGTCGGCCGCGGCCTCGAGGACGAACTCGAGGGTTTCCTCCGCGATGCCGACGACGCCGCCGGACCGGAACAGCCCCATGGGGGTAGGTCCGGGCTTGCGGGTGCTAAACGTTCCGGAACCGGGGTGGCGAACCGGCCGACCCGAGACGTACGATGCGCGACCGTTGCCCCTAAATACTTGTGACGCCGTTCACGACGCAAACCATGGCCTCCCCCTCGGCTCCGGACGACGACGCGGAGCGCAGCGAGGTCGCCGGTGACGATAGCAGCGACCACGCAGAGAGCGGTCGCACCGACCGAAGCGACGACGCCAGCAGCGTCCGGAGCGGG
>CAZPIG010000145.1:0-6818 GCA_964586205.1 uncultured Halobacteriales archaeon | reverse complement strand
CCGCTCCGGACTACCCCGACCCCATCGTCGACCACGCCGCCCGCCGCGAGGCGGCTATCGAGACCTTCGAGCGCGCACGCGGAGGATGAGGACGGTCAGTTCTGCGACGGCGGGTCAGTTCTGCGACGGCTGGTCAGTTCTGCGACTGACGGTCGATTCCCCCGACCGTCCTCGCGGGGCAACCAGTTTTAAGAGGGGGTTGGTTCAATGGGCGGCTATGGCAATGGATTCGGCCTCGGACGTCCTCGAAGACGCGCTCAACTTCCCCATGTCGGACGACGACTGGATCGTAACCGTCCTGATCGGCGGCCTCGCTATCATCTTCGGATGGATACTGTTCCTGCCAATCTTTCTGGTCCAGGGGTACTTCGTCGCCGCCTCGCGGGAGACGATGGCCGGCGAGGACCTCCCGGAGTGGGGCGACGTGGGCCTCGAGAACCTGTTCGTCGACGGTCTGAAGCTGGCGGTGGTCAACCTCGGTTACGGGATGATCGTCGTCCTTCCACTGTTCCTACTGTTCGTAATCGCTACGCTCGTCGGGTCCATCGCGGAGGGCAGCGGAGGCGTTTTCGGCCTGCTGTTTGCAGGCGTCGTGCTCCTGTGGTTCGTGCTGGGTCTGGCGGTGTTGTACGTCCTGCCGGCGGCGATGGTGAACTTCTCCCGCCACCAGTCGCTGGCGGCCGGCTTCGACTACGGGACCATCGGCGAGGTGGTGACGGACCGCGACTACCTCGTCGGCTGGGTGATCGCCGTCGCGGTGAACACGATCGGAGGCTTCCTTTCCCTCGTCCTGTTCTTCGTCTACCCGTGGGTGAACTTCTACTTCCGGACCAGCGTAGTGCATATTTTCACACGAGCGTACGCCGGCGCGCTCGACCTCGACCTCCCGCTGGCCGAGGTCGAGCCGGTCGAGACCTGACGCGGTCGTTGCCACTCGACCGCACCGACGTCACACTCCGGCCCTCATCAACGTACGACCCGATATCCATCTACGTCGTTCCCCGATATTATCATAGAATTAGGTGAAGAAAGTATATGTGAGCCCCAACCGTACGTCACTTCCATGTTCGAATGGTTCACTCAGCAGTTCTCGACTCCGAGGGGCGTCGCGGTGGTTCTGGGGGCGAGGTTCCTCACGAACTTTCTCTACGCGGGGCTCGTCGTGACGGCTCTGGGCGCACGGTCACGTCTCGGCGTCGTCTCGGTCGTATTGGCGGTCGTCTCCGTGGCGGTGACGCTGCTCGTCCTCTACCCCGGGGGACTCCCGAACACTGCGGGCTACGTCGACGTTCTCATCCACTTCACGCTCCCCGTCATCGCAGGCTATGCGGTGTACACGAATCCTTCGGACCGTCGTTGGATAGTCTTCGGAGTCCTCGTGTTGCTCACGCTATTCCTGTTCACGTCGCTACTTCTCCTCTACGGGGACGCTCCCTGACGACGCCACTCGTCCCGGCGTCGTCCCGAAAATCGGGGACGTCCGCGGAGTGACTCGCCGCCCTGACTGCGGGCGGGGCTGTCGTCGGTGGTCAGGCCTCGTCGAAGTATGCCCACGTGCCGCTGTGCGAACTGAAGTCGTTGCTCGTGTTCCCGACGAACGTGGTTTCGTAGTTGATGTTGGAGTGGCCGTCCTTCCAGAAGTCGGCTACGGCATCCCTCGCCTCGTCGAGCCTGAAGTTCGTGCTCAGCCCCGGCGTCAGCCCGTGGTCGCACGGGTCACGGTGGGCCTGTCCGATGGCGGCGACGTCGTCGAAGGGCACGTCGTAGATTCTGATGTGGTACTGCCGCGTCGTACAGATGGCGTTCGGAATCCACCGCATGACGTGCACGTCGTTCGATTTGGTTCCTCCGTTCGGGAGATTGACCCACCGCGACTCGCGCCACACGGCGAGGATAATGTGGCCGGGGAGCCACGTGCCCCCGCCGTCGCCGTTCTCCATGTGGGTCTTTATCGACTGGGCGTCCTCGGTCTCCCACGCGACGTTCAGCGGAGCCCCGCGGTTCTGGAGGTTCTGCGCGTCCGACTGGTTCTGGTAGTGGTACAGGGGAACGTTCCCGTCGAGCGTCGGGATGTGAAGCGGATGGACATCGCTATCTCCGTCCGCCATCCGCTCGTGGACGAGCCGCTCGGCCTTTCGGTGTTCCGCCACGGTCCCGATGACCTGCTGCTCGCGCGCGACGAACGTCGTCTGTTGGCCGGTCCGGACCTCCTCCGGCACCTGCTGCTCGGGGACCGAGAGTGGCTCGTAGTCGAAGTCCGGGTCCCCGTACCGTCGAGCGAGGTCGGGACTCCTGAACGTCCGGTGGAGCGTGAACTCGCCGTCGGCGTCGGGGTCGCGGACGAACCGATGGATCTTCTTCCCGTCCGCGTGTATCGGCAGTTCACGGTTGTTTTTGACGCCAGTGGTCCCGGGCGGCCCCCCACTGGTTCCACCAGCACGTGCAGAACCGACCCCGCCGAGGCCGGCAGTCAGTATCGAGGCACCGATTCCCTTCAGGGCGTCTCTTCTTTTTACCATTTTCTCCGACTCTGTATTAGGAGTAATGAATATAAATTTATTGTCCCCCACCCTCATATTCCACGCTACGGATGGGTTCTTTGCTATAGGCCACCGGCATCGTTTCCCAACGCGGGAAAGGGCAACGTCGGAACCGGAGCCCGCTCCAGTCCGTCGCTCGCCGCCGGAGGCCGCCGGCGGCCACGACGGTGGACGGCGTCGCACCCGGATGGCAGGGCACTTACCGCACGGCCGAGAAGGGCGGGTATGCAGATACGGAGCCGCGAGACGGTCGAGGGCGGCCGCGAGCGGGTGACGCTCGTCCCCGACACCGTCGACGACCTCTGGCACCTGAGCCACGTCGTCGCGCCCGGCGACCGCGTCGCGGGCCACACCACCCGGCGCATCCAGCGCGACGACGACCGGATGCGCGACACCGGCGGCGAGCGCGAGCACATGCACGTCACCCTCGCGGTCGAGTCCGTGGAGTTCCACCGCTTCGCGAACCGCCTCCGCATCGGGGGGACCATCGAGGACTGCCCGCGCGAGGACCAACTCGGCCTCCACCACACGCTGAACGTCGAGGTCAACGACGAGGTGGTGGTCGAGAAGCACTTCAAGCCGGACCAGGACCAGCGCCTCGAGGAAGCGGTCGAGGCGACCGACGCGCCCGACGTGGCCGTGGCGACCGTCGAGGAGGGCGCGGCCCACGTCCACACGGTCGCGCAGTTCGGCACCGAGGAGTACGCCTCGCTGAGCGGGACGACGGGCAAGGGCGAGTACGCGCGCGAGCGGTCGGAGCTGTTCGCGGAGTTGACGGACGTGCTCTCGCGGCTGGACGTGGACGCCATCGTCCTCGCGGGGCCGGGGTTCACGAAGCAGGACGCGATGGACTACGTCCGCGAGAACGCCCCGGAGGTGGCCGAGAAGACGACCGTGGTGGACACCGCCAGCGTGGGCGACCGGGGCGTCCACGAGGTGCTGAAGCGCGGGGCCGTCGAGGACGTGCGCGAGCGGACCCGCATCGCGCGGGAGGCCGAGCTAATCGACGAGCTAACGGAGCGGATGGCCGACGGCGCGAAGGTGAGCTACGGCCCCGAGGCGGTCGCCGAGGCCGCGGAGTTCGGCGCGGTCGAGCGCCTGCTGGTGCTCGACGAGGCGCTCCGCAGGGAGCGCGCGGGCGAGGGCGAGTGGGACGTCGACGTGGACAGCGTCGTCGAGGACGTCGAGCACCAGGGGGGCGAGGTGACGGTGTTCTCGGCGGAGTACGACCCCGGCCAGCAGTTGCGGAACCTGGGTGGAATCGCGGCGCTGCTGCGGTATCGCCTGGAGTGATCCTGCTCGTAGGGAGAGCCGTCACTCCACCGTCACGCTCAGCCCGTCCTCGGCGAACCGCACGTCCCCGTCGTAGTGCTCCCCCAGCGACGCCAGCATCTCCTCGTGGCGACCGTCGGTGTGCGGATACAGGTGCGTGAGGTACACCCGGCCGTACTCGTGACCGGCCAACACCTCTCCCAGCGAGTCCGGCGTGGGGTGGTTGTCCACGTCCACGTCGTCCGGAAAGGAGCAGTCGTGGGCCAGCACGGCCACGCCGTCCGCGAAGTTCGCGAGCCCCTCGAAGGCCTCGGTGTCGCCGCTGTACGCGAACAGGTCCCCGAAGCGGTAGGCCAGACAGGGCATCGAGTGCCGCGTCTCGTGGGCCGCCACGTCGAAGCCCGCCACCTCGAACTCGCCGGGGCCGACCTCGCGGACCGAGAGGTCCACGCGGTCCTGGAGGTAGTCGTGGACGGCGAGCAGGTCGTCCAGCAGCGCCGCGGTGCCCTCGGGGCCCACCACTTCGAGGTGGGTCTCGCCGGCGAGCCACCGGGCCTTCAGCAGCGCCAGGAGGTCGGCGTGGTGGTCGAGGTGGTGGTGGGTCAGGAGGACGGTGCTCGCGCGCTCGTAGCCGACGCCGCCGGCCTGCAGGCGGTGGAGGACGCCGCTGCCGCAGTCGATGAGCAGCCGGCGGCCCTCGTCCTGGAGGAGGATGCCCGTCTGGACCCGGTCGCGCGTGGGCATCGCCGAACCCGTGCCGAGGAACGTGACCTTCATGCCCGGAGGGTGGACCGTCGCGGGGAAAGCGTCTTCGCTCCCGCGAGATACGCGGTGGCGCACACCCGTCCCTGCACACCTGCCCCCCCCCCCCTCGCCTAGGACACAGTAGCTCGACAGCGGACGGGACAGTCCGAACCAGTAGCCACCGCCTTCGACGCCTCGGGCCGGCTAAGCGCCGGATACCAAAGGAGCCGCCGGTCGGACGTAGCGCGGCCGGTCGGAGAGCACGCCTCTCGGGGAGGGCTCCGACCGGAGAGCACGGCCGGACAGCCACCCGACTCGACGGAGTGTGCCCGAGCGGACGTGCGCTGCCCACCCGACGCCACGGACCCACCGAGCATGGCCCACGACGTCGTCCACTCGCTGTTCAGCACGCCCCTCGAGGTCCACGCCGCCGTCGTCGGCCTCGCAGTGGGGTTGCTCGCGGCCGCGCTGTGGGAGCGCCACCCGCAGGCGGGGGTCGCGCTCGTGTCGTTCGTGATGGCGCTCGCGCTGGCGCGGCCGGCGTCGGCCGTCCGCCCCCTCGTCGCCAAGCCGTGGTACGTCCTCGGCCCGCTGGCGCTGGCCGTCGCGGCCGGATTCGCCGCCCGGGAAGCGACCGCGCGGGTCGACTGACAGCGACCGAGATGACCGCCGCGGCTCCCGCTCCGCCGGCGGGAGCAGTGCGACGACCGTCTACTTTTCCAGCCGTGCCGGAGGTTATTTCAGACCCGGAACCGACCGTGCAGATAGACAGATGTCGGGCTTCGGCTCCAGCGAACGACCGGACACGTGGGAGGACCTAGAGGAGGCGGTCGCGGAGGTGGTCGCGGACGCGTGGGGCGACCCGGACGCGACCCGCGTCGGCCGGCACGACCAGCGCCGCTCCGGCGTGGACGTGGCGTGCCAACCCCGCCACCTCGAGGGCGACCACTGCGGCGTCCAGTGCCGCGTGACCGACGACCTGTCCGCCGAGGACGTCCGCGAGGCGGCCACGGCGGCCGACGGCTACGGCACCGACCTCGCGGAGTTCGTGGTCGCCACCACCGCGACCCGCGACGAGGCGGTCGACGAGGAGGTCCGGTCGCTCGCCGAGGAGCGCACCGGCGAGGGCCGGCCCCCCGTCCGGGTGCTCTGGTGGGGCGACGTGCTCCGGCTGCTCGGCAACGCCGCCCTCCAGCGCGAGGAGACCGAAGCCGCGGTCGAGCGATACGAGGCCGCCATGGAGCTGATGCGCGAGACCGGCGACCGGGAGGGCGAGGCCGACAGCCTCGACGACCTCGGGGCCATCGCGCTGGACAGCGGCGACCTCGAGGACGCCGAGGAGCACTACCGCGAGAGCCTCGCGCTGCGCGAGGCGGCCGGCGACGAGCACGGCGAGGCCACGGCGCGCTACCGGCTCGGCCTCGTGGCCCGCGAGCGCGACGACTGGGAGACGGCTCGCGAGCAGTTCCAGGAGGCCAGCGAGCAGTTCCTCGAGATCAGCGCGGGCCACGACGCCCTCGACGCGCTCGCCGACCTCGTCGAGGCCCACCAGCAGACCGGCAACGACGAGGAGGCCGTCGACACGTGCGCGCTCGCCATCGGCGTCGCCGAGGAGCTGGACCTCCCCGACGTCGAGCGGCGGTTCCGCGTCCGGTACGCCGCGCTCCCCGCCCGCGACGTCGCCGAGGGCACCGACGAGCTCTACTCGTTCGCCCTCGAGAACGTCGGCGTCGACCCCGACCCGGACGCCGCCATCGCGCTGTTCGACCGGACGTGGGAGCGCCGCGACGAGGTGCCCCCGGACTCGGGCGCGTACGACCGGGCCCACGCCGCGGGCGTCTTCCTCGCCGCGCTGGCGGCGGTGTACGACCTGACCCGCGGCGACGAGGCCGTCGACTCCGGCGAGCTGCTGGCGGCGGCCACGGAGGGCGACGCCGACCTCCCCGAGCCGGTCGCCCACGTCGCGGCCAGCCTCCGGGGCGAGGACCCGGGCGTGACGCCCGACGACGTCGACGGCGACGTCGAGCTAGACGAGGACGGCGAGCTGGCCGCCGAGGACTTAGAGAAGGTCGCCGCCGCGGCCGTCCTCGACGCGCTCGAGTGAGTCCGGCCGTTCGATTGGACACTACCGTTCACCCGTACCCACACCTATTTGTGTCACCCCTGCGGACGCAACCAACAGCGAGTGCGACGGCGGGGCCGGACGACCACGGTTCGACGAGACGCCACTCGGTGCCGGGGCCGCCCGGACCCGCCGGAGAG
>CAZPIG010000144.1:0-6824 GCA_964586205.1 uncultured Halobacteriales archaeon | reverse complement strand
CGGTGGCTCGGGTGGGGTGCCCTCGCCGTCGTGTTCCTCTTCGTCGGCCTCCACCGCGCCTCGATGGGCGTCCTCGCGGGGGCGCTCCAGCGGACGTTCGGGACGACCGGGGCCGGCCTCGGCCTGCTGCACTCCTCCTTCTTCTACCTCTACGCCGCGCTCCAGCTACCGGCCGGGATGATAACCGACTACTACGGCTCCCGCCGGACGGCGGTCGGCGGCGCGCTCCTCATGAGCGCCGGGGCGGTGGTGTTCGCGCTCGCCGCGACCTTCGCCGTCGCCTTCGTCGGCCGGGCGCTCGTCGGCCTCGGCGCGAGCGTCGTCTACCTCGCGACGCTGCGGTTCTGCGCGAACTGGTTCCGCGCCAACGAGTTCGCGACCATGTCCGGCCTGACGCTCGCGACGAGCGCGCTCGGGGGCATCCTCGCGACGACGCCGCTGGCCGTCGCCGTCGAGCGACTCGGGTGGCGCGCGTCGGTCGGCGGCGTCGGCGCGGTGGGACTCCTCGGCGCGGCCGCCGTCCACGCGGTCGTGCGGAACTCCCCCGCCGAGGCCGGCCTGCCGCGGGTCGAGGGAGTGACGCCGACGGCCGCGCGAACGGCCGCGGACGTGCGGGCGAACCTCGCGCGGATACTCCGGACGCCCGCCACGTGGCTGCTCGGACTGCTGCTGTTCTGCGGCACCGGGGTGACCTACACCGTCTTCGGGCTCTGGGGCATCCCGTACCTCGTCCAGTCGTACGACGTGACCGTCACCCGGGCGTCGACGTACGTCCTCGTCGCCGGCGTCGGCTGGCTGTTCGGCCCGACGGCCTTCGGGGTCGTCTCGGACCGCATAGAGCGGCGGACGCCCCTCGTCGTCGCCTCGGTCGTCGCCGCGACGGGCGTCTGGACGGCGTTCGCGGTGCTGGGCACGCCGGGGCTGCTCGTCGTGGGCGGCCTGTTCTTCGCCGGGCGGTTCGCCGGCAGCGGTGCGACGCTCGCGTTCCCCGTCGTCAAGGAGCGCTTCGACGCCGCCGCCAGCGGGACGGCCATGGGCGCGGTGAACTCGATGGGGTGGTTCGGGGCCGCCGTGTTCCCGGTGGTGCTCGGGGCCGTCCTCGACGCCTTCTGGACGGGCGAGACCGTCGACGGGGTGCGCGTCTACACGGAGACGGGCTACCGGGCGGGCTTCGCTCTCGCCGCCGTCGCGTCGCTCGTCATGGTGGTCTGTGCGGTGGCGGTCCACCGCAGGACGGAGGCCGGCCCGGGTGCGTGAGCGGACGGCGACGCGTGGTGGCAGGGGGAGTGCGGCGGCTACTCGGCGGGGTGGTCGGCTACACCGGCTACCGGTCACTCTAATTGTGTAGCGTCTCCATTTACATCATTTAGGTTGAACTCTATCTCCATGGCGGACGAACACGACCTGCCAAGCCGCACCGACGACTCGAACAGCACTGCGAGCACGATGGGGGAAGAAGGGCTGACCCGGCGCAGAGTGCTCCTGTCAAGTGGGGCCGTCGGCGCGTCCCTCGTAGCGGGCTGCAGCGAGGACCTCGGCGACGGCGACCTCTCCATCGACACTATCGAGGTCACCCAGGCCATCCAGCACCTCGACAACAGCAGCGAATCCGACAACAGCCTCCCGCTGGTCCGGGGCAAGCGCGCGTTCGCGCGCGTGTACGTCGACGTCTCGGGGACCGACGGGGACGTGTCGGACGTCACCGGACAGCTAGAAGTCTCCGTGGAGGGGACCCCGCTCGACGGGTCGCCATTCTCGCCCGAGAACGGCCCGATAACGGCCCCGGTGTCGCCCGACCGCGAGGTGACCGACGACACGCTGAACTTCCAGTTCCTCGTCCCCGAGACGGGCATCGCCTCGGGCGACGTGAACGTCGACTTGACGGCCGAGGTCGAGTACGACGGGACCGAATCGGAGACCGACACCGCGAACAACACCGCGACGCTCTCGGACGTCACCTTCGAGTGCACCCGCAGCCCGTCCATCGCGTACATCCCCATCGACTACAACGTGGACGGCGAGGACCCCGCCGAGACGGGCACGCCCGACGCCTCGATGATACGGCCCGGCATCGGCGACGACATGATGTGGCACACCTACCCCATCCCCGAGCCGCCGAACTACTACGAGGCATCGGTGCCCGCGATGGAGTGGGACGAGGACGTCGACACCAGCTTCAGCGACCTCCTCAACGACCTCGAGACGGAGCGGACCATGCTCTCCCCCCAGCCCGACTACGTGTACGGGTGGCTGCCGGGCAATCCCTACGGCGGCAACGGCCGGGCCGCCGGCATCGGCACCGGCACCGCGGCGTTCGGGAACACGGAGGACGTCCGCTACCAGCGAACGTTCGCCCACGAGATCGGTCACCTCCTCGGGCTGAGTCACCCGTTCGGGGCCGACGAGATCTCCCCCGAGGTGGGCTTCTACAGCAGCTACCCGGTCCAGAACATCCAGGAAGACGACTGCGACACGAGCGGCGACGAGCGGACGAAGTGCGACACGCTGCTGGACTTCATGGACCCCGGCCACGTGACCTCCGAGGCGTGGATAAACGCGGACACGTACTCGTTCATCGCGGACCACGACCTCGTCGCGGACCAGGAGTGCTCGTTCCTGCCGTTCATCGACCTCCCCATCAGGGACTACCTGTTCGTCACGGGGACCATCGCCCGGAACGTCGAGGTCGGCACCGACTCGCTGAACCCCGTCTACCGGCTGAACGGCGAGGTGAAGCCTCCCGAGGAAGACCGGGAGGGCAGCCGCCGCATCGAGCTCCGCGGCGAGAACGGCGAGGTGCTCGCCACGGACACCTTCGAGGTGTCCTTTTTCGGCGGGGGCGACTCGGAGGAGGCAGTCCCCGAGGCCCCGTTCGCGCGCGCGATCCCGATCGACCAGCGGATCGAGGACCCGCGAGCGGTCCGGAGCATCGTCCTGTTCTCGGAGGACGAGGAGGTCGCCCGCATCGACCGCTCGCCGAATCCCCCGGAGGTGGAGATACAGTCCCCCCAGCCGGGGCAGGTCATCGAGCCCGACGCGGAGGAGGTGCGCGTCGGGTGGGAGGCCCGCGACGAGGACGGCGACGACCTGCGCTTCTCGGTCCAGTACAGCCCCGACCAGGGGGAGAGCTTCGTGCCCCTGAAGGTCAACATCACCGAGACCGGCTTCTCGCTTCTCCCCTCGGAGATTCCGGGGAGCCGCGAGGAGGCGGGCATCCTCCGCGTCGTGGCGACCGACGGGCTCAACACGACGGTCGCGGAGGTCGAGGGGCTGACCGTCGCGGACCGGAAGCCGCCGACCGTCCGCATCTCCGAGCCGAAGGTGGGCGAGGGGCGCACCCTCCAGCTACCCGCCGGGCGGTCGCTGATACTCTCGGCCCACGGCCACGACCCCGAGGACGGCTTCCTGTCGGACGAGGCCCTCCGCTGGTCGTCGAGCGAGGACGGAACGCTGGGCACGGGGCGGACCATCCAGGCCAGCGACCTCTCGCCGGGCGACCACGAGATAACCGTGGTCGGCGTCGACCGCGACCAGAACGAGGTCGAGGACAGCATCTCCGTGAACGTGGCCGAGTAGTCGCGCCGGGAGGTGCGCCTGCAGGTCCCCTCCCGCTCGACGGCTTCCCGGCCCCGTGAACGCGGACGGACGGGAGGGCTCGCGGCAGATTCGGTCGATACGCCTCGCCCGACCGCTCAGTACACCCAGTAGAGCAGCAGGTACACCACGATGCCGAGGACGAACGACGCCGCCCACAGCGGTGCCGCGACGCGACCCACGCGGGGATGGGCCGTCCGGGGTAGCTCCGACACGGGCCGCGTCAGCGCGAGCAGCAGCACGTAGTAGAGCAGCGGCAGCGCCGCGACCGCCAGGAGGACGTGGATGGCCAGCAGCGGGAGGTAGACGAACTGGTAGACGGCGTCGGGGCCGGGGAACGACGCCGGGCCTTCGAGGGCGACCTTGTAGAGGTACAGCGCGAGGAAGGCGACGAACAGGGCGAACGCCGTCCCCATCAGCTTGCGGTGGCGGTCGACGCGGTTGCGCCGGATGGCCCGCACGCCGAGCATGACGGCCGCGAGCGCGGCGGCGCTGATGGCGGCGTTGACGTGCGGGATGGCCGCGACGGCCGCCGCCGACGGCTCCGGGAGCGCGGACGCCGGCACGACCCGGAGCGCGGCTCCGAACACGAGCGCGAGCGAGACGAGCGTCAGGACCGCGGTGGTCTCGGGGACGCGGTCGCGGACGACGGAGTACACGGTCGCCGGGAGGGACGGCACGGACTAAGGTCTTTCCGAAGCGGGTAGGCGGCGTGGAACGAATCCTGGTCGGTGCGTAGGCGAGTCGAACAGTCCAGGCGGATCAGCCAGCCGACCGACCGCCATGGGTGGGATTCCGGAAGGGGCGGCCCGCTCGCCGAACCCCGGCGACGCAAGCACCGCAGGTGAGGGAACGAAGTGACCGAACCGAGGAGCGCAGCGAGCGCGAGGCGCGACCATCGGGAGCGCCTCGTTCGCGCGAGCGGCCGAAGGCCGCGAGCGCCGGGAGAGCACGCTCTCCCGAGCCCGCGCTCACTTCGTTCGCGCGGACGCCGCGGGAGCCGAGAGCGTCGGGGCTTCCGAGCGCCATGATTCGCCACGAACTTCCTTTTCCGTCACTCCATCCGACCACGACACAGGCCATCCATGACTCCGTCGCCGGCTATAAGCGGGGGGCCCTCGTCCCGACACCCATGGACGGCGACCGAGTCGCGATAGTCGGCGCGTCGATGACCGACTTCGGCGAGCGCGACGGCTGGCTGCGGGACCTGCTCGCGGAGGCCGCGTTGGACTGCCTCGCGGACGCAGGGGCGACGCCCGACGACGTCGAGCACCTCTACGTCTCGAACATGGCCAGCGGGGAGTTCGAGGGCCAGACGGGGGCCCCGAACGTGCTCGCCCACGACCTCGGCGCGATGCCCGCCTACGCCCAGCGCGTCGACCAGACCAGCGCCAGCGGCGGCGCGGGGCTGTACGCGGCGTGGCAGTCCGTCGCCAGCGGGGCCAGCGACGCGACGCTGCTCGTCGGCGGCGAGAAGATGACCCACCGCTCGACCGCCGAGGCGACGGACGTCATCGCCTCGCTGACCCACCCCGTCGAGTACAAACACGGCGTCACCCTCCCGAGCTTCGCGGGCCTGACGGCGCGGCTGTACCTCGAATCGTACGACGCGCCGCGCGAGAGCCTCGCGCGGGTGGCCGTCAAGAACCACCGCAACGGCATGGACAACCCCCACGCGCAGTTCAGGAAGGAGGTGGACGTCGAGACGGTGATGGAGTCGCCCGTCGTCGCGGACCCGCTCCGGCTGTACGACTTCTGTCCCATCACGGACGGCAGCAGCGCGCTCCTGCTGGTACCGGAGTCGGTCGCGCGCAAGTGCGGGCTGGACCACACGGTCGTCACCGGCGTCGCCGGCGCGACCGACACGCACGTCGTCCACGAGCGCTCGGACCCGACGGTGATGGGCGGCGTCGTCGAGAGCGGCCGGGCGGCCTACGGGATGGCCGGCTGCGAGCCCGGCGACGTGGACGTCGCGGAGCTACACGACATGTTCACCATCCTCGAGGTGCTCCAGACCGAGGACCTCGGCTTCTTCGAGAAGGGGCGGGGCTGGCGCGGCGTCAAGGACGGCGTCACGACGCGGGACGGCGACCTCCCGGTCAACACCAGCGGCGGGCTGAAGTCGAAGGGCCACCCGCTCGGCGCGACCGGCGTCGCACAGCTCCACGAGATACACGAGCAGCTACTCGGGCGCGCGGGCGACCGCCAGGTCGAGGCCGAGGTCGGCCTCGCGTGCAACGTCGGCGGCTTCGGCAACTGCGTGACCACGACGATTCTGGAGGCGGGCGCATGACCGACACTCCCGATTCCGACGACGAACCGGGGCTGCTCGCCCACCGCTGCCCCGAAGGCCACCTCACCTACCCCGGTCACCCCCGCTGTCCCGAGTGTGGCCGCGAGCAGACCGGAACGGTCGACCTCGCCGACCGCACGGCGACCGTCGTGACGTGGACGACCAGCACGGCGACGCCGCCGGGCGTGCGCGCGCCGAACCACCTCGCCGTCGTGGAGTTCGACGTGGACGGGCGGGCGGTCAGAGCCATCGGTCAGTTGACGACCGGCGACGTGGAGACGGGCGACGCGGTCCGGCCGGTGTACGTCGAGGAGCTCCGGGACCCCGACGCCGGCATCCGATTCCCGGCGAGCCAGCGGTGGGACGGCTACCGCTTCGAGCCGGTCTGAGATACGAGACCGGGGTCGTCCGTGGTCACTACGCGGCGGCTCCGCCGTCTCGCGTCGTGGCCCTCACGCCGTCCGGCTGTCGTCGGAGTCCCCGCCGCCGTCCGTGTCCGTAGTGTCGTCCCCGTCGGCAGCCGCGGTCCCGTCGGCGTCGTCGGCCGCGTCCTCTCCGGCGTCGGCGGTCGCTTCGTCCTGGCCGGCCGCTTCGTCCTGGCCGGTCGCTTCGGCCCGACCGGCCCCCTCGTCGGTGCCGACCTCCGACTTGATGGACTCCAGCTCCGCGTCCACGTCGAGGGAGACGCCGCCGTCTCCGGCGGCCCCGGCGTCCGTGACAGCCTCCGAGCCGTCGTCGCCGTCCGGAAGCGCGCCGTCGGCGTCGGTCGTCTCGGCCAGCCGGTCGTCGATGGCCGCGCGCAGGCGGCGGGCGTCCTCGACGACCCCGCGGGCCTCGGCGTCCGGCGGCAGCGCGCCGTCCTCGACCGCCGACAGTAACTCGCCGAGGGCCTCGTCGGCCCGGCGGAGCGACTCGCGGCCGACGGCGCCGGCGCGGG
>CAZPIG010000143.1:0-6827 GCA_964586205.1 uncultured Halobacteriales archaeon | reverse complement strand
CCGTCGCGGCAGTCGGGCGAGGTCGAGCAGGACGTAGTAGGTGTCGTTGTCGGCGTCGGGGACGACCGTGGTGCCCTTCGTCGTCGGCAGAAATTCGTTGCCCTCTTGCTCTTGGTTTATCGTCGACCCGTTCTCGCGGATGGTCAGCGAGAATCCAGGTTCGTCGAGGAGGGCGAGGAACCGCGCGGTCGCGTTGGGGCCGGGCTGGCTAGCTAGCGCTCCCGACAGGCCCGACGCTGCCAGTTCGACCACCAGCGTGTCCCCGAGTGACAGCCGGTCGCTTTCGTGGATGGTCCCGTTCTCGACGGCTGTTCGGATTGCCGCTCGGGAGGAGAGGTCGGCCGATACGCTGCTGTTGGCGACCCGGAGCGTGAGACCATCGAGGCCCGGCGGTTCGAGGACGAGCGTGCTCTCGTCGACCGTCTCGTTCCCGACGAGGAGCGTCAGGGAGTAGTTCCCGGCCCGTAGTGGGGCGTCGAGCGAACTCGACCGCCGGACGTCGGCGGTGTCGTCGCCACGCGCCGCGACTGCTCTGTCGTCCCTCCCGAGCGTGTAGGTATTCACCCGAACATCGATTCGGCCGTCGCCGTCGCGGTCTTCGACGGCGATTGCGGCGGTGAAGTCGCTGGCCGTGTCGTCGGCCGAGCCGATGCGGAGTGTCGCCGCGGTGCTGTTGGCGACATCGACGCCGACCGTGGCGACGTCGCCGCTGTTCTCGACGGTCCGATTCCCGAGGAACGCCGGTGCTCGCTGGATTGTGGCGTCGGAGGCGGGGCCGCGGTCCGCAACATCCGGAACCGACCCGGAGTCAGCAACCGCGAGACCAGCGCCGACGGCAACCGAGAGCGCCAGCAGCACCGACGCGACGAGCGCCGACCACTGCGCGACGGAGTAGCGGGGACCCATGGACGGTTCGATGCTCGCCCCCGCGCCACATGAATTTTCAGGACCGTGAGCGTATTCGGCTCACCGGTCCGAACACCGGTCGTCCGGCAACTTTTGTAGTGGTCCCCGTCCAACCACGCGACATGGACAGCCCCGAGAGCACCGGAAGCGACACCGAAACCGAGACAGAGGGCGGGGGCCACGACGTCGGCGAGCCGTCTGACCAGTGGCGCGAGTACGGGGGCGCGCCCACCGGCACGGACATCGAGTGCGAGGGCTGGCGACAGGAGGCCGCCCTCCGGATGCTGAACAACAACCTCGACCCCGAGGTCGGCGAGGACCCCGAGAACCTCGTCGTCTACGGCGGCACCGGCCGCGCCGCGCGGTCGTGGGACGCCTACGACGCCATCGTCGAGGAGCTACGAGAACTCGGCGACACCGAGACGCTCCTCGTCCAGTCCGGCAAGCCCGTCGGGCGCTTCGAGACCCACGAGATGGCTCCGCGCGTCCTCATCGCCAACTCCAACCTCGTGGGCAAGTGGGACAACTGGGAGCACTTCCACGAGCTAGAGGCCCAAGGGCTGATGATGTACGGCCAGATGACCGCGGGCTCGTGGGCCTACATCGGCACCCAGGGCATCATCCAGGGCACCTTCGAGACGCTCGCGGAGCTGGCGCGCCAGGAGTTCCCCGACAGCGACGGCCTCGAGGGCAAAATCGTCGCCACGGGCGGCCTCGGCGGCATGGGCGGGGCCCAGCCGCTCGCGGTCACGATGAACCGCGGCGTCTGCATCGCCGCCGAGGTGGACGAAGAGCACATCGACCGCCGCATCGAGACGGGCTACTGCGAGGAGAAGGTGAGCGACGTAGGCGAGGCCATCGAGCGCGCGGAGGCGGCCGCCGAGGCGGGCGAGCCCTACAGCGTCGGCGTCCACGTCAACGCCGCCGACATGCTGGAGGCGATGCTGGAGCGGGACTTCGTCCCGGACGTGCTGACCGACCAGACCGCGGCCCACGACGCGCTGGAGGGCTACTACCCCTCGGGCTACACCGTCGAGGAGGCCGACCGCCTGCGCGACGAGGACCCCGACCGCTACGTCGAGGAGAGCCTCGACACCATGGCCCGCCACGTCAGCGCCATCCTCGCGCTGCAGGACCGCGGCGCGGTCGCCTTCGAGTACGGCAACAACATCCGCGGGCAGGTCCAGGAGTACGCGGGCCGCGTGACCACGCGCGACGGCGCGGACCACGACCCCTTCGACTTCCCGGGGTTCGTGCCCGCCTACGTCCGCCCGATGTTCTGCGAGGGCCGCGGCCCGTTCCGGTGGGCCGCGCTGTCGGGCGACCCCGCCGACATCCACCGCACCGACGAGGCGGTCAAGGAGCTGTTTCCCGACAAGGACGCCCTGCACCGCTGGATAGACCTCGCCAGCGAGCAGGTGCAGTTCCAGGGCCTGCCAGCGCGCGTCTGCTGGCTGGGCTACGAGACCGGGCCGGACCCGCGCGACGGCTCCGACCTCGAAGGCCTCACCGAGCGCGCCCGGTTCGCGCTCCGCATCAACGAGCTAGTCCGCGACGGCGAGATAGCGGCCCCCGTCGTCGTCACCCGGGACCACCTCGACGCGGGGTCGGTCGCCTCGCCGAACCGCGAGACGGAGGCCATGCGGGACGGCAGCGACGCCGTCGCCGACTGGCCCATCCTGAACGCGCTGCTGAACTGCGCGGCCGGAGCCGACATCGTCTCGGTCCACGACGGCGGCGGCGTCGGCATCGGCAACGCCCTGCACTCGAACAACCACGTCGTGCTGGACGGCACGGACCTCGCCGCCGAGAAGGCGCGGCGGGTGTTCACGACGGACCCGGGGATGGGCATCGTCCGCCACGCCGACGCCGGCTACGAGGCCGCCGTCGAGGAGGCCGAAGCGGGGGACGTGGCCGTGCCGATGCGGGACCGGGGCGAGGAGGGATGAGCGGCCTCCAGCGGGCGTTCGAGTGGACCGGTCCCTCCACGGACCCGAACGACGAGCAGTTCGGGGACGTGGTGGAGGCCGCCTCCGTTGGGAATGCCGACAACTACGATGCCGTCCTCGTCGGCGAGCCCTACGACGGCGCGGTCATCGGACGACGGGGGGCCGCCGAGGGGCCGGCCGCGCTCCGCGAGGCGCTGGCGGGCGTCAAGACCCACCACTTCGACGCCGGCCCCGTGGGGCGCGTGGCTGACCTCGGGGACGTGACTGTTCCCGACGGCGACGTCCGCGAGGTACAGACGGCGATTCGGGAGACCACCCGCCGGGTCCACGCCGCCGACGCGCTGCCCGTCTTCCTCGGCGGCGACAACTCCCTGACCTACCCGAACGCCCACCCGCTGCTCGGTTCCGACTCGACGCCCGATACCGACTCGCTCGGCGTCGTGAACCTCGACGCCCACCTCGACGTTCGTGAACTCCAGGACGGCCCCACCAGCGGTACCCCCTACCGCCAACTGTTCGAGGACGGCCTCGACGCCTACGCCTG
Source organism: uncultured Halobacteriales archaeon (assembly GCA_964586205.1). Classification (GTDB taxonomy): domain Archaea; phylum Halobacteriota; class Halobacteria; order Halobacteriales; family CAZPIG01; genus CAZPIG01. Next base: position 3,428 of record CAZPIG010000143.1, on the reverse strand, counting down.
CGTCGGCGCGCGGCACTTCGAGACCTCGACGGCGTACCACGACTACCTCCGCGAGCGGGGCGGCGCGGTGGTGACCGCCGAGGAGGTGGCCGCGGACCCGGTGGCCGCCGCGGACGCCGCCCTGGAGGCGGTGGCCGGCGTCGACGCGGTGTACGTCAGCGTCGACCTCGACGTGCTCGGCGCGGCCCACGCGCCCGGCGTCAGCGCTCCGACGCCGGGCGGCCTCGCGCCGACGGCGCTGTTCCGGACGCTCCGGCTGCTCGCCGGGGGGTTGCGCGGGTGGGACGCCGAAGCGGAGTCGCCCGCCGGCAGCGACGCGGACGCCACCGCCGACTCTTCGCCGCGTTTCGCGGGCTTCGAGGTGGTCGAGTGCGCGCCGCCGCTGGACGAGGGCGACAGGACCTCGCGGGCGGGCGCGCGGGCGGTGGCGCACCTCCTCGCGGCTGCCGGGGTCGGAGCGGGTGGTGTGGAGTCGAACGTCGGTTCGCCCGATTCGTCCGGCGGAGGTGACCGCCCGTGACGGACCTCGACTGCGTGGTTCACGACGCCGCCGAGGTGTTCGCGGTGGACGACGATGGAAGCCACGAGATACACGAGGACGCCGCGCTGGCTGTCGCGGACGGGGAAGTTGCCGCCGTCGGCCCCACCGACGCCGTCACCCGCGAGTACCCGCCGGAGAACGCGAGCGAGTCCATCGACGCGACCGGAAAGACGGTCCTGCCGGGGTTCGTGGACCCCCACACCCACGCGCTGTTCGCGGGCGACCGCTCCGACGAGTTCGCCGCGAAGCTCCGGGGCAAGAGCTACCAGGACATCCTCGCGGAGGGCGGCGGCATCCTGCGGACGGTCCGGGCCGTCCGCGAGGCGAGCGACGAGGACCTCGTCTCGAATCTCCTCGCCCACCTCGACGTGATGCTGGCTCACGGGACGACTACGGTCGAGGTGAAGTCGGGGTACGGCCTCGATACGGAGACGGAGCTACGGATGCTCGACGCCATCGCCCGCGCGGACGAGCAGCACCCCGTGGACGTGGTGCCGACGTTCATGGGCGCGCACGCGGTTCCGGAGGACGTCGAAGCAGATGCTTACGTCGACCGCGTCGTCGACGAGCAGCTACCCGCCGTCGCGGACCAGGGAATCGCCGCGTTCTGCGACGTGTTCTGCGAGGAAGGCGTGTTCACCGTCGAGCAGTCCCGGCGCGTCCTCGAGGCGGGCCTGGACCACGGCCTCGCGCCGAAGGTCCACGCCGAGGAGTTCGTCCGCTTCGGCGGAGCCGAGTTGGCGGCCGAGGTGGGCGCGGCGAGCGCCGACCACCTCCTGCACGCGAGCGGCGAGGACGCCCGCGCGCTCGCCGAGGCGGGCGTGACGCCCGTGTTCCTACCGGGGACGGCGTTCGCGCTCGGCGAGGACTACGCGGACCCCGAGCCCTTCGTGGCGGCGGGCGCGCCCGTCGCGCTGGCGACGGACTTCAACCCCAACTGCTTCTCGCGGAGCATGCAGTTCGCGGTGACGCTGGGCTGCGTGGGGATGGGGCTGCCGCCGGCGGCGTCGGTGGTGGCGGCGACGCGGAACGCGGCGCTGGCGATAGACCGTTCCGGTCTCGGCGTCGTAGAGACGGGGGCACCCGCCGACCTCGTCGTCGTGGACGCGCCGAGCCACGTGCACGTGCCGTACGACTTCGACTCGAATCTGGTTGAGACGGTGGTGAAGGGCGGCGAGCGGGTCGTGTAGCCGACGCGGGCTACCCGAAGGCGAACCGACAGCACGAGCAGCTTCAATCGGCCCCGTCCGGCCGGAGCGTCCGGTAGAACGCCACCGAGAGCGTCAGGGTGAACGCCGAGACCGGGATGCTCACGACGAGGACGGCGACGAGCAGCCCGACCGTGCCGGCGGTCGATAGCTCGGGGAGCGCCGGAACCTCGACCGCCGGCTGCTGGGCGGAGGTCAGCAGCGACGCGAGCCCGCCGACCAGCCCGAACAGGCTCCCGACGACCGCCACGAGGACGGTGTACCCGAGCGTGCTCACGAGGTTGTCCCGGACGAGGCCGGCGCTGCGCTGGAAGCTCTCGAGGGAGTCGGCACCGTCCACGACGATGGCCTGCCCGTAGAACTGGACGAGAAAGAGCAACGCCGCGTAGAGGACCACCAGCACGAGTCCGACCACGCCGGCGACGGCGAGCAGGACCGGACTGACGCCCCCCGAGGCGACCACGAGGATGCCGACGACGAAGACGCCGACGAGGACGACGAAGCCGACGACGCTGTTTACGCCCACGAGGACGAGGTACGCCACGAGCATGGTGACGTAGTGCTCCCGGCCGCGCTCGGTCAGTGTCCCGAGCCGCGTCCGGCCGTCTATGGCCTCGTCGGCCATGGCGACGAGGCCGGCCTGGAAGAAGGGCGTGACGAGGACGAACACGAGCCCGGAGAGGCTGGAGACGACAACCGAGGCGAGGGGGCCGAGCAGCCGTCCGGCGAACAGCGGGACCTGGAGCGCCACGAAGACCCCGGCCGCAGCGAACAGGACCGGGTTCCGCGAGAGGCCGTTCGTCGCGTCGCGGAGGGCGGTGACGAGCGCCATGGTTTCCCGACGACGACAGGAGAACATAAAGATTGTCACGCGGGTCACGTGTGGGGTGGCGACCGGGTCGCGTCGGTACCATCGCGTCGGTGCCATCGTATCGGCACCATCACGTCCGCACCAGCACCGACCCGTCGTGTCGGCACCGGCACCGAACCGTCGTGTCGGCACCGGCACCGACCCATCGCGTCCGCACCGGCACCGAACCAGTTACTACCACGCCCGCCGTTTGCCCGACGACCGATGCCCTTCGACCCCGACCGCGTCGGCACCGTCACGTTCGACTCCTACAGCACGCTCGTCGACGTCGACTCCGTCGAGCGGGCGCTCGCCGAGCGCGTCCCCGACCCCGAATCCGTCGCCCGGCTCTGGCGGTCCCGGTCGCTCGCGTACACCTTCGTCGCGAACCACGTGGACGCCTACGCGCCGTTCTACGAGGTAAACCGCGCCGCCCTGGAGTACGCCCTCGCCGCCCACGGCGTCGACCTGTCGCCCGACGAGCGCGACGAGATACTGGCGGTCTACCACGACCTCGACGTCTTCGACGACGTGCGCGACGGCATCGAGCGCCTCCGCGACGGCGGCTACGACGCGTACGTGCTCTCCAACGGGAACCCGGAGATGCTGGCGTCGATGGTCGAGGGGGCCGACATCGGCGACCTCGTGGTCGACACCATCAGCGCCGACGAGGTGGGGACGTTCAAGCCCGCTGCCGAGCTATACCGCCACGCCGCCGCGCGGACGGGGACGCCCATCGACGAGATAGCGCACGTCTCGGCGGCGTGGTTCGACGTGATGGGGTCGAAGCACGCCGGGATGCAGGCCGTCCGGCTGGACCGCAAGGGCC
>CAZPIG010000142.1:0-6829 GCA_964586205.1 uncultured Halobacteriales archaeon | reverse complement strand
GAGCGAAGCGAGCCCAGGGCTCGTCAGAGCTTGCTCTGACGGCGACGGCGGCCGAAGCAAGCAGAGCGAGGCCCGGAGGGCCTCGCAGGCCATGCGGCGCGGGCGTGGCCGCGCCGCAGACACCGCAACGACCGGAGGGAGTGAGGAGCGCAGCGAGGGTCGCGCGAACGGAGTGAGCGCGACCTCGGAAGGCGAGCGAAGCGAGCCTTCCGGTGCCCCCGAGCCGAGCACCGGGAGACCTGCGGTCTCCCGAGCTAACGGCGGCGAAGCCGCCGTGAACGGTCCGGGGCTTCCGAGCGCCAAGCAGTAGTTCGACCACATTCCGACACCGCATCTATACAGTATCCCAGACAGCGTCGCAACGTAGAAGGCCCCCCGCACGCACTTACCGGGCGATGCTGGACGAGCTGCTCGGCCGGGCCGAGCTGAAAGAGCGCATCGCGACCCTGGAGGACGAGCGCGACAGCCTCCGGGCGCGCCTCGAGGCCGAGCAGGAACGCCGGAGCGAGGCGGCCCGCGAGCGCCAGGCCGCCGAGGAGCGCGTCAACCGACTGGAGGACCGCATTGCGGAGCTGGAGGGCCGGATCGAGCGCGAATCGGGAGCGTCGAAGACGGGTCGCGGATCGCTCTCGTTCCGTAGCGTCACCGCGCTCCGCGGCGGCCGGCGCGACGCGGTGCTCGACCGCCTCGACAGCGTCCGCGCACCGCCGGAAGGCGCGCTGACCGCCGCCGTCGCGGACGACGGGCTACCGGACGCCATCCGCGAGGCGTTCGGCGAGCGCGCGCCGCTGGTCGCCCGCGCCGCCCCGTGCGTGGCGGTGCGGGACGACGCGGGGCTGGTCAGCGCCGCGCTCGTGCCGAGCGTGGCCCCCGAGCCGTTCGTCGAGTGGGGCGACCGCTTCGCCCTCGACCGCTCGTGGTTCGCGCCGACGGGGCGGTTCGCGCTCGCGCTCGTCCGCGCGGACCTGTTCGCCATGGGGGAGTACGACGGAGAAGAACGGACGGCCTTCGAGGGCTTCGAGAGCGACGTGCAGGGCAGCCACTCGAAGGGCGGCTACTCGCAGGGCCGCTTCGAGCGCCGACGAGACGCGCAGATGGACGAGCACCTAGAGGAGTGTCGGGAGGTGTTGGCGGGCCGGTCGGTCGACCGGCTGTACCTCGCGGGCGACGAGGCGGCCATCTCGGAGTTGGCGGAGGAGGTGGACGCCGCCGCGACGCGGACGGTGGACGCGACCGGCAAGCCCGAGGAAGCGTTGGATGAGGCGTTCCGGGAGTTCTGGACGACGCGGCTGTATCTGGTGTAGTCGGGGGTCGGCGGTGGGACGTCGCTCGCGGGGGAGCCCTTCTCGAACTGCACCTCGGTCCTCGAAAGTCCCATCGGACGCCGGACAGCCGGGGTGACTGGACCGCCCGTTCCACAACTGTAATCGGCCACGAAATTTTTATACTCCAACGTTGTGGAGATGTACGGTGTTCTAGATGGAGAAAAACCAACGCAAAAACCGCTGGAACTTCGACCGGCGGACGATACTGAAGTCGGCCGCTGCGTCGTCGCTGGCCGGCGGGCTGCCGGCCGCGGCCTCGACGGCCCAGGAGGACCGGCCGCGCGGGTATACGGGGCGGTACTTCAACCTCCCCGAGAGCCATCCGGACATGGAGGATAGGATAACCGGGCGGGTGACGGGAATGGTCGCGCCGGAGCTGCCGCTCCGGTTCACCGGGGCCGGCGGGGTTTCCCAGCCCGATTGGTTCGACGAGTCGCGGCTCAGCTTCGAGCGCATCGACCCCTCGCTCTCGTTCGGCGGGAACTTCTTCCCGCTCGACGAGGGCCTCGAGGGCGACCCCTTCCACTTCGCCGTCCACTGGTCGGCGCGGGTGGTCGTGCCGGAGAACGGTACCTACACCTTCTCCATCGCCTCCGACGACGACTCGTGGGTGTTCGTCGACCGGCAGCTGACCGTCGACAACGGCGGAGTCCACGCGGCCGCCACCCGGTCCGGGTCGATATTCCTGGAGGAGGGCGAGTACGACCTCGACATCTACTACGCCGAGCGCCACCGCCTCCAGTCGGCGATGACCTTCACGCCCGACTCCCGGGTAGAGGTCTTCGCCACGGAGGGCAACGAGTTCGACCGGGTCAAACGCGAGAAGCTGGCGCTCGCGGGGCGGCTCACGGCCATGTCACCGACCATCGACGAGGCCGGCCGGGTCGAGGCGTCGCTGTCAGCCATGGAGGCGCTGGTGGACGACGACGAGCTCGAGGCGGACCGCGCCGTCGAGGCCGTCGAGCGGATGAAGCTCGGCGAGAACGTCACCGAGGCGCTGCTGGCCGGCATCGGGCCCTCGGTCGCCGCTCCGCCGGAGGGCGCGGACACGCTCATCGGCGCGCCGGCGGGCAGCCCGCCCGCGAACCCCGCCATCGACATCGCGGGCCGCACCGTCGAGCTGGCGTTCGACCTGCTCGTCGCGGTCGCGGCGGTGGCGAAGCTCGTCGCGGAGGCGGCCGGGGCGCTGGGCAGGCTGGGGTCGGTGGTCGGCTCTGCCCGCCGCCGGCTGGAGTCCGTAGAGAGCGACTTGCTAGACGAGATGTTGAGCGAGATAGACGAGGTCGCCGAGGAGCTTCGCGAGGTGACCGACGAGGTCGGCCAGGAGGTCATCGACCTCGTCGTCGATTCAGGAATCACGGCCGGCGAGGAGCTGGCGGCGTTCGTCGCCAGCGAGCTCACGGACATCAGGGACACCCTCGCGAACGAAATCGTCGGCCACTTCGAGCAGAACCGCGGCGCGGAGAGCATCGACGCCCACCTCGCCGGGCTCGATGCGTCGCTCGGAGGTGGCGGGACCGGCCAGCCCTCGTTCGGCGGGTCGCTCGCGGGTGCCGAGTCCGCCTCGGAAACCGGCGTCGCTCTGATCAACGCCGAGGTCGCCGAGGGCGACCAGCGGTTCGACATCCTCGACACGGCCCTGGACGTGGCCACGGGGCTCGAGCTGGTCGGCGTAGCGCTGCTGGCGGTATCCGGGGGAACCGCGGGTATCAGCGGTGCCATCGGGGCCGTCTTAGAGGCCATCGGTTTCATCACCGGCGTGGCGTCCTCCTTCCTGGGTGCCGCCAACGGCCCGATAGTCATCTCCCGGGCCGCCGCGGCCCACGGGAGCGCCCTCGACGGGGTGGTGGAGGGATAACCGATGCCGAGCGAGACAGCCGCCTCGTCGCTCGACGACGCCGCGGCTGCGATCGAGGCCGAGGAGTTCGACGCACTCGAAGCCGCCATCGAGGACCTCGAAGCGGCGTACGACGCTGTCGAGGCGAGCGAATCGGCCCGCTTCAGGCGCGCGGTGGCGGCCAGAGCGGACGTCGCGCCGTCCGGCGAGCCCTTCGAGACGCTCAATCGGTACGCGAAGCTCCACACGAGCGTGGAGCTGGGTCGGGTCACGGCGCTGTCCGGCGCTGCGCTGTTCGCGGCCCGCCCCGCAGCCGACGATCCGGAGGACCTCGCCGGGTCGCTGTCGGAGCTGGCCGACCGCGAGCGGACGTTCGCCGACCTCGCGGGGCCGACCGACGACGCGCTGGCCGATGTCGAGCTACCGGCGTTGGTGGCTCTGGCGTCGGTCGAGGCACCGACCGAGCCGGTCGTGAAGGGCGGCACCGTCGAGGTGGCCGCGACGGTCGAGAGCGTCGGCGACGACCCGGCGGCGGACGTGACGCTGGCCCAGGCGAGCGACCTCTCGCTGTCGCCGGCGGCCGCCGACGCGGCGACCCTCGCGCCGGGCGAGACGCTGTCGGCGACGTTCTCGGGCGAGGCGACGGTCGCTGGCGAGGTGGACGTGACGCTGTCGGTCTCGTCGGCGGACGCGGGTGAGCGCGAGCGGACGGTGACCGTGGACGTGCTCGACAAGACCGAGGCCACTGCCATCGCGGTCGGGACGCTGTCGGACCTGCGGGACCGGGTCGAGGCCGTCTTCGACGGGGGCCGCGAGCGCTCGCTGCTCGCCAAGCTAGAGGCCGCGAGCGACAGCGTGGACCGGGCGCGTGGGTTCAGAGAATCGGGACGGGGCAAGCAGGCGAACGATCAGCTCGGGACGGCCTCCCGGCAGGTCGGTGCGTTCCTGAACGAGCTCGACACCGTGGGACGCGGTCGCGGCCGCGACGGGCTCTCGCCGGCCGTCGAGCGGAGTCTTCGGGAGCTGGCCGCAGCCGTCACCGACCAGCTAGCGCGGGCGCAGCGCGCGGCGGTCTGACGGCGGTCCCGTCGAAGAACTCGGTTCTTCCGCTACCCTCTGTCGCCCGAGGCCGCTCCTCGTCGCTCGCGTCACCCTCGTCGTCGCTCGGGCGTCGTCAGTCGGGCCGCGGCGCGTCCTCGGCGGCCAGCACGTCCTCCGGCTTCTCGACGCGCGCGTACTGCTCGCGCCAGACGGTCTCGTCGAAGATATTGGCGCGGTCGAACAGGTCGCGGGCCTCCTCGGTCAGCCGGTAAAAGGTGTACGGGAGGTCCCGCGCCCGCTCGCCGGGCGGGAGCTGGTCCTTGTCGAGAACGCCTGCCTCGACGAGCGTGGCGAGGTGCTCCTCGATGGTCGGCCGCTCGACGCCGGGGTTGGTGTGGTCCAGTTCTCGGACGCTCGGGGCTCCCGCTGGGTGGCCGACCACGTCCGCGACGAGGCTGGCGCGGGTGTCCTGGGTAACCGCGACCAGGGCAGTCCACTCGTCGAAGTCGTCGGGCGGTCCGTTCGGAAGACTATCGTCGTCGGTCTTTCGACCGGCGCTCCCGAACCCCGGCGTCGGTGTCTCGCCCGTCCCCGGCGGACCGACGAACTCCCCGTCCGCGGAATCGGCGTCCCGCGGACCGTCGTCGGTCACCGAGCGACCTCCTCGGTCGCCACGGGCGGTTCGGTCGAGAGAACGTCCGCGACGATTGCGGGAGCGTCATTCGTGTTGGTTTCAACCATGACGGTTCGAGCCGATACGATACGCCGAGGGGACTTGAGACTGGCGGTCGTGAGAACGCGGTCCTCGCCTCGCGTCCGGCGGGGCGGCCCATCGTGACTCGGCTTTGCGGGACTGTCGGCGGGGCTGTGAGGAACGGTTCGGAGTGGCTCGACTCTGCGGACCAGTCGGTGCGGAGCGGCTTCAGGGTCGTCTCGTGGTGCGAGTCTGCCGAGAAGACAGGTCACGTCGCGAACGAAGCCCCTCGACCCTCGCCGGAACACCACCGCGACGCCCGAGACCACCGAAGCCGCGACTGGCCCTCACTTCCCCCAGAACGGGTCCCTACTCCGCTGCTTCTCCAGGTACATCCCCAGCGTCTCTAGCTCGTCGCCCCGAATCTCCTCCGACAGCTCCTGGTCCAGTATCTTCGCGTGCTTCTCCGGCAGTTCCACCCACAGCTCGTCGCCCTCGTCGATGTCCCGGCCCACCGTGGGCCCGTCGATGGCCACGCTGACGCGGTCGCCCGTGGTCGCCTCGTCCACGTCCTCGCCCTGGTCCTGGATGCCCTTCAGCACGCCCACGCGCTCGGGCTCGCTGCCCTCGAAGGAGGCGACGGCGACGTTGGTCTCGACGGTGCCGCCGAGCACCTCCACGCCGACGACGGCGGGGTCGTTCTGCCGGAAGACGTGGTCCTCCAAGATGCGGAACCGGGCGGGCTTGGTGATGTTCTCGAGGACGGTCTCCTGCTGGGCGCGCTCTATCTCCGCGACGTGCTCCTCGTACTCCTCGACCAGCCGGTAGATGACGTCGCTGCGGAAGATGCTCACGCCCTGCTCGTCGGCCTCCCGGCGGGCGTCGTCCAACACGTCCACGCCGAACGCGAGGATGACGCGGTGGCGGCCCTCCGCGGCCGTGCTGGCGACGCTGACGTCCCGGGCGGCCACGTCGCCGACTTCGGCGCGCATCACGGGGACCTCGGCCTCCTCCAAGGCGTTGGCCATCGCCTCGAGGCTGCCGATGGTGTCGGCCTTCACCACCAGGCCCTCGTCGTCGGTGCTGACGGCGTACTCCGCGAGTTCGGCCGCGACGGCCGCGACGACCTCCTCGACCGGCCGGTCGCGGACCACGCGGACCGGCGCGCCGGCGATGACGTCCGCGAGGTCGGGGGCGGCTATCTTGACGCCGTCGGCCGCCGAGACGGACGCCACGCGCTCGAAGCGGCTCTCGGTGCGCATCTCGGATAGCTGTCGGGGCTTGAGCATCGCGCGGACCTCCGTCACGACCGGGCCCTGGAGGCCGCCGACGACGATCTCGTCGCCCTCCTCGACGGTCCCGTCGTACAGCACCACGTCGACTGTGGTGCCGAAGCCCTTCTCCTCGGTGACCTCGAGGACGGTGCCGGCTCCCGGCCCCGCGACGTCGATGGCCATCTCGTCGCGCATGTACCGCTGGGAGAGGCCCATCAGGACGGCCAGCAGGTCCGGCACGCCCTCGCCGGTGACGGCGGACAGCGGGACGACGCCGACGTTCGCCTGGAAGTCGCCCACCCGCCAGTAGAGGTCCGCCGAGAAGCCCTCGTCGCTCAGCTCGCCGATGAGCTCGTACAGCCGCTCCTCCAGCCGGGAGCGGGCGCGGTCGCTCTGGGCGTCCATCGACCGCTGGATGGGGGCGTCGTCGACGGGGTTCCACCCCGCGACGGTGTCGACCTTGTTCGCGGCCACGACGAACGGCGTCTCGGAGTCCCGGAGGATGTCGATGGCCTCGGCGGTCTGGGGCTGGACGCCGTCGGTGACGTCCACGACGAGGACGGCGATGTCCGCGAGCGCGCCCCCGCGGGCCCGCAGCGTCGTGAAGGAGTGGTGGCCCGGCGTGTCGATGAACAGCAGGCCGGGCAGGTCGAAGTCG
>CAZPIG010000141.1:0-6836 GCA_964586205.1 uncultured Halobacteriales archaeon | reverse complement strand
GCGCTCGCGGGCGTCAGCACGTCCCCGAAGCCCTCTCCGCGAAGGGCGTCCAGCGCCGCGCGGTTCGAGATGGCGATGACCACGAAGCCGCCCTTCGTCAGGACGTCGAGGTAGGCCACCACCAGCACCTCCGTGCCGGGATTGACCAGCCCGACCCCGAACGGCCCGACCATCCAGACCACGGGGTACAGCGCCAGCAGCACCACCGCGAGGTTCCGCAGGCGCTCGAACAGCGCCCGCACGCGGTCGTCGCGGTCGTTCGCCGTGCCCTGCATCGGCACCGCGAGCAGGTACGCCAGCCCCGCGAACGCCGCAACCGCGAGCAGGTAGCCCACGGCGCGGACGGGCCCGCCGAGGACCGCCGCCACCAGTCCGAGGACCACGAACGAGACCACGAGCCCTACGGCCGTCCCGAGGGTCGTCCGGTCGGTGCCGGAGAGCAGCCCGAGGTACACCACCAGCAGCGGCGTGGTCACGAGCCAGTCGAGGTACCGCAGCAGCGGCAGCGGACTGCCGCTCATCCCGACCGACCCGACGTCGAGCGCGAGCAGTCCGTAGCTCACCAGCCCGACCAGCGAGACGGGCACGAGCAGCGCGTGGTAGCTACGGTTGCGCTCGTCGATGGCCACCGCGCCCGAGAGGGCGACCGTCGCGGCGGCCATGGCCGTCGCGGCGAGCGCGTACCAGGTGGTCGTCGCGACCATGGTATCAGTCCTCCTCCACGGGCACTTCGGCCCCGTCGTCGGGCGTCGGCTGGGCGGCCCCGTTCACCTCGAAGGTCTCCAGCAGCTCCTGGAGCTCGCTGGCCCGCGTCGCGAGGTCGCCGGCCTGCTCGGAGACGTTCGACAGCGTCGCGGTCTGCTCCTCGGCGGCGGCCGCGACGTTCTCGGCCTCGTTGGTGGTCTGCTCGCTGATGGAGGTCAGCTCCTCGACCAGCGCGACCACCGACTGCGCGGAGTCGGCCTGCTGGGCCGTCGCGGCGCTGATGTTCTGGACGCCCTTGTCGGTGTCCTCGACGTGGTCGGCGATGCGGTCCAGCGCGCCGATGGCCTCCTCGACCGTCTCGACGCCCGCCGAGAGGCGCTCGCGGGTCTCCTGGATGCCCTCGACGGTCTCGCCGGTGCGGTCCTGGATGCGCCGGATGCGCCCCTCGATGTCCTCGGCGGCGTCCATCGTCTCGCCGGCGAGCGTCTTGACCTCCTCGGCGACGACCGCGAAGCCCTCGCCCTCGACGCCCGCGCGGGCGGCCTCGATGGAGGCGTTCAGCGCGAGGATGTTCGTCTGCTCGGCGATGTCGCTGATCAGCTCGACGACGTCGCCGATGGCCTCCATCTCCTCGTCGAGCGCCTCGATGTCCTCGACGGCCGCCTCGGTGGCCGCCTCGACCTCGTTCATCTCCTCGATGGCCGTCTGGGCCGCCTGCTGGCCGGCCGCGCCGGCTTCGGCGGCCTCCTCGGAGGTGACCGCTAGCTGGTCGGACGAGGAGGCGACCTCCTCGGCGGTCGCCGACAGCGCCTCCATCTCGTCGGAGACGTTCGCGAGCATCTGGGACTGCTCGGTCGCGCCGTCGGATATCTCCTGGACGGAGTCGCTGACCTCCTCGCTGGCTCGCCGGACCTCGCTCGCGCCGGCGTCGACCTCGCGGCTGGCCAGCGACACCCGCTCGGCGAACTCGGTGACGTCGGCGACCGTCTCCGCCAGGTCCGCGACCGTCTCGTTGATGGAGCGGCCGACCTCCGCCATCGCCTCGCTGTCGCTCTCGGGGTCGACCCGCCGGGCGAGGTCGCCGTCGGCGATGGCCGACAGGGCCTCGCCGTACTCGGCGGCCTTGGTCTCGAGGTGCTCGTTCATCGCCTCGGTCTCGCGCCGGCGGCGCTCGGCGACCTCGCGGGCGTCCTCGACCTCGGTGAGCGTCTGGCGTAGCGAGTCGCGCATGTCCGACAGCGACGAGGCGAGCACGCCTATCTCGTCCGCCCGGGAGACGCGGATGGGGACGTCGAGGTTCCCTTCACCCATCTCCCTCGCGCGCGTGGACAGCAGTCGGAGCGCGATGGCCGTGTTGCTGCCGATGGTGACGCCAACGAGCCCGAGGCTTATCACGGCGAGCAGGATGAGCCCGACGAGGTCCGACCGCACGGTCGCGCTCAGCGCGAAGGCGTTCTCGGTCGGCGCGTGGACGAAGATGACCCAGTCCTTCGACTCGAGGGAGGCAAAGCCCACCACTTCGCCCTGGCCGGTGTTGACGACGCCGGCTCCCTCCGAGAGCGCCTGGTCGATGAGCGACGCCTGCTGGCCGGCCAGCGTCTGGTTCACCGGCATCCGGCTGGGCCCGGCCAGCAGCCGGCCCCCGCTATCGACGGCCCGCGTGACGCCGCCCTCGACGGGCTGTCGGAGCTCCTCGGTCTGGCCGGTGGGGTTGATGACGACCACCAGCAGCCGTGCCTCGACCCCCTCGACCGGGGTCACGACGGCGATTATCGGGTGGTCGACCAGCCCGATGGTGAACGGCCGGGAGACGTACACCTCGTCGCTGGAGTTGAACCCCTGCTGGACCTTCGAGAGGAAGGGTGGCTGCTGCTCCGCGAGGTTCCCGCCCACGAGGTTCGGGTTCGAACTCGCGGCGATCTCCTGCTGCTGCAGATTCACGTAGTTGATGGCCGCTACCTCCTCGGAGACGTGTCCCTGCTCGACTATCTCCGATAGCTCGTCGCTTATCTGGTCGGGGTCGTCGGTCGCCATCACGGGCAGCGCCGAGATGGACCGCGCCTGCCGGCGGTTGCCGGATATCCACTCGTCCATCGCGTTCGCCTGGACCTCCGCCGCGAGGGTGAGGTCGCGGCGGGTCTCCTCGCGGACCTGGGTCGCCGTCTGCGCCTGGACGACGAACCCGAACACCACGAGTATCGCTACTGCTGCGAGCAACGCGACGCCGAGTCGAGCGCTGTACCTGCCCCGGATGGCCCCGAGGACCCCTCCGTCTGTTCGCTCCGCCATCGTGTCGGAGGTGTTCAAAAGGGGGTTACGTTAATCTATCGGCCGACGAAGAAAATTTTGTTAACTAAGAAGTACGATTCAGTGAAACGTCCGGTGCGGGACTGCGCGAGCAGCAACCGCGCGCGGCGTCCACTCGGCCGGCCACCGACGACAGCGCCCGGGCGAGGGTATCGAGTCGGACGACGGTACACCGCTCACGGCTGCGCGGGCGGCAGCGCCCGCAGGCTCCGCGGCGGGACGAGGAAGGTCCCACGGCGGATGGTCCTGAGGAAGCCCTGGATGCCGTGGTCCTTGATGGGCACCTCCTCCGCGGCGTTGGGGTCGTCGTCCTCGTGGTTCACGAACGACATCGCCCGCCGGACGTCGATGAAGTCGTCGATGGTGCGCTGGTTCGAGATGAACTGGGTCTTCGGCTGGATGCCGTCGGTCGAGGGGAAGTCGCGGCGCAGCAGCGGCGGGACGTTGTCCTCGCCCTTCCGCGCGCGAGCTAGCTTCTGGGCGTGGCCGACCACCTGCTTCTCCTCGGCGTCCTGCTTCGTCAGTTCGGCCGCCTCGTTCATCGTCACGCCGTCCTCGCGGCGGTTCTCGGTGCCGCTGGTCGGCGCTAGCTCGCGGCCGTGCTGGCCCGCGTCCTCGCTGGTGTGGTGCGGGCTGTACATCCGCTGGACCCGCTCCTCGTGGTCGTGGATGCGGTACCAGTTGCGGACCTCGGTGTCCTGGAGGATGGACGCCTGCTCGGTGGTCCCGTTGTGGAACGGGTGGTCGGGGTCGCTGATGGCGACCTGGGCCTCGCTGGGCTGGCTGTCGGTGAACAGCGACTTGAGGCCGAACCAGACCGAGGCCTCCTCGGCCACCGGGTTCCGGCCCGGTATCTCCCGGTCCCACATCTCGTGGGGGTTGCCGATGAAGCCGGTCCGGCGGTCGCGGACGTCCAGGACGCCGTCGAGCGAGGCGGCGACCGGCTCGCCGTTGACCTCGTCGAGGCGGCCGCGAAGCGCCTGCTCGGCCTCCAGCAGCGCGAGGGCGTTGTCGCTTGCGAGGTGGATGTGGACGTCGAAGTCGTCGGCGACGACCCGGCCGCTCCGGCGGATGTCCACCTCGTCGATGACCTCCTCGGGGCGGACCAGGCCGGTCCCCTCCGGGAGGTCCTCCTCGAAGCGGTCGAAGTACGACGGCGAGTAGCCGACGGTGAACAGCAGGCCCTCGTTGCCCCACTCGAAGGCGCGCTCGAGGGTCCGGAACGCCTGCTCGACCTGCTCGCGGTCCTCGTCGGTCGGCGTCGCGCCGCCCCCGCCGTGGTCGTCGTCCCTGCCGCGGCCCTTGCCGCGGCCACGGTCGTCATCGTCGCCGAACGGGAAGTGGCCGAGGAAGCCGTCGTCCTCGTCGCCGCCCTCGTAGTCGGCCAGCAGCATCAGGTGGTGCTGGGGCGTCTTCGCGAGGCCGGTCGCCCCGTTGACGCTACAGAAGTCGTCCCACGCGTAGTGGCGCTCCGGGAGCGTCGTCGGGTCGTCCCGCCCGGTCGGGATGGTCTCGCTGTGGCCGTCGTCGCCGTGAGCGCGCGCCTTCACCGCGCTGAGCGCGCTCGCGCCACCGATTGCCACCGCGGCTTTCATGAACTCGCGTCGGTCCAGGCCCCGGGATTCCCCCTCCCCGAGGTTGGCGTGTGCGCAAGGCATGACACATCGTGACAGACGGGGTTCGTTACTATAACGTTCATCACTAACAGCTTAGAGTATTATTGAGAAGAAATGCAAGCAAATAAAATTCGTGCAGTATTTGCCGGTAAATAGGTTCTGTAGATTGTCAGTTTTCGCGCGGCCCCACGCGCGTGAGAATGCGGACGAGCGATGGCTATCGGCGCACGGGGGTGCCCGTCGGCGCACGAAGGGGCGACTGGCGGCGCACGGGCGGTGGTTGTCGGCGCGTCGACGCCCAACTGGGGTCGCTGGTCCGGTAGCGCGCTCTAACTCCCGTCCGACGCACGGCGGACGGGTCTATCAGTCTAGACGTGCGGCGTTCGGCGCGGGCTCCCGGTCGAAGTCGTCGTCGGGCGGCGTCGAGGCGCGGCCCCCGACGCGACCGGCAGGCGGGCCGACCCAGCCGCCGAGCCAGCCCGGGTCCTTTGCCGTCGAGGCGCGACCCCCGACGCGACCGACAGGTGAGTCGGCGTCGGGTGCGCCGCGGCCCGGAACCGCCGTGAGGCGGCGCTCCAGCCGAAAGGCAATCGTTTTAGGGCGCGCATCCGTCCCCCCGACCATGCAACGACGAGCCGCGACAGCGTACGTCGTTCTCCTGCTCGTCGTCGCCGCCGGGTCCTACGCCGTCATCGCGGGCGCGGAGAGCCCGCAGGTGACCGTCGGCGGCGACGCGGCGACCCACGCGAACCAGTCGTCGTTCTCCGTCGACGGCCGGACCTACACCGTCGCCGACGTCAGCGCGACCGTCGAGGGCGAGGCGCTCGTCCGGTCGGCGGACCTCGTCTGGACGAACGACTCGGCCCGCTACACGGCGACCATCGACAACGGGTCGACGCTGACGCTCGACAGTACTGACTTCCGGCTGACGGTCCCCAACGTCTCCTCGCCCTCGTCGGCCACGCTGACGGAGATACAGCGGACCGACCTCCCCAACACCACCATCAACGGCACGACGTTCGTCATCCTCGACGCGGACGGCGCGAACCGCACGCTCGTCCCCGAGGACCAGTACCTCCGCGAGCAGTTCGGGCCGCCCGAGGAGCGGACCCTCTCCGTCGGCGACAGTCTCCAGTACGAGGGCAACGAGACGGCGGTGGCCGCGCTACGCGGCGGCGAGGCCGTGGTCGTCGAGTGGACCGGCCCCAGACAGGAGACCATCGAGGTCTCGCAGGGCTCGAACGTCACGCTGAACGGCGTCCGCCACGTCACCTACTTCCGGACCAACGAGAGCGTCGTGCTGACGACCCAGATAGACGAGTTCGTCTCCCAGCAGGCGGACGTCGACCGCTTCCACGAGCGCACGAACGGCCTCTGGGGCGTCGTCATCCTGAGCGTGCTCGCGTCCGTCCTGCTCGCCGGGGCGGCGTTCATGCCGACGAAGGACGTCTGACCGTCGCGGACCCGGGGTGCTCGCTGCCGTCGCTTCGTTCCGCTGCCCCTCACTACCGGCCTTCCTCGGCGACGGCTACCGCGGAGAAGTACCGTCGGTCCGGGTCACTCCCGGACGAGCCACCCCAGCGCCGCGCCGATGCCGATAGCGCCGACCGCGCCGGCGACGTTGGCGGCCGCGACGGGCAGGCCGCCGCTCTTCTGGACCCACGGCATCCCGACCAGCGTGGCCAGCCCCGCCAGCACGAGGAAGGCCGCGACCGCGAGTCCGACGCCTTCGAGCGAGTCCTCGACCGGGAGTTCCATGCGGTCCACTGCGCTGCGGGGGGTTATAACGCCTGCCCTCTGTGGGCGACGATAGGTGTCAACGGTAGCTCCGACCAGTGCGTCGAACCACCGTCGGGCGGGAGTTCCGCGAGCGAAGCGAGCGGAACGTCGGCGAGCTTGCTCGCCGGAACTGAAAGGGGCCGGTCGCTGGACGAAGCCCGGACCCGCAAGCACCGCAGTGAGCGACCGAACGAAGTGAGGGAGCGAACGAGGAGCGCAGCGTGGTCCGCGCGAGTCCAGCGACCGGGGGCTTTCGGGGCCACGGTTGAGGGTGCATCTCGACACTCACCGTGGCTTCGAAAGCCCCGCCGCGCTCGGCTCGGCGGCCACGCGAGAGCCGGAGGCTCTCGCTGGCCTTCGCTCGCTCCCGTCGGTCGCTCGCGAAGACCTCGCTGCGCGCTTCGCTCCCTGCGGTCGCTGCAGTGCTTG
>CAZPIG010000140.1:1972-6870 GCA_964586205.1 uncultured Halobacteriales archaeon | reverse complement strand
ACGACCGCGACAGCAGCGCCCGGAGGTGCGACGGCGAGAAGAACGTCGAGGGGCGGTCCATGTGGACGCCGATCTCGCCCGACAGCGCCCGCAGCCCTGCGCGCTGGAGCGGCGTCGGCAGCGAGTAGCACCGCCGAACCAGCCGCCCCAGCCGTATCTCCCGCGCGAGGTCGTCGCGCCACGCGGCCTCGTAGTCGGCCAGCGTCGCGGGGTTCGCGGGGGCCACCTCGCGGGCCGCGTGGTCCGCCGCGGCCATCCCGTAGAGGATGCCCCCGCCGGTGAACGGCTTGGTCTGCCCGGCCGCGTCGCCGAGCAGGAAGCCGCGGCGACTCGTCACGCTCCCCGGCGGCCCGACGGGGATGGCCCCCGAGCAGACGTTCCCCACCGACACGCCGTAGCCCGCGACGAAGTCGTCGAACAGCGCCCGCGCGTTGCGGTCGCCGCCCGGCGGGGCGGCGACGCCGTACTCGACGCCCGCGTCGCCACGGGGGATGCGCCACGCGAAGAACCGCGGCGCGGTGAGGTGGACGTCCACGAAGTCGCCGTGGTCCGGCTCGTCGTCGAAGCCGAGTATCCCGTGGAGTAGCTCGCCGGGGTCGGGCAGTCCCAGCTCCGAGCGGACCGTCGAGACGGGGCCGTCGGCTCCGGCGACCATCCGCGCCTCGACGGTTTCGGTGGTGCCCGAGGCGTCGGAACTGGCGACCTCGATGGTCACCCGGTCGCCGCGCTCCTCGACGCCCGTCACGCGGTGGTCGGTGCGAATCTCGGCTCCCGCCGCTCGCGCGGCGTCGGCGAGCGCGCGGTCCAGGCCCACGCGGTCGATGACGTTCGAGACCGGTCGGTCCTTGTAGAACGGGTACGCGCGGCTGTCCGGGCCGCCGACGTGGAAGCGCGCGCCGAGGACCTCGTTCTGGAGCAGCCGGTCGCGGGCCCCGTCGGGGAGGTACTCCCAGAGGTCCCGGCTGACGTGGCCCGAGCACGCCAGCGGCTGGCCGACGCTCCCCTTCTCTAAGACGATTACGTCGTGGCCGGCCTCGGCGGCCCGTCGCGCGAACCGCGACCCGGCCGGTCCGGCTCCGACGACCGCGAAGTCGTGCATCGGGGGAGGGTTTCTACGGTAGTGGTGAAATAGCTTCGTCTTTGGCTAGGGGTGGTTTGGCCGAACGAAGTCCTGAGCACTGACCGCACTGCAGCTTGGCGCTCGGAAGCCCCCGCTCGCTCGACCACCCGCGACGCTCGCGGCCTGCGGCCGCTCGCGCGAACGAGGCCCTCACTTCCGTTCGGGCCTCGCGCTCGCTGCGCTCCTCGCCTCGCTCACTTCGTTCGCTCACTGCGGTGCTTGTTCCGGAAGACGGTCCTGCTCGCCTCGCTCCGCTCGGCTGCGCGGGCTGCGACTTCCGTCGTTCGGCTCGCTTCGCTCGCCTCACCTTCGTCGGGGGCGGGTCGAGCGAGCGGCCCCTTCCGTATTCCCACCCGTGGCGGCTGGGCGGTTCGCAACAGCCCGCCGGATGGTCGAATCGTCTAGACACTGTCGGGTGGTGGTGTTTAGACACGTGAGTCAGCCGGCGAGCTACGGCCGACCAACCCTTCACACCGGGTGGGACTCCGGAAGGGGCGGGCCGCTCGGCGACGGCGGACGAAGCAAGCACTGCAGCGACCGAAGGGAGCGAAGCGCGCAGCGAGCGCGAGGCTCGACCAACGGGAGAGCCTCGGGCGCGAGCGGCGACCGAAGGGAGCCGTGAGCGGCCCCCGAGCCGAGCGGGCCGGGGCTTCCGAGCGCCAAGCGACAGCACTACTGCCATTCGACCAAACACATCCCCAGCACCAGGCCCAGAAGTCGAGAGCTTCAAGTGCGCGCTGCCCGTCCGACCGAACACGATGAAGTACCAGGGACGCTCCACGCGAAAGCGGACCGGCGGACGGCTGCGGCCCGTCCGGGACAAGCGCAAGCACGAGCTCGGCCGCGGCCCCACCGAGACACAGGTGGGCGAACCGGACCTCCGGACCGTCGACGCCCGCGGCGGCACCGAGAAGGTCCGCGCGCTCCGGACGAACCGCGCGACCGTCGCCACGCCGGACGGCGAGGCGGTGGCGACCACCGTCGAGGGCGTCGCGGAGAACCCCGCGAACCCCAACTACGCCCGCCGGAACATCGTCACGAAGGGCGCTATCGTGGAGACCGGCGAGGGACGGGCGCGCGTCACGTCGCGGCCGGGCCAGGACGGGCAAGTGAACGCCGTTCTGGTGGAGGAGTAGCGGCGTAGCGGCGAGTGGTCGGTCGAGACGTTTCGGGCTCGGTTCTCACTCGTCGTCGATACCGCTTCGGATTTTCCTGCGGTGACTACGAGCGAACGGGTCGTCCTCGTTGACAGTGTCGGCCCGTTCGCTCGGGTCGTCCGGTACTTCCTCGAGTAGCTCGTCCATCCGCGCGAGTATCTCCTCGGGTGTTCGTTTGGGTTCGAGGACGAGACGACCGCCGTCCGTCTCGACCTCGACGGTCGTTCCCGGCTTCAGGTGGTGCCGTTCGAGAATCTCGTCTGGGAGCGGGAGGCGGCCCTCATCGTCTATCTCTGGCATCGTAGTCGATTATGACGAAAGTAGTAAAAAGTTTGGTGGTGGGTCGACCCGGGCGGTCGAATGATGCATGACGGTGATGCTCGTGGTCGTGCGCACGTCATTACAGCCCGAGTCCCAACTCCGACAGCAGCGACGTCGGCACTCCCACCAGCAGGTACACCCCCGTACGCGACGAGGGCGACGCCGGAGAGGCGCTCGAACCACGCCCGGAGCGCGGACACGTCGTCCTTGTCGCGGCCGCGGACGATGTTCCAGAGGTACCTGTTCGCGACGTAGACGCGCGGGTACAGGAGCATCACGGTGCCGACGGTGATGGCGGCGGCCCAGTTCGGGAGGAAGGGGACGAGGGACATTGGTTGGTGGGGAGTGTCGGAGGGGTCGTACTTGAAAGTGTAGTGCGAGGTATTGAACAGGGGAGGTTTGGACGGGGGATTGGGTTATCTTTAGCGTGCCAACAGATATATTCGGGTCAACGAGGTAGGTCCGGTAATGGTAGAGCCCGTGCTCTTCGGTCTGCTTTCGACCGGGATAGCGAAAGCTTCGGACTACACGGCACGGGAAATCTGGGAGAACTGGCGGGAGTCTAGCTTCGAGTACGACTTCCACGAACCGACCGACAGATTCACCGCGAGACTCCGGCGGACGCTTTCGGACGTCGCACAGCGGCGGGACCTCGACGAACTGACCGACCTCGTCGAAGCGGAGGATTGGAATGCGATAATCGACGCGTTCGACGAGGAGGAGGTGTTGAATGCTCACGACCAAGAGGCTGCAATCGACGGCGTCGTGGCCGCTATCGAAAGGGCCACCAGTCTCGATCTGACGGAGAAGGAGCACCAGGAGTTGCGGAAGGGCATCGCGGCCGCGTACGTGGAGGCCCTGGAACGCTTCGAGGATGCGGTCGTCGGCACCGACCTCTGGGAGCGCTGGCAGTTGGACCGCGAACGGACGATGCTCCGACAACTGGACGAGATACTCGACGAGGTCAGACGGGTGGAACACCAGGGGGCGCTCGAAGCTCACGACTTCTTCCCGGCGACCGACGACGGCTTCGAGACGGCGGCCAGTGGTCTCGGTCCGCCACCCATCGAGTTCATCGAACGGCCAGAGCTTTCCGGCCAGCCGAAGTCGCGGAAGGTCCTGCTCCACGGCCCGGGCGGGTCGGGAAAGTCGCGGGCGCTCATGGAGTTGCTCGACCGGGTTTCCGAGACGGACCACGATTTCGAGCACGTCGTGCGACCCCGGGGGACCTTCGGCGACATAGACCAGATTCGCACCCTGGAGAACGAGCCGTTCAGGGGCGACGTCCTGCTCCTCTGGGACGACGTACAGGCGTTCGAGCGGGATATCGTCGACCACCAGGTCTTCGAGCGGACGGTACACCGACTGGAGAACGCACTGGATAGGGCAGGCTACGAGCTCCACGTCCTCGCCGCGACGCGCTCGGAGGGTCTCGACGACGTCCAACACTCGGGGGCGCGGTTCTGGGACGACTTCGAGCTGGTGTCACTAGAGGAGTATCAGGAAGTTTTCCTCCGGGAGCTGGTGAGCCGCGCGATGGAGGAGTTCGGCGTCGGAGGGGACACGGAGGCCCGGGACGCGCTGACCGCCGTCGCGGCAGGCGTCAACCCTTCGCCGTTCTACGTCACGTCGGTAGTCGAGGTGGCGAGCCGTCGGGGTGGCGAACTCACCGAGGACCTCGTCGCGGAGTTACCCGAGAGCGTCGGAGAGCTGTGGATAGACGAACGAGATTGGCTGGCCGAGAACCATGAAGACGCCTACGAGATACTCCGTGCAATCAAGCTGCTCTCGCTGTTCGACATCCCGTTCAACGCCGGTCTCGTACGGGGCGTCGCGCGGGAGGTGTTCGAGTTCGAGAGGTCGCAGTTCGGTCGTGAAGTGGAATCACTGGTCGAGAAGCGGTGGATTTCGGTGGTGGGTGACGCAAGTCCGACCGAACAGGACGCTCGGTACACCATCCACGACCTGAAGTTGTACGTCGTCGAGATAGAAGATTTCGAGTTCGACGAGCGAGTCGAGTCGTTTTCGGAGTTCTTGCTGAGTGGGCTGGAGAGCCACGTTCCCGACGACAGTGAGGACCTCAGACGGAGAGCTCACGAGTCGTTTGCCATTCCGATGGGCCACAGGTCGGAAACGGATTTCGAGAAATACACCGTACCGCATTACGATCATATTTTTGAAAAGTTAGGAACGGACGCTCTCGCCGCAACTCACTCCAACTACGGGAATCTCCTGCAAGAGCAGGGCCGGTACGAAGAGGCCGAAGCGGCGTACGAGGCGGCCATCGAGGCCGACCCCGA
>CAZPIG010000140.1:0-1872 GCA_964586205.1 uncultured Halobacteriales archaeon | reverse complement strand
AGGGGCGGGACGAGGCGGCCGAAGCGGCGTACGAGGCGGCCATCGAGGCCGACCCCGACCTCGCCGAGGCCCACTCCAACTACGGGCTGCTCCTGACCGAGCAGGGGCGGGACGAGGCGGCCGAAGCGGCGTACGAGGCGGCCATCGAGGCCGACCCCGACCTCGCCGAGGCCCACTCCAACTACGGGCTGCTCCTGACCGAGCAGGGGCGGGACGAGGCGGCCGAAGCGGCGTACGAGGCGGCCATCGAGGCCGACCCCGACCTCGCCGAGGCCCACTCCAACTACGGGCTGCTCCTGACCGAGCAGGGGCGGTACGAGGCGGCCGAAGCGGCGTACGAGGCGGCCATCGAGGCCGACCCCGATCTTGCCGAGGCCCGTTCTAACTACGGGGTACTCCTGGCCGAGGAGGGCGAGCCCGAGCGCGCCGCCGACCAGTTCGAGAAGGCTATCGCCGCCCGCGACGACTACGCCGAGGCCCAACACAACTACGCAAACTTACTCTACGACCAGAACGAACCAGAAAAGGCCCGCGAACACGTCGAAACCTCGGTCGAACTCTGGCGACAGCGAGGTAACACCGGCAACGCCCTGCACGATCTCCGCCTCCTCGTCCGCGTCTGCGAGGACCTCGACGACGTCACGGCAGCCATCGACAACTGCATCCTCGCCCTCCGACTCGCCGACAGGGCCGACGAGGACTTCTCTGGGCGCGCGCAGTGGTTCAGAGATCGGTGTACCGAACACCTCGAAGACAACATTCCAGCCGACGTCGAGACGACCTACGGCTGGGCACTCCGGACGTTTCTCGCCGACGAGGGGCCCATCGCGTTCCGGCTGTTCCAACGGACGTGGCGCGCACGGCCCGACACCGATTCCGAGTCCGACGCGCACCGGGCCGCGCTAGCCGGTGGGGTTGCCTACGGTGCTCTGGTGGGTGGTGCTTCCGAAGAACACAAAGACGAGTACGGCGTCGAGAGCACCTCGACGGAGATCCTCCAAGAGGTCGCCACCGATCACGACCTCCTCCCACCGTCCCCGAAGTCCCTCTTCAGCCTGCTCACCGTCCTCGATTCCGACCTCGACCCGGTACCGGACGACGAAGATGGGGGCGAACCACTCCACGAGGCCGAGAACGCGGCGTTCACGAAGCTGACGGCCGCCGTGAACAAGTCCTACTAGCCGCTGCCTCGTGATTCCTCCGTCTCGCGGGATTCGACGTACCACCGACTACAGCCACCCCACATCCACTCCGGGGCGGGACTACGAAAGGGGCCGGTCGCTGGACGAACCCCGGGCCCGCAAGCACCGCAGCCGAGCGAACGCAGTGAGCGAGGCGAGGAGCGCAGCGCGGTCCGCGGGAGTCCAGCGACCGGGGGCTTTCGAGCCCCCAGTTGCCCCGAGAAACACCAATCAAACACCGATTACGACACCAACCAAATTAGCCACCCAAATCTCCCACCCCAAACCGCCAACCAACCACGATCCTACGGCGCAGGAGCAGCCTTCTGCAACGCCGTCTCCGCAATATTCCCACCGTAGTCCGCACTCCGAGACAACGAATCCACAACCAGACCCAAAGCCTGCGCCGGACCGGGCTCCATCTCGAACTCCCGAATCAGATCATCGATATCCCGCGCATGGGAATCCACGTCCCGCACGCGCTCCCGCGCTTCGTTAGCCAAATCAGTCGCCCGGTCACTGTCTTCCTCCTCCAGTGCGTCCATCGCCATCTGGATGATCTCCTTCGCCAGGTCCCGCAAATCAGCCAACGCTTCGGCCACGTCCTCGGGGACCGCCTCGACGTCCTTCGACAGGCGCGCTATCTTCGTCGCGTGGTCGGCCACGCGCTCCAGATTGCGCGCGCTCGCGT
>CAZPIG010000139.1:4001-6875 GCA_964586205.1 uncultured Halobacteriales archaeon | reverse complement strand
CACCTCTACTACACCGCCAGCTACGTCCAGGACCCCGGCGAGGAGCTGTGGGGCATGGACGACGCCGCGGTCGAGTCGCTGTGGGCCGACGGCGTCGCGGACCTGTTCCCCGCGTTCGACCCGGCCGACGTGAACTGGGTGCGGACCGCGCGGGCCCCGCGCACCGCGCCCATCTACGAGACGGGCTACCTCCAGGAGGTGGTGCCCTACGACCTCGCGGACGCGGTGGGCGACGGCGTCTACTACGCGGGAATGGCGAGCCGGGCGCAGTACCCCGAGCGGAGCCTGAACGGCGCGGTCGAGGCCGGGTTCGCGTGTGCGGACCTAATCGCCGGGTCGGACTGACCCGCTTTCGTTCGACGCCGCGAGCGTCCCGATTCCACTCCCACTTGCAACTACCCCTATCGACCCCACCTGGCCGATACCGACGGGAATCGCACCCACCGGCCCCGCTCGCACCCTCGTCACGGCCACTCTAAGTGTGTAGTGTTCCCAACGACGGGGATGTCGGCATCAACTAACTGTGTAGCGGCGTGAATGAAGAAACTCCCACCTGCATCCACGACCGGATGACGCGAAATCCATCCGACCACGAGAGGGGAAGAGGCACGTCCGACGCGGACCGGGACGCCCCGGACCGCGACGGCGTGAGTAGACGTACAGTGCTACGACGGGCCTCGGCCGCCGGTGCCGGCGCGACCATCGTCGCCGGCGAGGGGCTGGCCCTCGACGATAGCTCGTCCGTGGGGACCCTGCAGTTCGCGGACGTCGGCGTGGAGTACACCATCGAGGGCGACGTGCGCCCGCCGCGCGCCGACGACTGCGTCCACCCGCAGTACGACGTCGTCGACGGCGAGGAGGTCGTCTTCTACACGGAGGCGATGAAGGAGCCGTGGCTCGACCGCGTGCGCGGCGCGGACGACGTCGTCGCGGGACTCCGGCCCAACGCGGTTCCCGCGAACGAGGTGCCGCTGATGGAGAACGGCTTCCTCCCGACCACCCTCGGCGAGGGGCTCCACCCCCGCCGGGGCGTCATCGTCGAGGAGACCCACTCGCCGCCCGCGCCGCGCGTGGTGCGGGCCGGCGACAAGCTCGTCGTCCGCACGCGCGGGCCGGCCGTCAAGGTCGCGCCCGGCGAGGAGCGGACCGTCGAGCTAGAGACCCGGGAGGTCGCGGCCCGGCGCTACGAGCGCCAGCCGACCGAGGGCACCAGCGAGAAGGTGCCCGGCAAGACCGTCGAGAACGGGGCCAAGTACGTGGCGACGACCGAGCGGCTCGACGCCACGCCGACGCTGACCGTCCGCAACCACGGCGAGGTGACCGTTCACGAAGCGGTCGACCGCGCGGAGGCGAGCCGATGAGCTACACCATCGAGGAGTGGGAGCAGTTCGGCGACGGCGACGACGAGCTGGTCGTCAACGTGATGCGCGAGTCCTTCGCCGACCGGGACAAGTGGGAGACAGCCTACGAGGCGGTCAAGTACGCCGTGGACAACGTCAACTTCTACACCGGCATCACGACCAGCGTGTGGAAGATAGACACCGACGCTGTCATCACCTGCACCGGGGACCAGTTCGCCGACGCGAACGACTTTCTCAACGACGAGGGCATCGACTGGAACGAGGCGTTCCTCTGGGTCGTCGGGGCCTGCGACCACACGTTCATCGCGGTGGCCAGCGGCCTCGCGTGGGGCGAGGACAGCCGCGCCAACGGCTTCGTCGGCGACCACATCCGGAGCAACGACCACGACTTCGGCCAGTCGTGCATCCACGAGTCGATGCACATGTACCTCGCCGCCGATAGCTGTGGCGAGATACAGAACAACATCCTCAACAACGACGGCCACTCCGGCAACTCCAAGGACCACGCGCTCGGCGACGTCTGGGGCGACGGCGAGACGAGCCCGATGCTGGGATTCTACGGCCAGGACACCGCCGAGCACGGCGACTGTTCGAACTGGCAGTCGGTGACCGGCCGCTCGCACATCAAGTCCACCTGCACGGACCGCGCCCTGGAGATATCCCAGGAGCACGACAACAGCCACTGGTTCGGCTTCTGAGCCGCGACCCGGTTGCTGGGTCCGTCCGGTGGGGTGAAACCCCCTGCGTCCGCAGCTCGTTTTTTCGCTCCGTCTTCCGGACGACAGTCACTCTCTTCGAGGTCGTCGGTTTCTTCTACCGGACTGCCGTCCTGCAGCTCGTCCGGTAGTTCGTGTGGCGTGCGGATTGACGATTTCGCCCGCTCGCTCGTTCGCATCCGGAACGCGAGCCAATCGAGCCGGAGCACTACAAGGCCTATGGGCCTCCGTCCGAAGTGCCGAACATGGCTGGAGAGACGCGCCGCCGCTTTCTCGGGGCGTGTGGCATTACCGCCCTCGGGCTCCTCGCTGGCTGCAACGCGCGCGACGACCCAGAAAGCCCGACAAGCTCCTCTCCGACTCCAGTGTCGGAGCCCGAAGCACTGCTCCCACGGACAGGCGATGGATGGACCCGCGAGACTGTCGAGAGCAGCGGCTTCTCGTGGACTTCCCGGGGCGGAGTCGGCGGCGTCTTCGGCTACTACACGTCACCGGGAAACCGAACGTACAGAGTGGTGATAATGGAGCTGCGGAGCGGATTCGACCCCGAAGGGGAGGCGAACAGTTGGGCGTGTAGCGCCGGCTGGACAGTGGCGCTCGGCTATCGACGGTTCGCCGTCGCCGCGAGCACGGGAACGACGCAGCGAACGTTCACGCCCGAAGCGCCCCCGCAGATGACGCGGACTCCGGTCCCCGAAACGACCGACCCGGCGATGGAGTTGCTGGCGAGGTCGCCGGGATTGTCGCGGGAGTACGTCGACGAACACGCCATCACCAGCGCCGATTGCTGAGCGGGT
>CAZPIG010000139.1:0-3901 GCA_964586205.1 uncultured Halobacteriales archaeon | reverse complement strand
CACGTCGTCGGCCGCCACGTCGTCGCGGTCGCCCCGCCGGACCTCGCCCGCCTCGTCCTCGACGTACACGTCGTCGGCGAAGCCGCCCTCGGCGTTCGGGTACTCGGGGTCCGCCAGCTTCTCCGGCGTCTCCGGCGCGCCCGGCAGCCCGCCCTCGGGCGCGAACTCCCCGAGCGGGTCGTCCGGGTCGATGCCGTGGCGGTCGAAGAAGTCGGCGTAGCGGTCGTAGTGGGCGTCGACCTCCCCGCCGGGGAACTCCATCATCTCGGTCCAGCCCTTGCGGTAGAACTCGAAGTTGGCCTGGACGTGGGTCATCTCCCTGGCCGTCGCCTCCGTGTAGCCCTCCCGGAGCGCCGCCAGGTACGTGTCTATCGTCGCGTCGAAGAAGGCCTCGAGGTGCCCGCGGCGTTCCTCGCGGTGGTCCGGGTCGGCGCGCCCGAGGAAGACCCGGACGTGGAGGTCCACGAGCTTGTCGCGGGTGTAGTCGCCTACGACCGGCAGCTCGAGGGCCTTCCGGGCCGCGAAGTGCCGGACGGTCTGGCGTATCTTCATCGTGGGCGGTGGTAGGGAGGCGGGACTATTCAACCTCCCGCTCGGAGGGAACGAATCGCGACCGACTCGCGGGATGGACGCGAACCGACCCGCCAGACGGCGGTGCCGGCACCGAATGGCAATCCACTTTAACCCCGACCGCAAAGTCGGTCACAATGGCCCAGTCCTACGTGATCATCGGGGACGGCATCTCGGGGAGCTCGGCCGCCGAGACGCTCCGCGAGGAGGACCCCGGGGCCGACGTGACGGTCGTCACCGATGAGGGGGAGCCGCTCTACAACCGCATCCTCATAAAGGAGTTCGCGAAGGGGAAGCTCCCGGAGGGGCCGGTCTCCATCCACGAGGAAGCGTGGTACGAGGAGCGCGACGTGGACCTGCGGCTGAACACGCTGGTCACGGACCTGGACACCGACGCCAAGGCGGTCCACACCCACGAGGGTGAGACCATCGAGTACGACAAGCTACTCGTGGCCACCGGCGGGACGCCGGCCGAGCTACCGGTCGAGAACAGCGACGCCGACGGCGTCCACCACTTCTGGACCTTCCAGGACGCCCGCTCCATCGCCGAGCACGCCGAGCGGGCGGACACCGGCGTCGTCGTCGGGGCCGGCCTGCTGGGCATCGACCTCGCCGCCATCTGCGGGGCCCAGGGCGTCGACGCCCACTACATCATGCGGGGCAACCGCTGGTGGCGCTACGGCCTGAGCCTCGAAGGCGCGGAGATAATCCACGACGGCCTGCGGGACCTCGGCGTGACGCCGGTGTTCGAGAGCGGCGTCGAGCGCTTCGAGACGGACGACGACGGTCACGTCGCGGCCACGGTCGACGCCAACGGCGACACCTACGAGAGCGACTGGGTGGGGGTAGCCATCGGCCTGCGGTTCAACACCGAGTACCTCCGGGGCACCGGCGTCGAGTGCGACGGCGGCATCGTCGTCGACGAGCACATGCGGACCAGCGACCCGGACGTGTACGCCGCCGGCGACATCACCCGCTTTCACGACGTCATCCTCGGCGAGCGCGCCCAGAACGGCTCGTGGGGCAGCGCCAAGGAGCAGGGCCGGGTCGCCGCGGTGAACATGGCCGGCGGCGAGGAGGCCTTCGAGTGGGTGTCGTCGTACTCCATCACCCACTTCGACTTCCCCTTCCTCAGCTTCGGCCACCCCGAACTCGGCGACGACTACGCCGAACGGCGCTACTCCGACACGGAGTACCGGCGGCTGGCGTTCAAGGACGGCCGCCTGATCGGCGGCGTCCTCATCGGCGACCTCGCGGCCCAGAGCGCGCTGAAGGACCTCATCCGCGAGGGCCGGAGGGTGGCCGACCAGACCGACGTCCTCCTCGAGAAGCGCATCGACGACGAGAAGCTAGCGCCCACCCAGGGGCAGTAGGGGCGGTCGACGCGCGTTCTGCCCGGTCCGCTTTCCGACCGTCACCCCGCCGATCCGTCGTCGCTCCACCAGTCAGTCGGCTTCCCGCTCCGCTCCGTCCCCGGACGCCTCCACTGTCCCGACAGTCACGACAGAATAGAAATGACTAAGGAACGCGGGGACCCTCCCGGGAACGAACCATGGCCGCCATCGAACTCGACGGCGTCACCAAGCGGTACGGCGACGTCACCGCCCTCCGCGACCTCTCGCTGACCGTCGAGGAAGGGGAGATATTCGGCTTCCTCGGCCCGAACGGGGCCGGGAAGTCGACGACCATCGACGTGCTGCTCGACTACGTCCGCCCGGACAGCGGCCGGGCGACGGTCCTCGGCCACGACGCCCAGGCCGAGAGCCTCGCGGTCCGCCGCCGGACCGGCGTCCTCCCGGACGGCTACCACGTGTACGACCGCCTGACGGGCCGCCAGCACGTCGCGTTCGTCGCCGAGTCCAAAGGCGTCGACGACGACCCCGACGCCGTCCTCGAGCGCGTCGGCGTCGCCGACGCCGCCGACCGCACGGCCGGCGGCTACTCGAAGGGGATGACCCAACGGCTCGCGCTCGGCATGGCTCTGGTCGGCGAGCCGGACCTGTTGATACTCGACGAGCCCTCGACCGGCCTCGACCCCAAGGGGGCCCGCGAGATGCGCGAGGTCATCCGTGCCGAGCGCGACCGGGGCGCGACCGTGTTCTTCTCCAGCCACGTCCTCGAACAGGTCGACGCGGTCTGCGACCGCGTGGGCATCCTCCGGGACGGCGAGTTGGTCGCCGTCGACAGCGTGGACGGCCTCCGGGAGGCCGCCGGTACCGAGGGGACCCTCCGAGTGGAGCTGGAGGCGGTCCCCGACGGCGTCGTCGAGGCGGTCCGCGCCGTCGACGGCGTCTCCGGGGTCACCGTCGACGGCACCACGCTCGTGGTCGCCACCGACGGCGCGAAGTCGGCGGCGCTGTCGGCCGTCGAGGAGGCCGGCGCGACCGTGGTCGACTTCTCGACCGAGGAGGCCTCGCTAGAGGAGCTGTTCGTCGCCTACACGGACGCGGAGGTGTCGGCATGAGCTGGTCGGTCGTGGCGAAGAAGGACTTCCGGGACGCCGTCCGCGCCCGCTCGCTGTGGGTACTCTCGGTGCTGTTCGTGCTCGCCGCCGGCGGCACGGCGTACCTGTACGCCGAGTTCATCGCCGGCAGCGGCGAGTCGGTCTCGGCGCTGGGGCTCGTCGGCTTCCTGCTCAGCCCGGTGAGCCTGTTCGTCCCCGTCATCGCGCTGCTGGTCGGCTACAAGGCCGTCGCCGGCGAGCGCGAGAGCGGGAGCCTGAAGCTGCTGCTCGGGCTACCCCACACCCGCCGGGATGTCGTCCTCGGCAAGGTCGTCGGCCGGACGGGCGTGATGGTCGTCCCCATCGTCGCCGGCTTCGCCGTCGCGGCGGTGGTGGGGCTGGCGCTGTTCACCTCGTTCTCGGTCGTGGACTACGTCCTGTTCGGCGTCCTCACCTGCGCGTTCGCGCTGACGTGGGTCGCCATCACGGTCGGCATCTCGTCGGCCGTGGCCACGAGCGGCCGCGCCGCCGCCGCGTCGCTGGGGGCGTGGGCGCTGTTCCAGTTCCTCTGGGACGTGGTGGTGCTGCTCGCCCGGTGGGGTGCGACCGGCTTCTCGGAGTTCCCGGCGCTGACCGAGCGGCCGCCGGACTGGGCGCTGTTCCTCCAGGGGCTGAATCCGTCGGCCGCCTACTCCAACGGCGCGCTGGCGTTCCTCGACGCGTCGGCGCTGGCGTCGGTCGCGCCGCAGCTAGCCCAGACGGGCTCCGAGCCGTTCTACCTCTCGAACTGGTTCGGCCTCGTCGTCATGGCCGCCTGGGTCGTCGGCCCGCTGGCGCTGGGCTACTGGCGGTTCGAGAACGCCGACCTGTAGCGGCGTTTCGTTCTCG
>CAZPIG010000138.1:0-6922 GCA_964586205.1 uncultured Halobacteriales archaeon | reverse complement strand
CGAGAGCTTGAAATCCCTGGCCAGCCCAACACGTACCATGCGGCTGTTCGTCTCCATCGACCTGCCCGACGACCTCGCCGACGCCGTCGCAGCCGTCCAGGACGACCTCCGGGACGCCTCGGGGCTGCGCTTCACCGACCCGGAGCAGGCCCACGTGACGCTGAAGTTCCTCGGCGACACCGACGCCGACCGGCTGCCCGAGGTGACCGACGCCGTCGCCGCGGCCATCGACGCGGCCGGCGTCGCGCCCTTCGAGGCGACCTACCGCGGCCTCGGCGCGTTTCCGAGCCTCGACTACATCAGCGTGGTCTGGCTCGGCGTCGAAGGCGGCGGCGAGGAGATGACGCGCCTCCACGAGGCCATCGAGCCCCGGATGGTCGAACTGGGCTTCGACCCGGAGGACCACGACTTCACGCCGCACGTCACGCTCGCGCGGATGGACCACGCCGGTGGCAAGGAGCTGGTCCAGGCGGCCGTGCGGACCGAGGAGGCCGCCGTGGGGTCCGCCGAGGTTTCCGAGGTCCGGCTCACCGAGAGCGAGCTGACCCCCGACGGCCCGGTGTACTCGACGGTGGAGCGCTTCCCGCTGTAGGCGATAGAACACTTCCCGCTGTAGGTGTGGGCGATACGTGGACGACGCTACTGCTGCCCGCCCCGCTCTCGCGTCCGCTCGCGCTCCATCCGCCTCCGCTTCTACCCGCTCCGCTCTCGCGCCTCTGCTCCCCGCTCCATCCGCTCACTACGGCCGCTCCCCCTCTCGCGCCTGATCCCGTTTCGCCTCCTCGCTCCGTTCGCGCTCTACTCGTTCCAGCTCCCGGCCGACGGCCACCGGGTCGACGTGGTCCTTGCCCAGGTGGACGGTCCGGTAGAGGGCGTGCAGCGCCCGCTGGACCGGCGAGAAGGTGAACGCCGGGTCCACGCGGTCCTCGCGGATGGCCGCCACCACGCTCTCGGGGGTCAGCCGGTCCGCGTCGACCAGCGTGTGCGCGCGGCCCACTTCGACGGGGTAGTGGGCGTCGCTACCGCCGACCAGGGGCAGGTCGCGGTCGCTGGCGATCTCCTCGACCAGCGACCACGTCCACGGGTGCTTGCCGTTGACCTCGATGGCGTCGAACTCCACGTCGGTCTCCTGGACGGTGCTGTTGCGGTAGGGGTGGGCGATGATGGCCGCACACCCCCGGTCGTGGGCCAGCGCCACGGCCTCGCGGGGCGACAGGGAGCCTGGCTCTGTCCGGGCCGGCGGGTCAGGTCCGACGACGAGCACGTGCCCGTGCGTGGTCGAAATCTCGATGCCGGGGACGGTGACGGGGTCGGTCGTGCCGTCGGTGGGCGAACTGCTCTCGGTGCCCACGCCGGCGACGGTCCCGAGGGGCCGGTAGTAGTCGTGGTTGGTCAGCGCCACCGCGTCGAGGCCGCGCCGGCGCGCGACCCACGACAGCGCCCGATAGCCGAGCGGGTCGAAGCGCTCGCCGAGGCGGTCGTGGCCGTGGAAAAAGCGCGTGTGGGTGTGGAGGTCGACGGCGAACACGCCGAACCGTTGGGTCCGGCAGACCTTTGCGGTTCCGCCTCCTATCGCGGGTATGGCATCGGGGGGTGGACTGCAGTGACGACCGAGGGCGAGACAGTGGTCGTCCTGAACCCCGCCAGCGGGAGTGACAACCAGGACCGGGTTCGCGAACTGGCCCGCGAGCGGGGCTACCGGGTCGTCGAGACCGAGGGTCCCGGCGACGGGATGCGGCTCGCCCGCGAGGCCGCGGCGAGCGCGAGCACCGTCGTCGCCGCCGGCGGGGACGGCACCATCCACGAGGTGGTCAACGGTCTCGCCGACGCCGACGCGCTGGCGCGGGTCACGTTCGGCGTGGTGCCCTCCGGCACGGGGAACAACTTCGCCGGCAACGTCGGCGTCGACAGCGTCGACCGGGCCTTCGAGGTCCTCGCGGAGGGGACCGTCCGGACGGTCGACCTCGGGACGTTCGAGGGCGCGACCGGCGGCGAGGACGCCCCCGCCGGCGAGGCCGCCTCCCGCGGGGAGGGCGCGACTGGTGACGACGGCGCGACTGGCGACGATGGCACGCCGGCCCACGAGGGCGCGCCAGCCGAGAAGGGCGTCTTCGTCAACTCCTGCATCGGCGGGGTGACCGCGGAGGCGAGCGGCCAGACCACCTCGGACATGAAACAGCGATACGGCGTCCTCGCATACGTCGTCGAGACGGTCCGGACGGTGGCGGCGTTCGACCCGCTCCCGCTGACTGTCGCGGCCGGCGACGGCACGACGGCGTGGTCGGGCGACGCCGCCTTCGTGCTCGTCGGCAACGGCCGGCGGTTCCCCGCCGGGGGTCGGACCCAGGGGGACATGGAGGACGGGCTGCTGGAGGTCACCATCGTCGAGGAGATGCCGACCGGCGAGCTACTCGGCGAGGCCGCCATCCAGCGGCTGTTCGGCCGCGACACGGAGCACGTGACGCGGCTCCGAAGCCCCTCGGTGAACATCGCGGTCAGCGACGGCGGGTCGGCGTCGTTCAGCCTCGACGGCGAGATGGGCGACTACGCGACGCTGTCGCTGGGCGTCCGCGAGCGGGCGCTGTCGCTCCACGTGGGCGAGGGCTACCGTCCGGACCCGGACCGCGAGGAGTGAGGTCGATTTCGAGGTAGCGACCCCCCCCCCCCACCAGGGAGGTACCTTTTTCACCCCGCGCCGAGCGGCCGCCCGCATGGTGACCGCCGGCGACATCATAGAGCGCAAGCGCCACGGGCGGTGTCCCGATTGCGACCGCCGGGTCCGGGTCGCGCCCGCCCGCGGCGACGGCACGTGGTGCTGGACGTGTCCGGACTGCGACCGGACCGGAATCGGCTTTCCCTCGCGGGCTGCCGCGTACGGGGCGGTGAAGGGACTGCGAAACCCGGGGTGACGCGGGGGCGTCGGTGACGCGTGAGCGGTGAGTACCGGTAAAACGGGTGGCGAGCGGGCTTCGGTAGTGGCGGCTCCGCTGGTCCCCACATATATTTATTCTCTCGTCACTGAGAGTGACGTGGGACACCATGAGTGACGAAACACCAGGGGTGTTCGTTCCGGTCCCATTACCCGACGAGCAGGTGTTCAGATATCGAGCAGCCGACGACGTCCTCGAACTTCTCTACCGGAACCCCCACACTGAATTCACTGTGACTGACCTCCGGGAAATCACGGGCCACGGCGGTAAATCTGTTGCAAACGCTATAGAAATCCTCGGGGGTCTCGGTCTCGTTCGGAAGCGCCGGGACGGTCGCCACTCGCTGATCAGGATCGACCAAGGACGACTACGGAAACCGAACGATTCCCTCTTCGAGATACCCCAGGTGGAGTTCCGGAAACCGGTACGGGAGTTCCTGAACCGCGTCGAGGAGGACCAGGGTGACAACCTCGTCGGGGTCGTACTGTTCGGAAGCGTCGCCCGCGGACGGGCCGACCGTACCAGTGACGTCGACATTCAGGTCATCGTGCGGGACCACCTGGTGGCAGCTCGGCGCGACCTCCAGGCCATCAGACAGGACGTCGAGAACGAGCGGTTCGACGGGCACCGCTACGAGATACAGCTCCTCGTAGAGTCGGTGGAGAGTGCCCGGAATCACGGAGAGGAGCTTCGAGAGCTGTTCTCCGAGGGCATCACGCTCTACTCCACCAGCGAGCTAGAGGACCTACGAGAGGTGATTCTCGGTGGAGAATAGCCACGTCGCGGAGTTGCTGGACGACGCGCTGACCCTGTTCGAGCGACCGCGTGGGACCGTCGAAGCTGGATTGAACGTCGACGAAGCGGCGTTGCTACAGCTCCGCAAGGCCTGTCGCCTGATAGAGGCGGCTACCTTCCTCCGGGACTACGACGGCTACTACACAGTCATCGTCGAGACCTCGTTTGCTGCCCTCGAGCGAACAATCCAGTTCTATCTGCTCGACCGCGAACTACTCCACGAGGACGAGTACGTGAACCACGCAGACGTTTACCGGAGAGGGAGGCGAGCAGGACTCTACGACCGCGAGTTCGCCGGGAAGCTCGAGATGCTCTGGCGGAACAATCGGTCGGAGACGTACTACCGGGAGGGCATCGCCACCGAAGAGCGCTCGGAGCGGCTATTGGCGCTCGCGGAGCAACTCCACGACCACGTCCTCCAACTCGCGGGCCGGGAGCACGAGTGCATCTGCATCGAGGTCTGAAATCGGAAGCCGCCGTCTGACGTCGCACGGGTCCACCACTTCCCTCGTTCCGTGACCTTCGCCGTCAGCCCGCACTGCGGACGCCGAACCGTCCTGCATCCGCGTCGCCGAGGTGTCGCTGGTCGCGCGCGCAGTGCACAAACTGTGGCGCACTGCCTACGAAGGCGGGGACCTCGGCCGTCTCAACAGCGTCTCCAATCCTCCGTGATCTCTCTAACGGCGACAAACTGTCTACTTCCCTCACGCCTTCGGCAGCTCCACAGTGAACACCGCACCCTCGGGGTCGTTGTCCTCGACGCGGACCGACCCGCCGTACTGGGCGACGACGCTGGCGACGACGTAGAGCCCGAAGCCCGTGCCGGGGTCCGCGCCGGCGCGCTCGAAGATGCCGTCCTTCTCGTCGTCCGGGACGCCGGGGCCGTTGTCCGCGACGCTGACGCTGACGCGGTCGTCGGACTCCCGGACCGCGACCGAGACCGCGGGCTCGTCGGCGTCGTTGTGCTCGACGGCGTTCCGCAGGAGGTGCTCGAACACCTCGTCGAGCAGGTCGTCCGCGCGCACCCGCAGGTCGCGGTCGGCCACGTCCTCGGGGACGTCCCACGAGACGCCGTCGTAGGACTCCCGGGCGGCCCGCACCTCGTCGGCGAGCGTCCCGGCGAGGTCGACCGCTTCGAGGTCGTCGGTCGGTGTCTCCTCGACGAGGTCGACGAACGACCGTATCTCCTCGACGTGGGCGACGACCTCGTCGCTGCGGCGCTGGATGGCCGCCACGCGCTCGCGGCGGTCGCCGTCGGCCCCCTCGGCCAGCAGCGCGACCTGCCCCTGGACGACGTTCATGGCGTTGAGGACGTTGTGCCGGAGCACCCGGTTCAGGAAGTCGATGCGGTCGCGCTCGGCCTGCAGCGCGACCGCGCGGTCCTTGCTCCGGGCGTCGTAGACGCCGACCACGACGCCAACCACCGCGCCGATGGTGACGTCGGTCGCGACGGTGAAGAGGGGGTCGCTCAGCGCGCCGCCCTCGGCGCGCTGGTAGTGGACGAGTAGCTGCGAGACGAGGAAGAAGCCGACCACGCCGGTCAGACACCACGCCCCGACGGTGTCCACGTGGCGGTCCTCGACGGCGTTACCGTCCAGCAGCCAGACCCCGGCGACGACGAGCAGCAGCGACAGCACGAGCGGCACGAGGATGCCGAGGACGAACGTCACCACCGTCTCCCCGGCGAGCGTGGAGTGGTAGAGGTGGACGCTGGTGAGCGCCACCCCCGCGGTCAGGACCGCCCCACCTGTTAGCCACCGCCGGGCCCGCTCGGACGCCCCCATGTCGAAAAACAGTCGAAACAGAAAGTGGATAAAAGCATCGACCCTTGCGCGGTGCAATTCGCCGGGAAAGTGGACCTCGCTGACGACTTCCAGTCACTCGCTGCCGGCTTCGCCTCCGTCACCGACACACGCGCGCGCCTTCGCCGACGCCGGTCCGGTACGCCCGCGCGTCCACGCCGCGCTCCTCGAACGCGCTCACCATCGCGCCCGCGACCGCGCGGCGGTCGCCGGCGCGGCAGGCGGCGACCACCGACGGCCCCGCGCCGCTGACGGTCGCGCCCGTCGCGCCCGCGTCGAGCGCGGCCGCCCGCACGTCCTCGTAGCCCTCGACCAGCGCCGCGCGGGCCGGCGTCACCACCGCGTCGGCCATCCCGCGGCCGACGAGCACGGGGTCCGAGCGGCACATGCCGACCGTCAGCGTCGCCGCGCGGCCGACGGTGTCGACGAGCGCCTCGATGGAGGCCGAGTCCGGCACGGCGTCGCGGGCGTCGCGGGTCGAGACCGCGAGGTCGGGCATACAGACCACCAGCGGCACGTCGGCGTCGACCCGGAGGATTTCGAGGGCGGTGTCGGAGCTGTCGTCCCCCGCCCCGTCGCCGTCGGCCCTTGCTCCGTGGCCGTTGCCCCCTGCTCCGTCGCCGTCGTCCCCCACGCCGCTCTCGTCGCCGTCTCCCGCGTCACCCGTCACCACGGTGAAGCCGCCGAGCAGCGCCGGCGCGACGTTGTCGGCGTGGGGCTCGCCGGCGACGACGGCCTCGCCTGCCGCGGCGGCGGGGACCAGCTCGCGGCGCGAGTGGCCGAGGTCGTACAGCTCGTTCAGCGCGAGGGCCGTCCCGGCGGCACTGGCCGCCGACGAGCCCAGCCCCGAGGAGGTCCGGACGCCCTTGTCGATCTCGATGCGCGCCGGCGCGTCCAGCGTGTCGGCGACGACGCCGGCGACGTTCTCCCCGGGCTCGGTCGGCACGTACCGGCTGCCGACCCCGGTGACGCCGATGGTGGTCTCGTCGGCCTCCGAGACCCGAATCACGTCCGCGGGCCGGTCCAGCGCGACCCCGAAGACGTCGTAGCCGCTCCCGAGGTTGGCACTGGTAGCGGGGGCCCGGACCGTGACCATGCGGTGTGGCTTCCCGTCGGGTGGGGATAAGGGTAGTGGCCGTGCGGGGAATTGCCACCGCGCTCCTCCGTCAGTGGCGTCGCGCCCGAGCGTCACCTCCGGCTCGGTCCTCCGTCACACTCCTCTCGTTCCTTCGTCCCACTGCCCTCGTTCCGCCGTCAACCGCGCCGCGTCCAGAACCGCGCCACGAGCAACACGACTCCCAACGTCAGCGCGGTCGCCAGCCCCGCGACGAGGTTCCCCGCGAGCCCGCCCACCGCCACGCCGCCGGTCACGGCAGCGCCGCCGACGATGGGCAG
>CAZPIG010000137.1:0-6938 GCA_964586205.1 uncultured Halobacteriales archaeon | reverse complement strand
GTCGGCCGGAGCGGGCGTCGCCCCCGGACCGGTCAGGCGTCCGTCGGCAGCGTGACTGCGTACCCCTGCTGGTCGGGGACGTGTTCGCGGAACCGCTCCACCTTGCGGGCCACCGCCGGGTCGAGGTCGCTGACCCGCCGGCCGGTCCCCGCGACGGGCGGGTCCACCGTCCGGTGCTTCCGGGAGACGACGTACTCCGCGCCGGGGCCGGCCCGGGTCACCGTCATCTCGGGGCCGACGGCGTCGAGCGTCGCGGCGAGGTCGTCGTGCGAGCGGAGCGCGTCGAGAACAGCCCGGTCGGTCCGGAAAAGGTCCTCGACGGTCAGGAGTCCCCGGTCGAGGGCCGTCGCGAGGACGTCCGCCAACACCGCGTTCGCGGCCTCGTGGCGCGCGTCGAGGAAGACCTGGCGCTGGGTGAGCAGCGAGACGTCCACCAGCCGGTGGGCCGCCTCGCGGTCGGCGGCGACGAGGTGGCCGTCCTCGACAGTCACGCCCGACAGGACCGTCTCGACGTCACCCCGGTCGAGGAGGCCGTACTTGAAGCAGTCGCGTAGCTGGTAGTCGAGGCGGTCGGCGCAGACGCCGGGCAGGTCCCGTTCGAGAATCGGGAAGCGGGCCGCGTCGAACACGCGGTCCGGGTCGTAGCCGCGGTCCTCGATGGCGTCGTCGAGGTCGAAGCGGTCGACGATGCGGCCGTACTGGTCCTCGTGGAACGTCTGGTCGGCCCGGTCGAAGACGCGGTCCGCGACGTGGCTGAACGCCGTGTGACCGACGTCGTGGACGACCGCGGCGAGCACCGCCCGCTCGCTCGCCCCGAACCGCCGGCAGAGGGCGGCGACGCCCGCGGAGTGCTCGAAGCGGGAGGTGTCGAGGTCCGGGTTGACGAGGACGGCCCCGCCGTTCTGGTGGACGCCCCGCAGGCGCTGGAGCGCCGGGTGCTGGAGGAGGTCGGCGACAGCGCCGCCGAACTCGACGGTGCCGTACAGCGGGTCGTCGTGCTCCATGGTCGGTGACGTGGGGTCGTAGTCGTCGAGCGCGGGCAAATAGCTGCCGGCGCGACGGTGACTGGATGGGACCGACTCGCGTTCATCCGACTGGTCCGCGGCGGGCTTTCGTGGAACATTTATACAGACGAGGGCGGAAATCGTAGTGCCGTCGCCGCGAAGCGGGGCGACAGGAGACAGCCACGCGTGCGAGGGTAGCCAAGCCCGGAAACGGCGGCGGACTCAAGATCCGCTCCCGTAGGGGTCCAGGGGTTCAAATCCCCTCCCTCGCATCGCATGCGCGCCGCAAACCGCGGCGCGCGGCGTGCGCGAGAGGATTTGAACGAGGCCAGACGCAGCCCGGAACGGCGCGAAGCGCCGCACGCCCGGACCGTCTGGACGTGGTTCACAATCCCCTCCCTCGCATCGCATGCGTGCCGTAGACCGCGGCGCGTCGGCCCCCACGTCGAACGCGAGGACGTGGCCGAGATGCGGACCGCACGGAAGCGGTCTTCCCTCGCAAATCGCTTCTTCGGACCGAATCGAACAGTCGCCACTCCGCCAACGCCGTCGGGGCTTTCTCCACGCTCACCACCACCGCTATACCGAAACACTCCCAACCCCGAACCGATGGACCGACGCCGCTTCCTCCGCGCCGCCGCGGCCTCCGCGCTCCCCACCGCCCTCGCGGGCTGCCCGCTCGGCGGCTCCGCCCCGGACGCCACGCCGGCGGATGACGAGGACAGCCCGAACCCCGCGACGCCGACGGGAACACCCGCCGCGTTCGACCACCCCGCCGCGACGGCTATCGGCGAGCAGCCGTGGCTCGGACCCCCGCCGGGGACCGCCGAGGGGACCGTCGTCGCCTTCGAGGACCCCTCGTGTCCCACGTGCCGGCGCTTCGAGCGCCGGACGTTCCCGAAGCTGAAGCGCGAACTGACCGACGCGGGCCGGGCGACGTTCGTGTTCCGGACCTTCCCCGTCGTGTATCCGTGGGGCCGCCCCGCGAGCCGCATCCTCGAAGCGACTTTCGACCGGTCGGCCGGGGCGTTCTGGGCGCTGAAGGCGCACTACTACGACGCCCAGCGGGAGTTCATGACGGAGAACGTCGCCGAGCGCTCCCGGACGTTCCTCGCCGAGAACACGGGCGTCGACGCGGCCGCGGTGCTCGCGGCCGTCGAGGCCGGCGAATCCGAGGCTGCAGTGCAGGCCGACCTCGACGCGGGCGAGCGCGCGGGAGCGCGCGGGACGCCGACGTTCTTCCTGTTCGCCGGCACGGAGTTCCGCACCGAAATCGTCGGGCCCCAGAGCTACAGCGTATTCGCGAACGCGCTGGGGCTGTGACAGCCGGACGACCGGGCGTGGGCGAGCAGCGACCACACCGCCAGCCGGGTCGCTTCCGGTGGGGCTTTCCCGGCGGGCCCGCAACGCCCGCCATGGACGCAGACGAGGCCGCGCGCGCCGCGGTCGCCGCCGACGCCGCCCGTGCGGGGGCCGCCGTCGCCGCGGAGTCGTTCCGCACCGACCTCGCGGTCGAGACGAAGTCCGGCGACACCGACGTGGTCACCGAGGCCGACCGGGCCGCCCAGCGACGGGTGGCCGCGGTCGTCGCGGAGACCTACCCCGACGAGACCGTCGTCGGCGAGGAGGGGTCGGGCCCGAAGTCGCTCCCCGACTCGGGACCCGCGTGGATAGTCGACCCCATCGACGGTACGAACAACTACGTCCGCGGCCTGCGGACGTGGACGACCAGCGTCGCCGCCGTGGTCGACGGCGAGGCGGTCGGCGCGGCCACCGTCATGCCCGCGCTCGACGACGCGTACGTCCTCGGACCGGACGGGCCGCGGCTGAACGGCGACCCGATAGGCGTCAGCGAGCGCTCGGACCCGTGGACCTGCCGGGTCGTCCCGACGACGTGGTGGCCGCCCGACGACCGCGCGGAGTTCGCCGCCGTCCTCCGGGAGTCGGTGTCCCGGTTCGGCGACGTCCACCGCGTCGGCTCGGCGCAGGCGGTCCTCGCCGGAGTCGCATCGGGGGCCTACGACGCCGCGCTGGCCACGGACCGCCCGAACCCCTGGGACACGGTCGCGGGCGTCGCGCTGGTCCGCGCGGCGGGCGGGCACGTGACGGACCTCGCGAGCGACCCGTGGCGGCCGGACAGCGACGCCCTCGTGGCCTCCAACGGCGAGATACACGACGAGGTGCTCGCGGCGACGCGCGCCGCGACCGGGTGGGACGACGAGTGAGAGCCCGGTAGCCTACTGAGGGGGCCGTCACCCCGAGAACGCATTATATTTACAACAGGAGTCCTCAACCCCGACATGGACGTAGACGAAACGGACCGCGCCATCCTCCGCATCCTCCAGGAGGACGCGCGGACGCCCTTCAGCGAGATAGCGCGCGAGATAGACATGTCCAGCGCGACCGTACACGACCGGGTGAGCCGCCTGGAGGAGGCCGGCGTCATTCGGGGCTACCACGCGGACGTCGACGCGACGGCGGTCGGCCTCGGCATCACCGCGGTCGTGGGGCTGCGGGTCAAGCAGGGCCGCGAGCAGGACACCCTCGACCGGCTGGAGGACGTCGAGGGCGTCCAGGAGATACACCTCACCACGGGCGAGTGGGACGTGGTGATGCGCATCTACGCCGAGGACGCCGACCAGCTACGGGAGCTGATGTTCGAGCGGGTGGCCCGGATGGACGGCTTCGACCGCTCGCAAACCATGGTCATCCTCGGCACGCCGTACGACGACCCGTCGCTGCCGGTGTGAGGCGGCTCGGTTGCTGATAGCGTCGGCCGGGCCACCGTGCCCCTGCGAGGGGTCACACGAGACCGGAACGCTGAAAGCCGCCCGCTCGCAGGGAATCTACATGGAGCTGGCCGAGAACTGGCAGGACGTCTCGCCCGAGCGCGCGTGGGTCGGCGGCGTGACCGCCGCCATCGTCGCGCTCCTCGGCGGGTCGCTTCTGGCACCGCGTGCGGTCTACGACGGCTTCCTCTGGCACTACTTCTGGGGCCCCGTCTACGCGGACGCCCACGGGGCCACCTGCGCCGTGAAGTCGGGCGCGTCCGTCGAGCTGCTGAACTCCAACCAGGCGTGTGCCTCGGCCGCCGGCATCGTCGCCTTCCCGGGCTACACCGTCGTCTCGGAGGTGGGCTACGCCGTCACGCTCGTCGTCGCGCTCGTCGGCGTCGTGTTCCTGCTGCAGCGGCTGGACGTCGGCAGCGAGCGCCGACTGCTCTA
Source organism: uncultured Halobacteriales archaeon (assembly GCA_964586205.1). Taxonomy (GTDB): domain Archaea; phylum Halobacteriota; class Halobacteria; order Halobacteriales; family CAZPIG01; genus CAZPIG01. Next base: position 2,710 of record CAZPIG010000137.1, on the reverse strand, counting down.
CTCGCTCGTCCCGTTCGTGCTGTTCGGCGGGGCGCTCCGGGTCGTCGAGGACGCCAACGACGCCGGCGTCTCGGAGGGCCTCGGCGCGGCGCTGTCGTACCCGTGGAACGCGCTCATCATCAGCCCGGTCATCTACTTCACGGTCTTCGCCATCACGCTCGCGACGGTCGTCCTCGGGGTCGTGCTGGCCCGCGAGGGCTACGTCGAGAGCTACGACCAGCCGGTCGCGACCGTCGGGACGGGGGTGCTGGTGGTGACGCTGGGCTACCTCTTCTTCGGCGCGCCCGCGGTCGTACAGGGCGAGACCTACCCCCAGGTGCTCGCGGTCGTCCTCGTCGGCACGACGGTCGTCACCGCGGTGGTGTGGTACGCCATCGAGCGGTTCGCGCCCGAGTTGAACCGCGGCACCCGCCTCATCGGCGTGGTGGTGCTCTGGGCGCACTCGCTGGACGGCGTGGCCAACGTCGTCGCGCTCGACTGGGCGACGGCGCTGGGGCTGCCGTTCAACCTCGGCGGCAAGCACCCGGTGAACAGGGCCATCGTGGACATCACGGGCAACGTGTTCCCGGCGAGCGTCACCGCGCTGACGGGGACGGCGTGGCCGTTCCTGCTGCTGAAGGTCGGCGCGGCGCTGTTCGTCATCTGGATATTCGACGAGCAGATATTCGAGGAGAGCCCCCGGTACGCCATCCTGCTGCTGGTGGCTATCGTGGCAGTGGGGATGGGGCCCGGGACGCGGGACGTGCTCCGCGTGACGTTGGGTGTGTAATCGGCGGCAGGCGTTAGGTATCGGACGACTGCTTTCCTCCGCTCTACGATTGCCATCGCGACAGTCCACCCCGCAGTTGCCGCCTCGACAGTCCACCGTCGGGCGGGGCTGAAAGGGGCCGGTCACTGGACGAAGCACGACGAAGCAAGCACTGGAGGCGCGAGCGAACAAAGTGAGCGAGCGCCGAAGCGCGCAGCGAGTCGCGCGAGTCCGGCGACCGGGGGCTTTCGAGGCCGATGGAAGGACAATCGCCCGACTTCCGGTGTCCTCGAAAGCCCCGACGCGCTCGCCTCGGGGGCCTCGTTGCGCGCTTCGGCGCGCTCGCTGACGCTCGCGTGCCTGCAGTGCTTACTTCGTCCGCCGTCGGCGAGCGCGTCGCCCCTTTCAGCCCCGCCCGACGGTGGTTGACGAGCAGATCACGGATACGGATGGTGCTCCCGGTCCAATCGAGCCTCGAAGCCCAACGCCTCGGGAACGTTTCGCGCCCGGTCGCCGAAGAAGCCGTCCTCCGTGAACAGCGGCTGGGCCGACGGCACCACCACCCGGACCACCTCGAAACCGATTTGCTCCAAGTCCCGAGTCGTCACGCGCGCCGCGTAGGGGTCCAGCCCCGCGTCCGTCGCGCGCGCGACCAGCGCGTCCAACTCCGCCTCGCCGGCCGGCACCCGGTCCGGGCCCACGCTCTCGGCGGGCACGCGACCGTCCACGTCCAGCATCGCCTCCGCCGCGGCGGGGCGGTCGGCGTAGCGCGCGACGTGGGGCTCCTCCGTCGACGCCTGCCCGCGACCCATCGACCGTAGCTCCATCCAGTTCTGGACGGCCTCCTCGAGCGCGCCGCGCGCGGCCGCCGCTGCGTCGAGGTCCGCGTCCGAGCCGACCGCGAAGCGGGGCCAGTCGCCCTCGCGGTGGACGGCGACGGTCACCACCGGCACGTCCACGTCCTGGGTGACCAGAAGCGGCGCGACCGACAGCCCCTCGCTCCGCGCGCGCCGGGCGAGCGCGTCGTACTCGTCGTCCTCGACGGAGAGGCCGAGCGGCTCGAACGTCGAGTACCACGCCAGCATGGTGGCGTCGCGCTCGACCACCTCGTACAGCCCCGACAGCAGCGCGCCGACGGGCGAGCGTTCGAGGCCGAGCCCGGTCGTGATGGGCGGCGCGAAGCGCTCGGGCGGCGGGTAGTGGACGAACCCCGCGGGCAGCCGGGTGGGCTCGCCGTCGGCCAGCCGGTAGCCGGGGACCCACTGCACCGGGTCGTCGGGTGCCGGGGCGTCGGCGTCGTCCGGCCGGACGAAGTCGCCGGGCGGGACGCACTCGACGCCGGCGGGCGGCGCGACCTCGAACTCGCTCGCCCGGTAGACGCCCGCCGCGTAGCGCTCCAGGCCCTCCCCGAGCGCCTTCATGAACGCCGCGTTCCAGTCGGTGGCGACGCCGGCCGCCTTGCCCGCCGCAGCCACGTCGCTGAAGCCGCTCGTGTCGGCGACGGTCGAGAGGTAGTACGGCGCGGGGTACGAATCGACCTCGCCGACGGTCGAGACGACGCCCACGCGCTCGTCGAGCGCGCGCTCGGCGCGCTCCAAGGCGTCGTCGAGGTCGCTCTCGACGGACGACCGGCCGAGCGTCCGGGCGCGCCCGTGGCCGCAGGTGGGACAGCCGGGGACGGGGAGGAACTGGCGCTCGGCGTGGGGCACCTCGACGACGCGGCCGAGGATGGAGTGCGGGGCGGCCGCGTCGTCGCCGTCGCTACCGGCGTCGTCAGCGGACGACCCGTCGCCGACCACCTCCGCGGCCGCGCGGCCCGCGACGGCCCCCGCGAGGCGGACGTCCGCCGGGTCGGCGTCGCCCGCGCCCGCCGGGGCGTCCGGGGCGTCCGCCGCCACGCGCGCTCCCAAGCAGTCGTAGCAGCCCGTCTCCGGCCCGAAGCCGGCGACCGCGGCCGCCACG
>CAZPIG010000136.1:1308-6982 GCA_964586205.1 uncultured Halobacteriales archaeon | reverse complement strand
GTGGCGGCCGGCCTGGCGCATCAGCCAGACGGGCGGGCGCTCGGTGCGCTCGCCGCGGGCCGCCCGCAGGAGGAGGTCGTTCATGGGTCGAGGGGTCGGCCGGCGGCGGCTAAGGGCTTCCGGTCGTCGAGCGCGAACGGGGCTGTCGAATCCGCCGCGAAGAAACAGACCCGTTCAGAACACGCTCCAGAAACCAGCGGCCGATTCAGACCAGCCGAACGTCGTCCAGCAGCCGCCGGACGTACGTCTCCCAGACGACGCTGATACCGACCGCGACGACGCCCTTCCTGTCGTAGTCGACGGGGTACTCGTAGGTCGTCCAGCCGGCGTGGTCCTCGACGGCCCGCGTCGTGTCGAAGTCCGCCTCCATCAGCGGCCGGCGCGGGTCCGGGCCCGCGTAGACGGCGACCTTCGAGAGCGTGTTGAACGACTCGGTGGGGCTGAACACCGACAGCGAGATGGTCTCGACGTTCGAGAGGTCCGCCGCCTGCTGCACCCAGACGGTGCCGTCGTCGTGGCGACCGTCGATGGACAGCGACAGCGCGTAGTGGCCGTCCGATGCCAGCCCGGAGTAGACGCCCGCGCCCGCGCCCACGTCCAGCCCCGTCGCAACGTCCACCGGCAGGTCGGTGCCGACGGTCCAGGGGTCGAAAGTGAAGCCGTCCTCGAAGCTGCCGTTCGTCAGAAGGTTCTTCTTCGGCTTCGAGGAGGCCGCCGGCGTCGCGTCGACCGCCGCGACGTCGTTCGCACCGCTCTCCTCGCCCGCTACGTACCCGCTCGCCGCTACGCCGGCGGTCGCGCCGCCGGCAACCTTGAGGAAGTTTCGTCGGTTCATATCCATACTTGAATATTCGTGGCACGAATATAATACGGAGCTACGGTTCTCGGATGCCGGGAGCGGGCGTCGAGCGGGGTCGTCGGCGGTGCAGACGGGGTTTGCGGTCACTCGAATCGGTGTTCCCGCGGTCGCGGCGTCCGGTCGTCACGACGGTCGCCGGCTCAGAGCTCCCGAACGTCCACCCCGTCCGCGCGACCGACGTGGACGTAGTCGGCCAGCCCCACGAACAGGCCGTGCTCGACGACGCCCGGGATGGTAGAGAGGTCGGCCGCGAGCGCGGCCGGGTCGTCGATGGTCCCGAAGTCGCAGTCGAGCACGACGTTCCCGTTGTCGGTGACGACCGGGCCGTCCTTGCGCGCGGCCTCGCGGAGCCTCGCCTCGCCGCCGAGCGCCGCCACGTCGGCCGCGACCGTCGGGCGGGCGTCGGGCAGCACCTCGACGGGGACGGGGTGGTCGAGGGCGTCGGCCAGCTTTCGCTCGTCGGCGACGACGCGGAAGGTGTCGGCCGCTACGTCCACGACCTTCTCGCGGGCGTGGGCCGCGCCGCCGCCCTTCACGAGATCCGGGCCGGCCACCTGGTCCGCGCCGTCGATGGCCACGTCCACGCCGTCGACCTCGTCTAAACCGACCACGGGCAGGCCGACCTCGATGGCGAGCGCGCGCGCCTGGTGGGACGTGGGGACGGCACGCACCTCGCGGCCGGCGTCGGCGGCCCGGCCGAGCGCCCGGATGGCGTGGGCGGCGGTGCTGCCGGTGCCGACGCCGACGACGTCGCCGTCGTCGACGGTGCCGGCGGCGTGTTCGCCGGCGCGGCGCTTCGCGGCGGCGACGGCGTCCGCGTCGTCGCTGGTGCGGTCCGCATTGGCGCGGTCCACGCTGGCGTGGTCGCCGTTGGCGCGGCCGTCGCTCGCGCAGTCGTCGGCCCGCTCGTCGCCCGCGCGGTCGTGCGTCACGTCCGGGAGTCGTCGGGGGCGGGTCAAAACGGTTGCGACGACCGTCCGAAGAGACGGTAATCGTTCGGCGGACCACCGGAACTTTACCCCGTCCCCACCGAGAGACGCCAGCGATGCCTGCCGACCACGACCTAGAGGAGCTGGCGAGCCTCCCCGAGTTCTTCCACCCCGTGGCGTCACCCGACGGCGACCGAGTCGCGGTCTACTGGAACGGCACCGGACGGAACGAACTGTACCTGCTCGACCCGGCGACGGGCGACATGGAGCAGATCAGCGACGGCGAAGTTCCGAAGGACGCGACCTACCCGGTCCGGTGGGACGACGACGGCGAGCGCCTGTTCTTCCACCACGACGACGACGGCGACGAGCAGAACGACGTCCACGCCATCGACCTCGACGGCAACGCGGAGGTCGTCGTCTCCGACGACGGTCAGTGCGTGCTCCACGACGTCCACGACGGCGTCCTGCTGTACGCCACGACCGCCGAGGGCCAGATGAACCTCTTCCGGCACGACCCCGCGACCGGCGAGCGCGAGCGGGTCACCGACTACGAGCAGCCGGTCCGCGCGGCGACCCTGTCGCCCGACGGCGAGCGCGTCGCCTACGTGGCCAACGAGAGCGAGGACCTCGACAACACCGACGTATACGTGGCGAGCGTGGAGCGCGATTCGCCCGCGTCCGACGGGTCCGCAGATGAGGCCGGTAGCGACGACGCCGACGGCAGCGACCCGCGCCGCCTGCCGGTCAACGACGGCGGCTTCGAGGCCGGCGTCCACGACTGGGCCCCGGACGGCGACGCGCTGCTCGTCTCCGACGACAGCGACGGCGTGGACCGAGTCGGGGTCTACGACCTCGCCGAGGACGCGGTGACGTGGTACGGCCCGGGCGACCACGAGGAGACGCCGGTCGCGTTCCGGCCCCACGGCAGCGGCGTGCTCGCCATCCGCAAGCGCGAGGCCGCCTCCGTGCCGGTGCTGTACGACCGCGACGGTGGAGCGGCTGCAGACGGCGCAGATGGAGAGAGCGGCCGCGAGCTAGCCCTCGACGAGGGCGTGGTCAGCGTGCGCGGCAAGCGCCGCGAGGCGGTCTTCGTGGACGACGACACCGCGCTGCTGTCGTACTCGACGCCCGACCGCCGCCGGGAGCTGTACCGGTACGACCTCGCGTCCGACGAGTACGAGGTGCTCCTGCCGGCGGAGTACGGCGACATCGACCCCGAGGACTTCGTCCCCGCGGAGTACGTCACCTACGAGGGCGCGGACGGCTGGACCATCGGGGCGCTGCTGTACGACCCCGGCGAGGAGGCCCACCCCGCGCCGGGCGTCGTGCAGGTCCACGGCGGGCCCCACGCCCAGACCCAGCGGTCGTTCAACACCTACGCCCAGTTCCTCGCCGGGCAGGGGTACGCGGTGCTGGCCCCGAACTACCGCGGCTCGACGGGGCGGGGCCGGGAGTTCAAGAACGCCGTCCGCGGCGACTGGGGCGGCAAGGAGCAGGCGGACGTCGCCGCCGGCGGCCGGTGGCTGGCCGACCGCGACTGGGTGGACGGCGACCGCGTGGCCGTCTTCGGCGGCTCCTACGGCGGCTACAGCACGTACTGGCAGCTCGTCAGCTACCCGGAGCTGTGGGCCACGGGCGTCGCGTGGGTCGGCATCACGGACCTGCTGGCGATGTGGGACGAGTCGATGCCACACTTCAAGACCATCCTGCGCCAGCAGCTCGGCGACCCCGACGAGAACGAGGCGCTCTGGCGCGAGCGCAGCCCCGTCACCCACGTCGAGGACATCGAGGCCCCCATCTGCATCGCCCACGGCGTGAACGACCCGCGGTGTCCCGTCTCGCAGGCCCGCATCTTCCGGGACGCCCTAGAGGAGGTCGGCTGGGAGGCGGGCGAGGACTTCCGCTACGAGGAGCTGGACGAGGAGGGCCACGGCAGCACGGACATCGACCAGCAGATACGCGCGTACCGCATCGTCGACGAGTGGCTCGACGAGCGGCTGTGACGAGTCGGTGGTCGTAGAGGAACCGCCCACGAGCGGAGGCCGCTTACGAAGCCCGGGAGCCGCTCACGGGACCCCCACCCGCCGGAGCACGCGCCGGAGGAGTCCCACCCCGGGCGCGCCCTCGACGAGCCAGACGAGGCCGGCCAGCCCCAGCAGCGCCGCCTCGCCGAGCAGGTACAGCCGCCCGCGCGGCGTCCCGAGGAAGGCAACGAAGAGCCCGAACAGCCGGCGGGCCTGGGCGAGCAGCCCGCCACCACCCGCGCCCGGCGGCGCGGGGACGACGGGCCAGAGCAGCGCGCCGACGGCCGGCGGGCCGCCGAGCAGCACCGGGTAGAGCGCGTCGCCGGCGAGGTGGGACAGCCAGCCGACGGCGACGGCCGCGCCGTAGGCGGGCCGACGGGCGCGTCGGCTCGCCGCCACGGCGACGACGGACGCGGGCACCGCGACGAACAGCGAGTGCGCCAGCGACGTGCCCGAGGGCAGGACCCCCAGCGACCACGCGAGGGGCTTGTCGACGAGGTCCGGTAGCTGGGTGGCGACCGCGAGCGCGACGACGGGCCCGCCGCGGAGCGACCCGACCCTGCCCCACACCCGGCGAACGACCACGTACCCCAGAAAGCCCACCGCGAGGTGCTCCCACGGCCACATGCGGGTCAGCTCTCGGACTCGGAGACGTCTATCCAGAGGTGCAGGTGCTCGTCGGCCGACTGGGCGTCGGCGTCGGCCGGGGCCTCGCCGCGGTAGAGGAAGTACTCCAGCCGGACGTCGTCGCCGACCATCCGCGGCGCGACCGCCACGCGGCGGTGCCACTGCTCGCCGGGGTCGAGCGTCGTCCGTAGCCGCGCGGCCTCGCGCTGGTCGCGGACCGTCAACGACCCACCCACGTCCTCGACCCGGTGGACCTCGACCACGACGGTGTACCGGGTCCGCTCGCGCTCGCCGTTGGTCACGCCGACGGTCAGCGCCTGGGGCTGGCCGGCCACGAACTCGGTCGGGTAGCCCTCCGCGACGAGGTCGCCGCTCTCGTTCTCCGTCAGCAGCGAGAACCCCGTGTAGGACTCGCCGGGGTTCGGCACGGCCAGCGCGAACCCGAGTGCACCGACGGCCACCAGGACGCTCGCGGCGAGCACGACGTTCAGCGCCGTCCGGGCCGACCGGCCCTCGAAGGCGTCGTGGAGCGCCGCCGCGACCCGGCCGGTGGGCACCCGGAGGCGGTCCCGCTCCGGTAGCTGCCACCGGCGCACGGCCCCGAGCAACACCCCCGCGACGACGACGGCGTCCAGCCCCGCCATCACCGCCGGCGCGCCGAGTCCGAGCCCGGTGGCTACGAGGCCGACCCCCAGCAGCGGGAGCAGGACGACGCTCCCGCCGAGCGACAGCGCGAGTCGCTCCGGCCAGTCCACGCCGCGGGCCCGACCCCCCGCGTCCCGGCCGCCGCGGGCGGGGAACAGCACCGCGGTCAGCACGTAGCCGGGCGCGAGCAGCAGGACCGGCAGGCCCACCGCGGGCCGCAGCGGCGTGGCCCGGATCCCCGGCACGAGGACGACCACGTCGGCCAGAACCACGACCAGCGAGACGGCGACGAGGTCCGCCGGGAGCTTCCGGGCCGACCGGAGCGTCCGGACCCACCGGGGTGGCGAGGACGGGTACTTCACGACTGGTACCTCGTTGTGGACGGGACTGAACTCATCGTGCTCCTCCTCGGGGTCTAAGCCGAAGCCAGCCTTTGTTATTGCCGGCTTAGGCGGCCTCTAGCGGGGACATTTTGTCAATCGTACTGCCGCGGCGTCGGGCGCGGACCCGAGTGGCGCGACGGCACGGGGACGCCCGCGCCGGCGTCGTCGCCCCGCGACGGAGGGCGGCGACCACGCGCGACGGAG
>CAZPIG010000136.1:0-1208 GCA_964586205.1 uncultured Halobacteriales archaeon | reverse complement strand
AGCCGCCGCATCGGGCCGGAGCCGCCGGGAAGGGAGAGCACGCACGCCCCCGGCCACGCACTCGCACGCGGCCGCGACCTGGCCCCGAACCCCGCCTGGCCCCACCACCGCGTGGGGCCCCCACCCCGGAGGTCGGCGGGCGAGACCTGCGGTCCCTGTGACGGGGGTGGACAGGCTCGCTCTCCGAGTGGCGGCCGGCCTCGCGCGGCCCCCGTCGCCGCGCGTCGACGGTCGCCGCGCCGGTCACCGCTCCGTGGCGACCCCTTTTCGGAGGTCCCTCGACGTCGAGCACTCGAGGCAGGCGTGTATCTTGCCGTCGTTGTCGCCGAACACGCGCGTGAACCGGCTCGAAACGTACGCGCCGCAGTTCCGGCACTTCGTGTCCACGAGACTGCCGTCGCCGCTGGGTGAGTCGATCGGAGAGTCCATTGGACAACCAACACGAACACGTGCGCGATTCGCCCTTTGTAATAAGCTGTCTAAAGCTCGTAAGGAGCTGCTTACCGGTCCCCGGTCGCGGGGCCGCGACCATTACCGCGGCTCCCTCCCCGACTCGACGCCGGAGCCGGTGCGACGCCCCGGCGCGGCTGTCGTCCCGTCACCGTCCCAATTCGCTCGGTAGCGAGACGACGACGCCCCTCCCGCTCCGGAGCACCACCCCTGCGGGGCGGGGGCCCGCCGTCGAGGCCAGCCGTCGTACGCCACCCGCTCGCGGTCCAGCCGGTAAGGAAAGTATATCGTAGTTACTGCGGTCTTAACGTGCGACCGAGTGGGTAATTCGCCGTAGACAATACACACCTATTAAATCACTTGCTGCCGATAAGAGACAACGACACGGGGGATACATGTCCGGGGAGTGGGATGAGATCGGGTTCGTAATCAGTTCGCGGTACCGGGTCGCCGTGCTCAGGCGACTCGACGAGGGGCCGACGACGCCCTCGCGCATCGCCGAGGACTCGGGGTTCGCCATCGCGCACATCTCCCGGGCCCTGCGGCGACTTCGGGACCGCGACCTGGTCGAGCTGTTGGTCTCCGAGGACCGCAAGAAGGGGCGGGTGTACGGCATCACCGAGAAGGGCGAGCGCATCTGGGAGCAGATCCAGGCGGAGAACATGGTGGAGTGACACCCGCGGCGGAGTAGCACCCATAGCGGAGTAGCACCTGCGGTGGAACAGCACCTGCGGCCCTTTACTGCGCGCCGGTATGCT
>CAZPIG010000135.1:0-6998 GCA_964586205.1 uncultured Halobacteriales archaeon | reverse complement strand
GTCAGCGGCGGCGGCCACCTCGTCGTCGGCTCCATCAAGTTCGTCAAGGGGATGCGCGAGGACGTGCTGGACGCGCTGGTCGAGAAGATGGCCGACGCGGAGATAGACGAGGAGCTCGGGGCCGCGAGTGGGGAATAGAGCGGACGCTCCTCGTTTCGTTCCGACGGGCCCTCACTCCCCGTCCAGCAGCTCCTCGGGCCCCATCGCCGCCGGCAACAACTCTCCGAGTTCGTACTCCACCGCCGACTCGCCGTCGTCCACCAGTATCGGCAGCGACTCGCCGGCGAACTCCCGGAGCGTCTGGCGGCACATCCCGCAGGGGGTGACGCCGGTGTCCGAGGACACCGCCACCGCGGCGAGGTCGCCCGGTCCGTAGCCCGCCGCGGCGGCCGTGCCGACCGCCACCTCCTCGGCGTGCATGGTGTTGGTGTAGTTGACCACCTCGACGTTGCAGCCCCGGAACACCTCGCCGTCGGTGGTCTGGACGGCGGCTCCCACGTCGAAGCCGGAGTAGGGCGCGCGTGCGTTCTCGCTCGCCCCGCGGGCTTCCCGCACCAGGTCTGGCGGCGCTTCGTCCATGGGTGGTCGTCGTGGGGCCCGGTACTTAGCTGTCGCGCGACGTTACCGGAGGGGTGTCAACGGTAGCGGTGGCCACTTCCGTCATCCACCGTCGGGTGGGACTGAAAGGGGCGACGCGCTCGGCGAACCCCGGCGACGCAAGGACCGCAACTCCGAGCGAACGAAGTGAGCGAGGAGTGAGGACCGCAGCGAGCCGTGGGAGCCGAGCGCGTCGGGGCTTTCGGAGCCACTCTGAAGACGTTCGTTAGACATACGTGTCTTCGAAAGCCCCCCGGCCGCTCGACCCTCCGGGCCTCGCTGCGCTCCTCACTCACTCCCTCGTTCCACTCGGTCGCTCGTTGCGGTGCTTGCGTCGGCCGGGAGGGGTCGAGCGGCCGGCCCCTTTCATTCCCACCCGACGGTGGTCTGTCGAGGCCCTCGCCGCGCACCTCCCCCATCCCTCACTACTGGAGTAGTAAGGACCCCTCACCACCTCCCGTCGGACCATTCGCCCGCCGGAACCACTCCCGCCACGCTCTCGACGTGCAGCATCCGTCGCCCAACGCGACCCGCGACGAGCGCGCCGAGCGCCACGACGACCGCCAGCCCCACCGGCAGCCGCCACGCGCCACCTCTGATATCTGCCCGCACCACCCGCTCGAAGTACCGGGCTGCCGCCTCGCTCTCGACCACGACGGCCACCTCGCGGTTCTCGCGTGCGGAGTGGTTGTTCCAGTTCAGGCTGCCGACCACCACGTGCTCGCCGTCCACGACGACGCCCTTCGCGTGAACCTTCTCGAACCGCGAGCGCGGGCGGGCGAGCCGCGCCTCCAGCGCCAGCCCCTCCTCGCCGGCGCGCTCGTTCAGCCACTCGACGAGCGCGCGGTTGTCCTCGCGGACGTACCACGCCCGCGAGAGCACGACCCGGACCCGGACCCCGCGGCGCGCGGCCGCCAGCGTCGCCCGGACGAACGGCTGGCGACGGCTCCCGATGCTCACCTGCTCGACGAGGACGGACTCCTCGGCGCGCCCGAGCAGCGACAGCAGCGCGGGCTCGGCGTTGCCGGGCGCGGTCAGCAGCCGGACCGAGTCGACCGCCACGCGCCGACGCCCGAACCGCGACGGGAAGGTGTCGTTGGCAGGCCGCGCGGGCTCGAAGGTGCGGTTCCGCCGGAACGACTCCCACGGGACGCCGTCGCGCCAGCCCGCGTCCGACCGGAAGAGGGCCACCACGTCCGCCGCCAGCGCGGGACTGTCGAGGACCACGCCCCAGCCGCGGCTGGAGTGACCGCCGGTCCCCGCGGGCTTCCAGTTCTCGGTCAGCACCACCACGCGGTCGTCGGCGACGGCGTACTTCGCGTGGTGGAACGCGAAGCGGGCGCGCTCGCCGGCCAGCACGGTGACCCCGACCCCCGCCGCGGTCAGATTGTCCAGCACGCCCGCCTCGCGGCGGGTGAGCCCGCCGACCGGCCCGCCGTCGACGAGCACCCGGACCGTCACCCCGCGGTCCGCGGCGGCCCGGAGCGCGCGCCCGACGCGGCGCGAGGAGAGCGTGTACCCGGCGAAGAGGACCCGCTCGTCGGCCGCCCGGACCGCGGCCAGCGGCGCGTCCGGGCGGTCCGGGAGCGCGAACACGGTCGCGTTGCGCGCGGTCGCGCGGACTGGGGCTCGGTCCCGCAGTCCGAGCGGCCGCCACTCCCAGTCACCCGCCTCTCGGACGAGACGCTCGCCCTCCTCGGCGTCCCGGTAGGCCATCGCGTCGACGCGCTCGCCGTCGCGCGAGAGCCTGACCTCGTCGCCCCCGTTCGCCAGCCGGAGGTGCCCGCGGAGGGCCACCACCCGGCGGTCGGTCAGCGCCCGCACGGCCTCCGGGTCGGTGCTGAGCAGCACCGTCCCGCCCGCGACGACCGGCGGCGGTCGGGCCGACCCCTCGCCGTCGCTGATTCTAAGGGTCGAAAGGTTCGTCCCCGGCGGGACCCGGACGGCGACGAACTCGCCGCGGTCGCCGTCGGCGACGGGGTCCGGGTAGACCTCGACCACGGCCGGCGCGGCCGCTCCGGGCTGGCCGGGGCCCGGCACCGCCGGCCCGGCGACGACGAGCGCGACGAGGAGCACGCGCCACGGCACGGGCCGGGGTGGTCCCGTCCTCGTACTTCAACCTTCGACCCCACCGTTCCGGTCAGGACACCGAACCACTGCGCGGAACGGGAGGATTTTTGTCACCGTCGCTCGCGCTTGTGGACGACAATGGTGGCAGTGGACCAGATACTGCGGCTCGGCGGATTCGCGCTCGGGGCGGTCGGGAGCGTCCTGCTGTTCCTCGAGTTCTTCCAGATGCCCAGCTACGTGACCTACGACCGGGACTTCAACAACTACAACGTGGACATGTCGCCCAACGAGGTCGACGAGTTCACGTGGGTCGGCCGCATCGGCGCGTTCGCGCTCGCGGTCGCGTTCGCGGCGCTGTTCTTCGCGACGCTGCTGGGGTAGGACTACGACGATAGAACGGAGGGGGTAGCTGTTACGACGGAGCAGGTAGCCGTTACATCGTGCCGGCGGCCTTCTCCGCCTCCGCCTGGACGAGGTAGGCCCGGTCCTCCGCGTGGTCGGCCGCCGCCTCCAGGGCGGCCTCGGTGCCGATCTGGACCAGCGCCCACGCCGCGCTGGCGCGGACCCGGTCGACCTCGTCGTCGGCCAGCACGTCCGCGAGGGGGTCGATGGCCCGCGTGTCGCCGATGCGACCGAGCGCGCGGGCGGCCCGGACGCGCGTCTCCTCGCGGTCCGCCGCGAGGCGGTTCGCCACCGCCTGGGTCGCCTCCTCGCTGCCGATCTCGCCGAGTGCCCGGAGGGTGGCGTCGCCCAGCTCGCCGTCGCTGTCGGCGTACTCCAGCAGCGTCTCGACGGCCTCGTCGCTGCCTATCTTCCCGAGCACCTCGATGGCGGGCACCTCGCGCTTGTCGGCGCGCTCCAGCATCGGCTCCAGGGCGGCCTCGTCGCCGAGGCGGGCCAGCGCGTCGAGGCAGTGGTCCTCCATGAAGTTCGACTCCAGACGCTCGAGGGCGAGCAGGATGGGCTCGACCTCGCCCGCTTTCTCGTAGGCCTTGACGGCGGCCCACTCCGGCGGCCAGTCCTTGCGGTGCTCGAGGACGTCGTAGAAGTCGTCGGCCGCCAGCATCTCCCGGACGGTGAGGTCGTCCCACTCCTCGGCGGCGTCGAGGTCCGATTCGAGGCCGTCCGCGGCCTCGACGAGCGCCGCTATCTCCGCCGCGTCGTCGTCCGCGTCGATGCCGGCCCCGGCGACGGCCTCGGCGACCGCTTCGAGGGCCGCGGCGAGGTTGTCGGGCTCGTCGCTCGCCGGCTCGTCCGCGTACGGTGCGACCGCCTCGGTGGCGAGGAACGACTCGACCGCGGCGGCGACCTCCTCCTCGCCGGTCTCGGTCCAGCGCGTCCCGGCCACCGTCTCCGCGGCGGACTCGACGGTCTCCACCACGTCCTCGGCGTACGGGCCGCGGGCGTCTTCGAGGTCGTCCCGGAGGTCCGACAGCTCGGCCTCCAGCTCCTCGCGCGGGCCCGCTTCGTCCTCGTCGTCGGGCTCGGGCAGGTCGGCGGCCTCTACGTCCCCGGCGATGGCGTCGAGGGTGGCCTCGACGTCGTCGAGGTCGGTCTCGGTCTCGGCCGCCTCGAGGGCCTCCCGGGCGTTGGCCAGCCGCTCCTCGAAGGCCTCGGCGTCGGCCGCATCCGACTCGTCCCCGTTGCTCATACCGCGAGATTGGAGCGGATTGCCCTATCAGCGTTTCCCTTCGGGGCCGAGGAGGTGTCAACGTTAGCTCCAACATGGGCGTGAAACCACCGTCGGGCGGGACTGAAAGGGGCCGGGCGCTGGACGAAGCACGGCGACGCAAGGACCGCAGCCCCGAACGGAGTGAGGGGTGAGGACCGCAGCGAGCCGCGCGAGTCCAGCGACCGGGGGCTTTCGAAGTCACAGTGACGGTCGGCTCATTTCACAGAGCCCCTCGAAAGCCCCGACGCGCTCGGCTCGGGGGCACCGGAAGGCTCACTTCGTTCGCCTTCCGAGCCTTCGCTCGCTCCCGTTGGTCGCTCGCGAAGACCTCGCTGCGCTCCTCGTTCGCTTCGCTCACTGCGGTGCTTGCGTCGGCCGCCGTCGCCGAGCGCGTCGCCCCTTTCAGTCCCGCCCGACGGTGGATTGTGGAGCTGGGTCACCGCTAATGTTGACATCCCCCGGGGCCGACGGCACCACCCGAGCGCTCGCCCAGTCCGCCGGGTCGCTCAGACCTCCTCCGCCGCTGCGGTGTCGACGCCGCCGTCCGCCCGGTCGCCCGTCCCGCCGTCGTCAGGCTCTCGCCCCGGCTCGACCGCGTTCGTACGCTCGCCGTCCGCCCCCTCGCTCGGCGCGTCCCGACCCGACGACGGCCGGTCCACGCGCCGGTCGCCCGGAGCGGCGTTCTCGCGGTCGGGGCCGGGGTACACCACCGGGGCCAGAACGAGGTACGCGAGCGAGAGTACGAGGACGGCCCGCGGGAACAGGCGACCCATCGCGGTCGGGGCGAGGACCGCCAGCGCCTGGACCGCGCCGGCGGCTACGGCGTCCCGGGGTCGCAGGTCCGGGTACTGGACCGGGACGACCATCAGGTACGCGAACAGCGCCGCTGCGGCCAGCAGCACGACCGGCGAGGCCGGGCCGGCGAGGACGGCGGCCGCGAGGACGGTCCCGGCCAGCGTGCTCTGGACGCCCGTGGTCGCCTCGTCGCCGAAGTCCTCGACCGTGTAGAGCGCCAGCCGCAGGACCGCCATCGCCACGTAGGCGGCCGCGGCCGCGACCGCGACGACCGTCGCCGCGTCGGAGGTCGTCAGGCTGACGACGCCCGCGTCGCGCGCGCGGATGACTACTATCATCGCGGGCGCGACGGCGAACGACCCCACGTCGGCCAGCGAGTCGAGCGGTCGGCCCGTCGGCGTGGCCCCGAACCGTCGGGCGGCGAGGCCGTCCAGGGCGTCGAGGATGGCCGCGAGGAGCACCAGGCGGGCGGCTAGCGCGGGGTCGACGGTCGCCGCGAGGACCGCGAGAAAGCCCAGCACCGCGTTGCCGACCGAGACGGCGTCGGCGACGCCGACCCGCCCGACGAACCGGGGCTGCATACTCCGGGGCTTGAAGAGCGCCGCCTTACGTGTTTTGCTATCGCGTCCGCGTGCGTGTCATGCGGCGGCGAGGACGGCCGGCGGCGACGATGACCACCGGACGGTGACGACGGCGAGTGGGCGACGACCGTGTCGATTCCGGCCACCGCCAACCGTGGCTCCTATATCCGCCCGCCACCGAGGGCCGGACATGCACCGGCGCGCCTACCTCGCGACCGCGGCCGGAGCGGCGACCACCGCGCTCGCGGGCTGTAGCGGCGTGCTCGGCGGCGACGACCCCGAGTACGACGTGGCCATGGCCTCCAACCGCTTCCTGCCCGCCGAGCACCGCGTCGAGGTCGGCGATACGGTCCTGTGGGGTAACGAGACGACCCAGGGCCACACCGTCACGGCCTACGCCGGGGGCCTCCCGGCGGGGGCCGACTACTTCGCCTCGGGGGGCTACGGGGACGAGCGAGCCGCCCGGGAGGCGTTCTGGGACGGCGAGCGGGCCGGCGTCCTCTACACCGGCGACACCTACGAGTACACCTTCTCGACGCCGGGGACGCACAACTACTTCTGCATCCCCCACGAGCGCGCGGGGATGGTCGGGCGGATAATCGTCGAGGAGTGACTGACAGGAGGGTGTTAACTTCAGCTTCTGCCAGTGGGTCGAACCACCGTGGGGCGGGACTGAAAGGGGCCGGTCGCTGGACGAAGCCCGGACCCGCAAGCAGGGCGAGGCCCGACGGGCCTCGCTTGCCGTGCGGCGCGCGCTCGGGCGCGCCGCACGACACCGCAGCGAGCGTAGCGAGCGAGGCGCGCAGCGTGGTCCGCGCGAGTCTAGCGCCGGGAGACCTTAGTACTCAAGCTAATTATTGAATAGTGGCCCCCACCAGCTTCGGCTGGCGACCAACCGCCTGCTGTCCTGGCGGATTGGAAGGGCGAGGCGCGCTCCGGGAAGCCCGGCGACGCAAGCACCGCAGCCGAGCGAAGCGAGGCGAGGAGCGCAGCGAGCCGCGCGACTGGAGCGCGCCGAGGGCTTCCAGCCGCTAGCATCCAGTTCTTAGCCTGTGTACTAAGGTCTCCCGAGCTAACGGCGGCGAAGCCGCCGTGAACGACCGGGGGCTTTCGAGGCCATTGCGACTGCGGTGACCTCGAAAGCCCCGACGCTCTCGGCTCGGGGGCCTCGCTACGCTCCTCACTCACTCCCTCCGGTCGTTCGTTGTGGTGCTTACGTCGGCCGCCGTCGCCGAGAGCGCCGCCCCTTTCAGTCCCGCCCCACGGTGGATTGACGCGCTGGC
>CAZPIG010000134.1:0-7134 GCA_964586205.1 uncultured Halobacteriales archaeon | reverse complement strand
GACGGTATCGCCGGCCTGTCTCACCGGCGACTGGGCCGGACTCCGGCCTACCCCAGCTCCGCCACCACGTCGCTGCCCTCGACGTAGACCAGCCCGTGGCGCTCGGCGTACGCGCGGGCGTCGGCCGTCGAGAGCGCGCCGCCCGTCTCGTCGTCGAGCATCTCCGCGAGGACGACCGCGGGTGCGAGCCCCGCGGCCCCGGCGAGCGCGACGGCTAGCTCCGTGTGGCCCCGCCGCTCGCCGAGCAGGCCGTCGGCGGCCCGCAGCAGGTGGACGTGACCGGGCGACCGGAAGGTGGCCGCGAAGTCGGCGGCGTGGTCGGGGCCGCCCGTCCGACCGTTGCCGTCCGCGACCGCGACGGTCCCGGGGCTGTCGGCGTCTTCGACACCATCGCCACCGACGCCCGCCGTCGCCTCCCACGACGCCGCCACCTCCGCGGCCGCAGCGCCGAGCGCCCGCACCGTACGGGCGCGGTCGGCGTCCGTCACGCCCGTCTCCGTCTCGCGGTGGTTCACCGACAGCGAGAACGACGAGCGGTCGTCGTAGGAGAGGTCGTGGTCCTCGGTCGCGGCGTGGTCGACGGCGTCCGCGACGAAGGGCAGCCCGAAGGCGTCGGCGACGCCCGCCGAGAGCGCGACGCAGACCAGCCCGCCCGCGTCGTTGCGCAGGCGCGCGAGGTCGGCGGGCTCGACGGCCGCGGCGTGCTGGACGACGTCCACCTCGCCCTCGCGGTCGGCGGCGTCGTGGACCAGCACCGGCTCGCCGGCCCCGAGGGCCGCGACGGCGCGCTCGACGTCGGCCGCGGCTGACTGGCGCATCTCAGTCCTCCCCGACGCGGACGGTCAGGTGGTCGCCGTCCGCGAGGTCGAGTTCGTCCCGGAGCTCGTCGGGGGCGATGACCTCGAGCTGGTCGTCGTCGTGGTGGGTGCGCACGGGCTCGATGACGTGCGCGCCGTCGTACACCTCGCCGTCGGCGGTCGCCACCGCCGCGGGGTAGCAGGCCGCGGGTCCGTAGGTGCGCTCGTCGTCCTCCCAGCCGTCGATGGGGGTCCGGTCGATGGTCTCCATCGCCGACCGCCGGCGGACGCTCTCGTCGTCGAGGTCGACGTTCAGCGTCCCCGCGAACGGCTCGTAGCCCAGCCGCTCGCGGAACTGCTCCATGTAGCCCGGCAGCGAGATGTAGTGGCGGCCCTCGCCCATCCCCCCGGTGACGGTGCCGCGCAGCTCCACCGTCGCCTCGTGCTCGAAGATGCGCCGGTAGTCCTCGTACTCGCTGCGGAGCGCGCGCTCGCCGTCGTCGGTGACGGCGACCCACTGGCCGTCGCTGACGGTCTCGCGCTCCACGAGGCCGGCGGCTTCGAGGCGCTGGAGCCGGCGGGAGGCGGTCTGGCTGGAGGCGTCCAGCCGCTCCGCCAGCTTCCCGCAGGACGTCTTGGCCTCGCCGTCGAGGGCTCCCTCCAGCGCCAGCAGCTTCAGCACCGCCAGCGCGTCGGGGTCCGCGGCGAGCGCCGTGGTCTCGGCCATGTCGAGGGCTTCGGCCGGGGCCGGGATAAGGATACCGAAAGTGGAAGGCGTCTCGGTTCTGGAAGGGGGTGGGGAGGGATGGCGTCCCGATTCCGTTACGGGTGTGCGGCGGGAACCGTCGGGACCGACACCTCCGACCGGCGGGCGTGTAAAGGCGTCGGTTCCGGAATCGGGAGGGCTGCGAAGGGGGATTGGCGAGGGTGGCGAAGCTGGGGACTGCGAAGTGGGGGGGGGGGGATGGCGAGTCCGGCGGAGACGAGGACTGCGGCGGCGTTACTGGGACCGCTCGCCGTCCAGTTCCTCGAGCGGAATCGCGTCCTCTCGGTTTGCAGCGTCCGCGCGCTCCGCCGCCTCGGACGACAGCCTCGGTGCCACCTCGGCCCACCACCCCACGGCCCGAGCCCCGGCCTTCTTCTTTCCGACGAGGCCCCGCTCGCGCATCGTTTCGAGGCGACGGTAGACGGCGTCCCGCGAAACCGGAAGCCCCTCGGCGACTCCCGCGGTGGTCAGAAACGGCTCGTTTGCGGCGTCGAAGACCAGCAGAACGTCCTGTGTCGTGATCACTCCCTGTCACCTCCGCTCCCGTCACCGACGTCCACCAACGCCACCCCGTCCGGCACTATCGCCAGCGCGCTCTCCGCCCACCCGCGGTGGGCCAGCGTGAACCGCGCCGCGTCGTCCGCCGTCGCCGCGTCGCCGGACGCCGCCTCCACCAGCCGCGCCACGCCCTCCGCCGCGCGCTCCTCGGCGCGCCGCGAGCGGCGCTCGGGGACCGCCGCCGTCAGCGGGTACGTCTCCGAGAGGTCGCGCGGGAACGGCCCGAACGGCGGCACGACCCGCCAGACGGCGGCGTATCCGTCGCGGGGGCCGTGGTCGCCCTCGGTCAGCAGCACGTCGCCGTCCGGCAGACCGGCGGCGAGCCGGTCGAGCCGGTCGTGGTGGCGCAGCACCTCCGGGCGGTCCGCGCTCTCCGCGGAGAGGTGGAAGAAGGTGCCCTTCGAGGCCGGGTCGGTGGCCTCCATCTGGGGAGCGTGTTCTAGTAGCGTCCGGTACCCGTCCAGCAGCGCCGGGTGGGCGCGGGCGCGGGCCTCGACCAGCTCGAGGAGGTCGCCCGAGCGAATCGCCCCCCTGATGCGCCGTATCTCGGCGAACGAGACGTGGAGGTTGTGCTCGGCGAGCCGGCGCTCCCGGTCGTCCTCGGGGAGCCCCCGCAGGTCGTCGGGCGTCCGCGTGGCACAGACCGGGCAGGGACAGGGCAGGTGCGAGAGGTCCGCGAGGTGCTCGGTCCCCCGCGGCGTGAGGTACCGGCCGTCGCGGGCGTAGATGGCGTACGCCGCGGAGTCGAAGAGGTCGCAGCCCATCGCCGCCGCGAGCGCGAACGTCATCGGGTGGCCCGCGCCGAACAGGTGGACCGGCGCGTCGCTACCCAGCCCGCGCTTTGCGGCCATCGTCGCCCGCACCACGTCGTCGTAGCGGTAGTCGTTCAGCAGCGGCACGACGCCGCCGACCGGGAACACGTCGAGGTCGGTGGCGTACGCCCGGCGGGCCGCCTCCTCGCGGAGGTCCGGGTAGGTGCTCCCCTGGACGGGCGCGGTCACCAGCATGTCGCCCGTCTCGACGCGCTCGGCGACGGCGAGGCGCTCGGTGGTCGTCTCGACCTCCCGCGCCGCTCGCTCGCGGTCGGCGTCCGGCGGCGTCGGGAGGTCCACCGGCGTCCCCACGTCGGAGCCCACCTCGTGCTGGAAGGCCAGTATCTCCTCGGTCGTGACGTCTATCTCGCCGTACTCGGCTAGCTGGAACGACCCCGAGTCGGTCATGACGGCCCCGTCGAAGCCGAGCAGGTCGTGGAGGCCGCGGTCGAGGGCGGCCTCGCGGAGGTTCTCCGTCCGGTGGACGATGTAGGAGTTCGTGATGAGCACCTCCGCGCCGAAGTCGTCGCCCAATCGGGCAGGCGCGATGGTCTCGACGTTGGGGTTGACCACCGGCAGCAGCGCCGGCGTCTCGACGGTGACGCCCGCGCGGGGGACCGATAGCTCCCCGAGTCGGCCAGCGGCGTCCCACGCGCGCACCTCGAACACGCCCGTCATCTCGTTGCTCCTGTCATCTCATCGTCGCTCCGTCCGTTCCTCGTTGGTTGGCTCCCGTCCGGTGGTAAGGGTTCCGCTCGGCGGCCGCGCGGACGTGCTCGCCGTCCGTCCTCCAGACGTGGGACCCACTCAAGCACCGAACGGGTCCTCGGCAGTCGCGAGCCGCGTGACGCCGTCCACGCCGTCGAAGTCGTCGTCGAAGGAGTAGACGTAGTCGAGGTCCGCCCGTCGCATGTAGGCCACCGTCGTCGCGTCGCCGAAGGAGAGGCGGTCGTAGGCCTCGAACACGTCGAGGGCGGTGTAGAAGTCCTTCTGGGCGGTGTGGACCACCTCGAAGCCGGCCGAATCGCGGAGTCTCGCGTACGTGTCCCTCGCGAGTCCGGGGGCTCCCCGCTCGTGGAGCCAGTTCATCGTCTCCAGCAGGACGTAATCGGTGACGCGCCCCGTCGGGAGGTCGCCGCCGTCGATGCCGCCGACGACGTCGCGGGCCCGCGAGTGACGGTCGCCCGCGTCCTCGTCGCGGAAGTCGACGAGCACGACGCTGTCGACGAGTGCAGCGGGCATCAGCCGTCCCCGTTCCGCTCGGCCCCCGCGAGGTCGTGGCTCTCGACGCTGTCGCCGCCGAGCGGCGCGCTCGCCGCCCCCTCGAACGCGCCGAATCGCTGGCGCACCACCTCGACCTCGAGGGTGTCGTCCTCGCGGACGGTCCACCGGAGGTCGTCGCCGGCCTCGATGTCGAGTCGCCGACGTACGTCCGCGGGTATGGTGACCATCCCGCTGTCACTCACCTTCGTCTTCGCGGGGCCCTCGTCGGCCATGCGCGGGGATATCGTCGCCGGTCGGATACATGTTCCGCCACATGTCCGCTGGTCGCTCGAGTCGTGGTTCGGCGTCCCGTTTCGGAGCGTTTCTCGGCACACGGGCTGTTTGGTCCCGCTCTCGCGGAAGAAGCTTCGGACCGACCTCGCTGGTGGGCTACCCACCGAGGCCGGCATCGTCAGTTGGAGTCGTGCTCGCCGTCGGCCTCCCGGACGTGCTCGACGTGGGAGGCGTACGGCGTCGCCTCGACGGTCGCGACGAGTCGCTCGTCGGCCGTGTAGAGCCGGCAGTCCCGCGCCGCGGCGAGCGCGAGGTACGCCGCGTCGTAGACCGAGGTGTCGGCGGTCGTCGCGGCGGCCGGAACCGCGTCGAGACGGCGGAACGGGACGAACTCGATGCCGTAGTCGGGGAGCGTCGCCGCCGCCCCCTCGAGCTGCTCGTCGTCGAAGAGGTCGGCGTACCGGAGCGCGTTCACGACCTCGAACGGCAGTAGCGAGGGCGCGAGCAGGTCCACGACGCCATCGAGGTAGGCGTCGCGGACGGCTCGCGCGGCTTCGTGGTCTCGCTCGGGGACGTACCACTTCACGACCACGCTGGCGTCCACGACGACGGGCTCGCGGTCGCCGGACGCGCCGCGGTCGGCGATGGGGCCTCGGTCGTCGGTCGGGTCGCGGTCGTCCGACGGACCGCGCTCGCCCGCCGAATCACGGCCGCGGGACCAGTCGCGGTCGCCCGACCGAGTGGCATTACCCATCGCGCTCCCCGCCGGGTCCGCCATCGCGTCCCGCGCTGGCCCCGCCGTCTCGGTCCCCGCCGGGCCCGTACCGCCCCTTCCGCCACTCCCGGACGGTCCCGGCAGCGTCGGCCGCGCGCGCGTCGGCCGGGTCGACCGAGTTGCTGAGGCGCTCGCTGACGAGGACCGCCCGCGCGAGGTCCCGCGACTCCATCGCCTCTAGCTCCGCGGCGATCTGCTCTCTGAGCACCGCGCTCCAGTTCACCGTCGGATGCTCGTCCATCCGCTCCTTTAGCTCGTCCGGCACGCGAACGCTCACCGTCGCCATGCGTATTACTTGTAATACACCGGTGAAAGGCTTTGGGTGTCGCGGGGTGCGCGGGTGTGGGTCCGGGCGATGCCCAGGCTCCGGGCTTCGACACCCGATGTTCGGGCTCGGAGTAGTTCCTCGACGCATGGGGCGGTCTGGTCCCGCCCTCACGGATGAAACTGTGGACCACTATCGACCGCCGTCGTCCAGCTTTCGCCACGACGACTCGTCGTCTCACCCCGATAGCTCGTAGTAGCAGACCCCGAGCACCGCCCGTCCGTCGCGAATCTCGCCCGCGAGCACGGCCGCGCGGAGCGCCTCGTAGCTCGTCTCCGCGACGCGGATGGACTCGTCGTGGTCGAGGTCCTGCGCGGCGGTCGGCGTGCAGCCCTCGGCCACGTAGTAGTGGTGGACGCTGTCGGCGATGCCGTTCGCGGGCTCGACCGTGACGAGGTGGGAGACGGCGTCGGCCTCGTAGCCGGTCTCCTCGGCTAGCTCGCGGCGGGCGGCCGTCGCGAGGTCGTCGTCCCCCGCCTCGACGCCGCCGGCCGGCAGCCCGCGGTTGACCCGGCCGACGGCCTGCCGCCACTCCTCGATGACGACCACCCGGCGGCCGTCAGTGTTCGTGGGGGCGTCGGCCGCCGCGTCTTCGTTTGACTCGTCGCTGGCGTCGCCACCGTCCGCGGCGGCGAACGGCAGCACCACGACGGCGTGGGGCTCGGAGACGTAGTCGTAGTCCGCCTCGGTGCCGTCGGGGAGGCGGACCTCGTCGTGGACCACGTCGAAGCCCGGGCAGGTGTAGGCCGTCTCGGAGTCCAGCGTCTCCCACGCGAGCGGGTCGTCGGCGTCGCTCGCTTGCCGTTCGTCGTCCGCTCGGTCGTCGCGGTCCCCGGAGTCGTCGGTCATGGGGACCGGTGGGCGGGGCGGGCGAAAAGTCGTTGCGTCTCGGCTGCTCGGTGGTGTCGAGATACCGCGTTCGAATGGCTGGCTATTGCCGATTGACCATCCATCAGGGGTGGGACTTCGGAAGGGGCGGCGTCCTCGCGAGCGAAGCGAGCGGGGGCTCGTCGGAGCTTGCTCCGACGGCGCGCTCGGCGACGGCGGGCGACGCAAGGACCGCAGTGAACGACCGGAGGGAGTGAACGAGGACCGCAGCGAGCGCGTAGCGCGCGAGCGGCCGAGGGGCCGCGAGCGCCCCCCGAGCCGAGCGCGCCGGGGCTTCCGAGTGCCAAGGATTCAGTGCAACCACTTCCAGACGTCCTATCTCGACCTTCCCCTTCGTCGCCCTGAACTTCAAGGGCCAGAACGGGACCAGGCCGGCCCATGGTCACCCTGGAGTGCAGCGTCGCCGAGCGCGGCGGCGTCTCGCTCGTCGAGTGCCGGGTCGAGAACGACGGCGCGGTCGACCGCCGGGTCCGGGTCGCCAGCCGTTTGGAGGGGCCGGTCTGGCCCCCGCGCCGGGAGGGCGTCCCCGAGGCGGGGTGGGACGACGGCGGCTACGAGGGGACTGTCGCCACCGGCGAGACGGTCGCGCTGGGGTTCGCCAGCCCCGCACCGCCGGCGGACCCGCCGGCCGAGGTGGCGTGGACCGAGCGCAGCGCCGCCGCGGGCGGCACCGCCCGGCGCGACGGCCAGCGGCCGCCGGAGGGCCAGCAGCCGCG
>CAZPIG010000133.1:0-7234 GCA_964586205.1 uncultured Halobacteriales archaeon | reverse complement strand
ACAGGAACGGGAACCGCCCGAAGGTCCGCGACAGCCGCGTGCCCGCGAGCGGGAGGCTCACCCGGACGAGCTCCGCAGCGAGGTCCGTGTCCCACTGCTTGCCGCCGAGCCGTATCTGGACGTCCCAGCGGCCCGACAGCAGGACCGCGAAGAAGATGACGGCGGCGAGCGTGTTGGCGATGGTGGTGCCCCACGCCGCGCCCTCGACGCCGAGCCGCGGGAACACCCACAGCCCGAAGATGAGCACCGCGTTCAGCGCGATGTTCGTCGGCAGCGTGACGAGCCGGACGTACATGGGCGTCCGGGTGTCGCCCGCGCCCGCGAGCGCCCGCGCGGCTATCATGCTCCAGAAGCGGAACGACACCGCCAGCATGACGATCTGCAGGTACCGCGCGCCCAGCCGGATGGTGTCCTGGTTGTCCGTCAGGAGGTCTATCATCGGGCGGGCGTACACCCACGTCGCCAGCGTGATGGGCACCGCGAGCAGCAGCGACAGCCAGAGCGACTGCTTGATGGCGAAGTTCGCCTCGGCGTGGTCGCCAGCGCCCTTGAACCGCGAGACGACGCTGATGGTGCCGCTGGTCAGCGCCAGCGCCAGCCCGAACGGGATGAAGTAGTACTGGAAGCCCAGCTCGAGGGCGGCGACGCCGGCGCTGCCGACGGCGAGGCTCACCATGAAGAAGTCGGCCGTCCGGAGGAGGGTCCGCATCGCGCCCGTGACCATCGCCGGGACGGCGAGGTCGAACGCCTCCTCGCCCTTCCGGCGGTCGACGACGCCGAGACCGGCGAGGGCGGCGGGAAACCACATCAGGACGCTTTGGACGCGCTCGCGGACGGAGCCGGCCATCCTCTCCGGCTTGTGCGACCGCCCGGTAAACGCTTTCCTTCTCCGGGAGGGCTGCCGGTTCGACGCGGCGTGGAGCGGTGGAGGGAACAGCAGTTCCCGGTCGTCCGACTCCCGCCACCAGTCAGTGGAGGGCCACCGTGCCCTCGTACTGGTTGTTGACGAACAGCGTCCCGTCCGCGACTGCCGGAGTCGCCCACGGGAACACGGGGGTGCGTTGCCGCCGCCAGCGTACCGAGCCATCCGTGGCGTCGAACGCGAAGGTCACGTCGTTGGCCGACCCCACGTACAGCGTGTCGCCGGCTACTATCGGTCCGGACCACGGCCGCGGTGCGACGTCACCGTCCGGGGTGCCGGTCCGCCAGCGCTCGGTGCCGTCACTGGCCGTCACCGCGACGAGTGGACCTGGCCCGTCCACCGGCGTGAACGCCGGCTCCGTGTTCCCGCACGGGACGTAGACGACGCCGTCGGCCACGGCCGGCGACGCGACGATTCCGCTCTCGACGTCGAGCGTCCAGCGTTCCTCCCCGGTCGCGGCGTCGAGAGCGTGGAGCGTCCCGCCCGCGTCGCCGACGAACACGCGGCCGTCGGCCACCGTCGGCGCGGCCGCGACGACCGTCCCCAGCCGAACCGTCCACTGCTCGTCGCCGGTCGCGGCGTCGAGTGCGAACAGCCTCCCGTGCCAACTGCTGGCGAAGACGAGCCCGTCCGCCACGGCCGGCGTGGTGCAGACCCGGCTGTCGGCGGCGTACGTCCAGTGGTGGACTCCCGTGGTCGCGTCGACCGCGTAGCAGTTGCCGTCGTTGCTCCCGACGTACGCCACGCCGTCGGCAATCGTCGGCGACGACTCTATCGGACCACCGGTGGTCAGCCGCCACTGCTCCCGCCCGGTCGTCAGGTCGAGCGCGTAGTAGTCGTGGTCCCGACCGCCGACGTGGACGACGCCGTCGTGGATGGCCGGCGACGCCCAGATCCGGCCGTCGGTCTCGAACGTCCAGCGGGATTCGCCCGTCTCGGTCGAGAGGCCGAAGACCCTGCCGTCGAGAGCGCCGGTGACGAGCGTGCCGTCGGCCACGGCCGGGGACCCGACGACCTCGAACGACGACCCCGACTCCCAGGCGACCGACGCGGTCCCGGTCGGTCCCGTGGCGGTGCTAGCGCCCGTGTTCGCGGCGTCGTACTGGTAGCCCGGCCAGGTGGCGTCGGTCATCGGTTCGCTCCCGTCGTGCCGAATCGTTCCGCAGCGTTCCGGATGATTTCGATGGTGGTCTCGTCTTCCGGGGCGTAGATGCCGAAGCCGTCGTGGTCCGGATACCGGCTGCCGTCGTCGAGGTGGCCGAGGAGGAACCAGACCAGCGACCCGGCCACGTCGTGGCGGGCGAACTGGTCGTACCACCGTCGGAATCCGTCGTGGCGGTTCGCTAGCTGGCGTTCGTAGTCGTCTTCGGTGCGAGTGGCGTCCCACCCGAACTCACCGACGTACAGGGGTTTGCCGAGTTGCTCGTGGACGCCGCCGGCGTGGCGGGCGACCCAGTCGTCGATGCCGGACGCGTCGTAGTACATGTGGGTCGACGCGGCGTCGAGCGCATCCGGCTCGTAGCACGCCAGGTAGTCCGCTTCGGTGTCAGCGTCGTTCCACCCGATGAGCCCGGCCGACACCAGGTGGTTCGGGTCGATGGACTTGGCGTGGGTCGCCATCTCGGCCAGCCAGTCCTGCAGCGGCTCTCCGTACGGGGGACCGTCGGAGAGCTCCGGCTCGTTGGCCAGCTCCCAGCACAGTATCGTCGGGTCTTCGCGGTAGGCGAGTCCGGTAATCGTGTTCTCCCGGGTGAGGACGTGCTCGAGGTAGTCGCGGTAGATGGCCCGGCACTCGCTGTTCGTGTAGAAGTCGTCGAGCGTTTCGGCTCCGTCGACCCAGTTCACGTACGCCTCCATCCCGCCGGGGCCGAGCGTGATCAGCGAGGGAATCAGCCGGATGCCGTGTCGCTTCGCGGTCGCGACGACGTAGTCGAGCCGCCGGAAGGACGGTTCGTCGTACTCGCGCCGGGCGGGCTGGAGGCCGTACTGCGAGCGGCCGCAGGCGAACTCCCGGCAGTAGCCGACCTCGGTGCCAGCGCCGTTTATCAGGACGCGGATGGTGTTCAGTCCCACGTCCGCGGCGTCGCGGAAGACCTCGTCGACCGTCTTCCGGGTCTTGTGGTGGAGGTAGGTGTTGTTGGTGCCGACGACCGGGAACGGCTCGCCGTCGAGCGTGAAGTCGGTTCCCTCGACCTCGACGAACGACTGCGGGTACTGCTCGACCGTGACCGAGGCCTGCTGGCCGTCCGCGGCGAACTGGCGGCGTCCGGCCTCGTCACACCCGACGGTGAACGACGATTCGACCGTCGAGGAGTTCCCGAGGGCGAGACGCCTGCGCCGGAGGACGGTCTCGTCACTGCTGAGCCGAAGCGTGTGCGGAGCAGCAGTCCCGTCGGTGCTGTCGAGGGTGACCCGGACGGTGACTGTCCCTCCCTGTCGAACGGTCGACGGTTCGACGGCGACGTTCGACACGGAGACGGTCGACGCCGACCCGTCGGTCGGGGCCGCCGTCGCGGTCCCGTCACTCGGGTCCCCGGTCGCGGTCCCGTCACTCGGGTCCGCCGTCGTGGAGTCGTCAGTCGGGTCCGTCGTCGCGGTTCCAGCAGTCGGGGCCGCCGTCGCGGACTCACCAGTCGGCGTCGTGGTGCGAGTATCCGTCACTCGTACGTCGGTGGTCGAGGTCGAATCCGTGTCCGGTGTGCTGGCTCCGTCGCTGGCACGGTCGTTCGTGAACAGATTACAGCCTGCCAGCGAAACCCCGCCCGCGAGAGACAGCGTCTGCAGAACCTTCCGGCGCTTCAGTGGACGCGTCACACGGCTACGCTTCGACCCCGGGTACATAGTTTCACCGGCACCTCTGGAACTCGCGGGAGCTCCGTAGCGAACCACGCGGAGGCGAAATCGAAGGCTAGGCCGAGACGGAATCGAGGGAGCCGGTCGATAAAGTGCTCCGGGGTTGATAGAGGAGGGTCGGGCTGTCGCCGAAGCGGCTACTCGCCGTCCAGCCGCGCCTCGGCCACGTCGATGACGTACCGGCCGTTCTCGCGGACCGCGATGACGTGCTCCTCGCGGTCGAACAGCTCCCAGAGGTTCAGCTCGTACTGCCCGGGTGCGACGATGCGGATGCTCTCGAACTGGCTGTCCAGCGCGTCGGTGACGGTTTCGGGGTCCACTTCGACGTCCGCCGCGTCGGAATCGGTCTGTACGTCCGCGCCGGCGTTCGCGTCGGCATCTCCCCTGGCCTCCGGGTCGGCCCCGCGTTCCGTTTCGCCATCGGCGGCCCCCGCCACCGCACCGCCCCCGTCGGCCGCCGTCCGGACTCCGTCGACGTCCGCGGCGGCTCCTTCGGCGACCGGTCCCTCGGTCCCGACCGGGCCGCCGTTCGCGGCCGGGTCAGCGGTGTCGACAGTGCTCGCGCGCGCGCTCGCGTGGTAATCGGTCTCGTCTCCGTCGGTCTCGGTCTCGTCTCCGCCGGCCTCCTCGCCTCCAGGGTCGCCGAGCAGCCGGGCCGGGCCGGGTAGCGAGCCGCGCGCGGCCGCCTGGGCGTCGTTCTCGGCCCCGGAGTCGTCGACGAGGACCGCCTCGCGGTCGGGGACGGACCCCTCGCGGTCGGTTTCGGGGGACTCCTCCGCACTGGCTCGGGACCCCTCGTCCGCGGAGCCGGCCGCCGCCACCCAGTCGCCGATGGTGGTCGCGACGCGACCGACCGGGCCGCGACCCCCGTCGCCGGAGCTGGCCCCTCCGGCCGCTACGGTGCCGTCGGACGATCCGACAGCGCCGCCGGACGATCCGACAGCGCCGCCGGACGACCCGACAGCGCCACCACCGGACGGCTCGCTGACGACCCGCCCGCCGTCGGGGAGGAACTGGAAGGTACTCCCGCCGCAGTCCGGACACCCCGACAGCATCTGCTTCGAGCCATCCGGGAAGCCGCGTCCGCAGGCGGTGCACTGGTGGGGCACGGGTCAGTCCCCCGAGACGAACGCGCTGATGACCGACTCGTCCTTGTGCAGCGTCTCGAGGCGGTCCGCCGGGCCGATGACCGTCAGCCGCGACGCGTCCTCGCTGCCCATCAGCCGGTCGAGGACGCCGCCGTCGGAGCCCCCGGTACGCGGGTAGGTCTCTATCTCGATGCCGGAGAAGCCGTCCGGGTCGATCTCGGTCATCGTCACCTCGACGAGGCGGCTCTCCTCGTCCGGCGACAGGCCGCGCTCGAGGACGACGATGTTGCCCTCGTGGACGCCGTCGAGTATCATCCGGACCTTCTCCATGCTCGCCATCCGGTCCATCCGCTCGCCGCTGATGAGGTCGATCTGGACGCCGGGGTCCTCTAGCTCCGCCATCGTATCACCCGAACTCCCCGGCTATCTCGTCGTAGGCGGTGTCCATGTTGTCCCCCTCCAGAGCCGAGATGGGGACCGTCTCGTGCTGCGGGAAGGCGTTGCGGATGCGCTGGGGCGAGGACTCCGCGAGGTCCACCTTGTTCGCGAAGATGAGCACCGGCAGGTCGCGGCTCTCGACGATGCCGATTATCATCGTGTTGACCTGCGTGAACGGGTCCGCGGCGCTGTCGAGGACGTAGATGACGCCGTCGACGTCCTCGCGCAGCCAGTGCATCGCCTCGGCGACGCCCTCGGTGGCCTCCCGCGAGCGCTCGATGGCCGCCTCCTCGTCCATCTCCTCGAACTCGAGGAACTCCTCGTAGTCCACCTTCGTCGTCACGCCGGGCGTGTCGACGATGTCGATGGTGACCGAGCTACCGTTGCGCTTTATCTCGACGTTCTCCTTGCGGCTCGCCCGCCGGGTCTCGTGGGGGACGTGGCTCTCCACGCCGACGTCCTCGCCGGTCCAGTCGTTCGCGATGCGGTTCGCGAGCGTCGTCTTGCCCGCGTTCGGCGGCCCGTAGATGCCGATGCGGGTCGGTTCCTCGCCCGCGAACAGTCGGTCGCCCACCCGGGCGACGCTCGATTTCAGTTCGGTGATGAGTCCCATCCTGGCCTCCGCCCTCGCGACGACGACGCCACGAGGTGCCTTGGCGACCACAGCGATTCGTACTCACTTAAGGCTACGTCAGACATCTGTCGAATGTTAGATAGTGGCGCACGGCTTCGGCCGGCCTTTCGACGGAGTTTCGGTCGGTCCCTTGACGGAGCTTTGGCTGGCTTTTCGACGGGGGTTCGACCAGCCTTTCGACGGAGCTTTGGCTGACTTGCCGACGGGACTCCGATCCGTCCTTCGACGGAGGACCGACCGTGCGGCGACAGGGGAACCCCCCCGTTTCGACTGGAAGCCGGCGACGACGGGGTTCCGCGCCGACGCTCTAGTTTACAGCAACTTCGACCTACTAGGAAACGCTCGGGGTCTATTGCGGATATGGTTGGATATATATGCCAATAAAGGTACCGGATACCAGGAACCGTCGACCGCCCCCGTGCCGCTCCAGTCTCCAATTGAAACGGGGGGGTGGGGGCCTCCCCGGCACCCGAGCTACGGTCGAGCGGGCGCGGACAATCGATGGATTCTTGATGCGGGTCCGAATTTGTGGGAAGACCTGGAGTAAGCTCACCGTGCAGTGGAGTAAGGCGGATAATACAGCCGATAGACGCCTCGACGGCGGGGTACTCACGGAGCGTCGTCCGCGGCCGTCGGGCGCGACGGGGCCGCGACGGCGGCGATTCCGCCGCAGGCTAGGAGGTGCTTTCGACGGCGGACCGATGGAGGGACAGCTTTAAGACCGTGGTCGACCTTGGCTTCGGGTGCATCAACTGGACGCGCTGACAGCCGCTTGCCGTCCGTTTCCGGAGGTATCGGGGCGGATTCCGGGCTCTCGGGTATCGTTCGGGCGTCCTCCAATAGAAACGAAGGGGCTGGCACGACACACATGGGTGAACACGACCGCGAACTGGACGCGACCGCGAGCGGCGAGTCGTCGGTGCCGGAGGTCGATTCGTCGGCAGACGCCGATTCGTCGGCGAGCGTAGACCCAGCGACGGATGTCGACGCCGCCGAGTCGTCCGTGGGCGACGACCCCGGCGAGTCGTCGCTGGCGGAGTTCGACCCCGCCGAGTCCGTCCTCGAGGACTCCGAGGCGGACAACCAGGGGCTGTTCGACGACCTGCTCTCGGGGGCTCCCATCTTCGAGAACAAGGAGGTCCTCCGGCCGTCGTACACGCCGCACAAGCTGCCGCACCGCAACGACCAGATAAACGAGATGGCGACCATCCTCGTGGCCGCGCTGCGCGGGGAGACGCCGTCGAACATCCTCATCTACGGC
This sequence comes from uncultured Halobacteriales archaeon, assembly GCA_964586205.1. Lineage (GTDB taxonomy): Archaea > Halobacteriota > Halobacteria > Halobacteriales > CAZPIG01 > CAZPIG01. The sequence goes on along the minus strand of CAZPIG010000133.1, from coordinate 38 downwards.
AAGACCGGGACGGGCAAGACCGCGAGCGCGAAGTTCGT
>CAZPIG010000132.1:0-7246 GCA_964586205.1 uncultured Halobacteriales archaeon | reverse complement strand
CGAACCCGAACCCCCGCGAACCGGCAGCTATCCGTCGATTTCGGGCCGTGCACGACCGGCTTCCGAGGGGGAAAGTATATCAGTCGCGCAGCCTTCCACGGAATTAACGACGCGCGCAATGAGTGACGAAACCGAAGCCGGGGACGGGCGCGGGTCCGACGCCCCCGAGGGCGACGGCGCGAACCCGCCCGCCCGGCCCGACACCGACGACGGAACCGGGGACGGGCTCCCTGCCGACGACAGCGAGGAGACCCTCGAGGACGGGCGCGAGGAGACTCCCGAAGAGAGCCACGAGGAGACGCTCGACGACGTCGAGTTCGGCGGCGACATCGAGGGCGAGTTCGACGAGGAAGCCGCCGAGGACGACTTGCTCGGGGGGCTGGAGGTCGGTAGCTCCGCCGGCATCGAGGTGCCGGACCGGCTGGTCGACCAGGTCATCGGACAGGACCACGCCCGGGACGTGGTGAAGAAGGCCGCAAAGCAGCGCCGCCACGTGATGATGATCGGCTCGCCCGGGACCGGCAAGTCCCTGCTCGCGAAGGCGATGAGCGAGCTGCTGCCCCGCGAGGACCTCCAGGACGTGCTCGTCTACCACAACCCCGACGACGGCAACGAGCCGAAGGTCCGGACCGTCCCGGGCGGCAAGGGCGAGCAGATAATCGAGGCCCACAAGGAGGAGGCGCGCAAGCGCAACAAGATGCGGTCGTTCCTGATGTGGATCATCATCGCCGTGGTCATCGGCTACGCCCTCCTCATCGTCGGGAACATCCTCCTCGGCATCCTCGCGGCGGGCATCATCTACCTCGCGTTCCGGTACGGCAGCCGGGGCAGCGACGCGATGATACCGAACCTCCTGGTCAACAACGCCGACACGAAGACGGCCCCCTTCGAGGACGCGACGGGGGCCCACGCCGGCGCGCTGCTGGGCGACGTCCGCCACGACCCCTTCCAGTCGGGCGGCATGGAGACGCCCAGCCACGACCGCGTGGAGGCGGGGGCCATCCACAAGGCCAACAAGGGGGTGCTGTTCGTCGACGAGATAAACACCCTCGACATCCGCAGCCAGCAGAAGCTGATGACGGCCATCCAGGAGGGCCAGTTCTCCATCACCGGCCAGAGCGAGCGCTCCTCGGGCGCGATGGTCCAGACCGAGCCCGTCCCGTGTGACTTCGTGATGGTCGCGGCGGGCAACCTCGACGCGATGGAGAACATGCACCCCGCGCTGCGGAGCCGCATCAAGGGCTACGGCTACGAGGTGTACATGGACGACACCATCCAGGACACCCCCGAGATGCGCCGCAAGTACGCCCGCTTCGTGGCCCAGGAGATAGAGAAGGACGGCCGGCTGCCGCCGTTCGGCCGCGACGCCATGGAGGAGATCGTCCTCGAGGCCAAGCGGCGCTCGGGCCGCAAGGACCACCTGACGCTGAAGCTGCGGGACCTCGGCGGGCTGGTCCGCGTGGCGGGCGACATCGCCCGCGCGGAGGACCGCGACGAGGCGACCCGCCAGGACGTCCTGGAGGCCAAGAAGCGCTCGCGCAGCATCGAGCAACAGCTCGCCGACACCATCATCGAGCGCCGCAAGGACTACGAGCTGAAGGTCAGCGACGGCTCGGCGGTCGGCCGGGTCAACGGGCTGGCCGTGATGGGCGGCGACTCCGGCATCATGCTGCCGGTGATGGCGGAGGTCACGCCGCGACAGGGCGAGGGCGGCGAGGTCATCGCCACCGGCCAGCTCAAGGAGATGGCCGAGGAGGCCGTCCAGAACGTCAGCGCAATCATCAAGAAGTTCAGCGACGAGGACATCTCCGAGCGGGACATCCACATCCAGTTCGTCCAGGCGGGCCAGGAGGGCGTCGACGGCGACTCGGCGTCCATCACCGTGGCCACGGCCGTCATCTCGGCCCTGGAGGACGTGCCGGTCGACCAGGCGCTCGCCATGACCGGCTCGCTGTCGGTGCGGGGCGACGTGCTCCCCGTCGGCGGGGTCACCCACAAGATAGAGGCGGCCGCGAAGGCCGGCATCGAGCGCATCATCATCCCCAAGGCCAACGAGCAGGACGTGATGATAGAGGACGAGTACGAGGAGATGATAGAGATAATCCCCGTCAGCCACCTCAGCGAGGTCCTCGACGTCGCGCTGGAGGGCGAGCCCGAGAAGGACGGCCTCATCGACCGGCTGAAGAACATCACCGGGTCGGCGCTCGAAGGCGGCGCAGTGAGTCCCGAGGGCAGTCCGAGCCCGCAGTAGCGTCTCCACTCCGTCCCGCTCTCGACAGTTCTTTCCCGCCGTGCTCCGACTTCTCGTCCCGAGCCGTGGCTCCAGCCTGGACCCCCTTCGTCGTCGCGACCGGCCTGCTCGCCCTCGTCGTGGTCGCGCTCGCCCGCGCGTCCGCCGACCTCCTGACCGGCGAGGAGGGGCCCGAGCGGATACCGACGCGGGTGCTGGTCGCCAACGTCACCGTGACCCAGGGGGTCGTCGGGGCCGTCGTGGTCGCTGCCGCGTGGTTGGCCGGCGTGCCGCGCGCGGCGCTGGGCGTGGGGCCGGAGGCCGTCGGCGTTGGGGCCGTCGGGACCGGCGTCGTGCTCGGCGCGAGCCTCTTTCTCGCCAGCGAGGCGGCCGCGCGGGCGGTCGACGAGTCGGCGCTCGTCTACGCCGAGCGCCTCCGCGAGCGACTGGCCCCGACGACCCCCCGCGGGTGGGTCGTGCTGCTGGTCGTCGTCCTCCCGCTGGTCGCGGGGTTCGAGGAGCTACTGTTCCGCGCGGCGCTCGTGGGCGCGCCCGTGGCGGGCCTCGGCGTGCCGGCGTGGCTGGCCGCGCTCGCGTCGAGCGTCCTGTTCGGGCTCGCCCACGGCGCGCAGGGCCGGGTCGGCGTGGTCGTGACCGGTGCGCTCGGGCTGGCGCTCGCGGCCGCGTTCGTGGCCACCGGGAGCCTACTGGTCGTGGTCGTGGCTCACTACGTGGTGAACGCCGCGGAGTTCGTCGTTCACGAGGGCATCGGGAACGGGGACGGCGGGAACGAAGACGTCGAGACGGCGGCGTAGCTGCTCGGGCGTCCGTTCGGGAGTGGTGTCAGCTTTAGCGATGGCTGACTCTACAGACCACCGTCGGGTGGGAGTTCGGCGAACGAAGTGAGCCGAACGTCGGCGAGCTCGCTCGCCGGAACTGAAAGGGGCCGGTCGCTCGACCCCGCCCGGACGACGCAAGCAGAGCGAGGTCCGACGGACCTCGCAGGCCGTGCGGCGCGCGCTCGGGCGCGCCGCACGACACCGCAGCCCGAGCGAACGGAGTGAGTGAGGGGCGAGGAGCGCAGCGAGGCGCGCGAGTCCAGCGACTGGGGGCTTTCGAAGTCCCCTGGAAGGCGCGTCTCGGCCCTTATAGTGTCCTCGAAAGCCCCGACACGCTCGGCTCGGGGGCCTCGCTGCGCGCTTCGGCGCTCACTTCGTTCGCGCCTCCAGTGCTTGCGTCGGCCGCCGTCGCCGAGCGTGTCGCCCCTTTCAGTCCCGCCCGACGGTGGTTCGGTCAGTCCGTCGAAGCTAATGTTGACAGTACCTCTGCTCGAATAGAGCGAAGTTCGACGTCGTGCAGCCGACACCCTCTTCTCGCCCGCGCGCCGAACGTCCGCCATGACCCACGAGGTCGGTCCGGTATGAGCCACCGGATAACCGTGATCCCCGGCGACGGCGTCGGCCGGGAGGTGATACCCGCCGCGGTGCGGGTCCTCGAAGCGCTCGACGTGGACCTCGCGTTCACCGAGGCGCGCGCCGGCGACGCCGTCGAGAGGGAGACGGGCGAGGCGCTCCCGGCGGCCACCCGCGAGGCGGCCGCCGCGGCCGACGCCACGCTGTTCGGCGCGGCCGGGGAGACGGCGGCCGACGTCGTCCTCCCGCTCCGGGAGGCCGTCGGCTCGTACGCGAACGTCCGGCCCGCCCGCGCGTACCCCGGCGTGGACGCCCTGCAGCCCGAAACCGACCTCGTCTTCGTCCGCGAGAACACTGAGGGTGTGTACGCGGGCGTCGGGAGCGAGGTGGCCGACGGCGTGACGACGCTGACGCGGGTGGTGACGAGGGAGGCGTCGCGGACGGTAGCGGAGTTCGGCTTCCGGTACGCGGTCGAGGAGGGCTACGACCGCGTGACGATAGCCCACAAGGCCAACGTGATGGAGACGACCGACGGGCTGTTCCTCGAAACCGCCGAAGCGGTCGGCGAGGCGTTCGACGTGGAGTACGACGCGGTTCTGATGGACGCGCTCGCGACGCACCTGGTGACCCACCCCGAGGACTACGGGGTAATCGTCTGCCCGAACCTCGCGGGCGACGTGCTCTCGGACCTCGCGGCCGGGCTGGTCGGCGGGCTGGGGCTGCTCCCGAGCGCGAACGTCGGCTCGGAGGGCGGGCTGTTCGAGCCGGTGCACGGGACCGCGCCGGACATCGCCGGGGAGGGCGTCGCGAACCCCTCCGCAGCCGTCCTCTCGGCCGCGATGCTGCTGGAGCACCTCGACGAGCCGGAGGCCGCGGCCCGGGTCCGCGACGCCGTCGAGTCGGTCCTCGCCGACGGGCCCCGGACCCCGGACCTCGGCGGCGACGCGACGACCGGCGAGGTCGCCGCGGCCGTCGTGGACCGGCTGTAGCGGCAGCTCGCTGACGCCCGCCCGCGGGAACGGGTCCGTCCGAGGCGGCGACGTCCGTCCCGACTCCGCCGTCGTCACTCCGCCAGCGCGCCGATGTCGTCGACCGGAATCACGGAGTAGTCCACCGAGAGGGTGTCCCGGGTCGCCCGGACCTTCCCGACGAACGACGAGACGTCCTCGAGGGTCCCCTCGAGGACGAACAGCTCCATGCAGTAGCGGTCGCCGACGTGGTTGTGGACGTTCGAGGTCACGAGGTCGTCGTGCTCGTGGCGCAGCGACATCATCCGCTGTTCGACCGTCGAGGACTGGTAGTCGAAGAGGACTGTGACCACGCCGATGAGGTCGCGGTCCGCCAGCTTCCGGTCGTCGAACTCCCCGAGGAGGTTCCGGGAGGCCTCGCGGACGACCTCGCTGCGTCCGGTGTAGCCGTGGTCCTCCGCGAACTCGTCGATGCGGTCGAGCAGTTCGTCGGGCATCGAGACGCTGACGACGCTCATGTACTAATCGAGGCGCGCGAAGTTGTTAAGGATTGGTTCCGGCTCCCGACGGGCGCGCACCTCCGGCCGGACGATGGACAAGGTTCTTAGCGCCACCCGGCAATTGGCACCCACATGGTCGACCTCCTGCCCTCCAGGCCCGACACCTCGGCGGTCGACGACCCCGACCCGCTGGTGGTCGGCGTCGACAGCGAGGCTGCCGACGACCTGCTCGCGGCCCTCCGGTCGGACACCGGCCGGGCCATCCTCGACGCCCTGTACGACGACCCCGCGTCGGCCTCGGCGCTCGCCGAGCGCACCGACACGTCCGTCCAGAACGTCCAGTACCACTTAGAGAAGCTCCAGGGGGCCGAGCTAGTCGAGGTGGTCGACACCGTCTACTCCGAGAAGGGCCGCGAGATGAAGGTGTACGGCCCGACGGCGCGGCCGCTCGTGGTCTACGCCGGCAGCGACGAGCAGACGACCGGCCTCGAGACGGCCGTCAAGCGCCTCATCGGCTCGGTCGGCGTGCTCGCGCTCGCCAGCCTCGTCGTCGAGCGCGTCGTCGGGCCGCTGGCGACCCGGACCGACTCGTCGGACCCCGACGTCGGCGTCGAGGTGGACGGGGCCGCGAACGCGACGGCCACGCCCGCCGCGACCGAAGCGCCCCAGGCGACGGCGGGGTCGGTCACGTCGACCCCCGCGCCGACGGGAACCCCAACCGACCTGACCACCGCGACCGACACCGTCGCCTCCGGGGGCGGGATGGGCCTCGACGTCGCGACGCTCGCGCAGTCGCCCGGCCTGCTGTTCTTCCTCGGCGGGCTGGTGGCGCTGCTGGTCGGGTTCGGGGTGTGGTACGTGCGGCGGTAGGCCCGCGGAATGCCGCTCAGTCCCTCCCCGGGAGAGGCCCCGCTCGCTCGTCACTTCGCCCCCGGAGAAGCGCGGCCTACAGCTCCAGCCAGCCGCTGGTCACGTCGGCCGTCCGGACGTGCCAGCGGTGCTCGACCCGACCGGCGCAGCCACGGACCTCGACGACCGCGTCGAACAGCGGCCGGAGACGCTCGACGGCGTCGCTGTCGCGGGCGACCGGCAGGTGGACGTGGCCCATCCCCCGGGCTGCCCGGACCCGCTCGCCGACCGTTTCGACCAGCGACGCGACGGCGTCTACGTCGTTGGCCTCGACCAGCGGCACGAGCGAGTCGACGCAGAACCGTAACTCGGCCGGCGCGAGGTCCGCGGTCCGCTCGATGGCGGTGACCTCCGAGACGCAGGCGTCGGCCAGCCCCGGCAGGTCCGTCCGCGGGACCCCCTCGTCCGGGCCGCCCACGCCGGGACCGCCGGACGGCCGGGACGCGACCGCCCCGGTCTGGCGGACCTGCCCGCCCGCGACCGCGATGCGCGTGGCGTCCGGCCCGACTCCGCCGGGAGCGTCGGCCCGGTCCGGGGCGGCCTCGACCAGCACGCGCCGGCGCGGGCACTCGTCCGCCTCGCCGAGCAGCCGCTCGCAGGCGCGGCCGTGCTCGTGGCCGGCCGCACGGCCGGCGACCAGCAGCCAGCAGCCGCTGCGCTTCATCGCCGCGAGGCTGCGGGCCAGTTCGGCCGTCTCGTGGTCGTCCACCGAAGCCTCCGTACCCATCTTCGGTAAAATATGATACTACATGCTATAAAAATTTTCGGTACCGGAGCCTCGATTACCACGCTCGGTGGCCGCGGTGGGACCGATGGGGGTCTCCGACGGTCACCCTTTTGGTCGGCAAGCGCCAACGGCCCCGCATGGACGACGCAGACGACCGTGCGGGCGACGACGCCGGCCGCGCGGATGACGCCGCCGCAGGCGACGAGCCGGCGGCCGACGACCTCGCCGCGGCCGCGGCGGACCTCGCGGCCTCCCTCGAGGCGCTCCGGGACGACGTCGCCCCGCGGCCGCGTCGCGGACCGTTTGGGCTGCCGCGGCCCCCGCGGCCGGTGGAGCTGCTGCGGTTCGCCGACGACCACGCCATCCCGACCGTCATCGCCCTCCTCGAGGCGAACGTCCGCGCGCTCGAGCTGCTCCGGGCCGCGCTCAGGCTCGCCGACCCGTAGCGGTCCGCGAGCCGGGAGGCCGCTCGCGTGGGCGGCGAGGCCGTGCAGGAGCGC
>CAZPIG010000131.1:0-7263 GCA_964586205.1 uncultured Halobacteriales archaeon | reverse complement strand
GCGCCACCGCGCTGGCGATGGAGTCCGGGTCGGGGTTGTCGTGGGTGACGATGGCCATCGTCCCCTCGGTCCCCCGGACCACCTCCGCGAGGCGGCGGGCGTTGAACTCCAACTCGCCCGATTCGAGGGCCCGCAGCGCCGACTGGGCGATGACCTCGGAGGGGTTGACCACCACGTCGGCCCCGAGGTCCGTTAGCTCGTCCTCCGAGACGGGGTCGCTCGCGCGCACGACGATGAAGTGGTCGTCGCCGGCCGCCCGGACGTTCCGGACGGCCTCCTTGTTCGCCTCCACGTCCGAAGACATGATGAGGAGGACGTCGCGCCCGGCGACCGTCTCGGCGACCGACGGGTCGCTGATGTCCGCCGTCTGGGCGTTCAGGTCCTGGTCGCGGAGCGCCTCGACGCGGCTCTCGTCGCGGTCGACGATGAGGACGTCCTTGCCCTCCTCAACCAGTGCCTCCGCGACCGCGTGGCCGACGCTCCCGCAGCCGAGGATGGCGTAGGTCGACATGGCCGATACCGTGACCCCGGTGCTCATTACCGACGGCTAACTGTGGGTGGCACTTAAGACCCACCGTTCGTTCCGCACCCTTCAAACGACCCGTTAAACGGGCCGAACGGACTACAGCGCCGGTTTCGACCCAGTTCGGGGTGTGGCCGTGACGGAACGGGCGGGCGTCGTAACTACCCGTTAAACCGGCTGCACCACCGCGACGAGCGACGACTGCACTCCCGCGACGAGCGACGACTACAACGGTGTTGACGGGCCCGTATCGGGCGCGACTCGCCTGGAGACGCCCGTCAGGTGCCCTCGTCGCCCGGGTTCGGTCCGCCGTCTCCCTCCGGGCCGTCCACCGTCGGCCGGCCGTCCGCCTCCGCGGCTGCCCCCTCGTAGGTCCGCTGCTCGGCGAAGGCGTCCTCGTGGTCCGCGAGCGACTGCATCCGGAGGTAGAGCGTCCGGGCCCCGTCGCTGGTCCGAACCCGGTACCGGAAGTAGCCGTAGCCGAGCAGGAACCACCCCACGAGCAGCACGCCGGCAGCGGGCCGGGTGGTGAGGATGACCATCCAGAGCAGCGCGGAGGTCGAGGCACCGCCGAGGACCGCGAGCAGCAGCCCGCGGCCCCGCTCGAGCCGCAGGACCGCGTTGTCGTAGTGGTCGGGGAACTCCGCGGGGAGGTTCCAGAGGCCGATGGCGCTGAAGAACGTGGCCGTCAGTACGGCGAGGGAGACGAAGATGGCGAGCACGCCCACCTCGGGGACGACCGGGACCACCAGAAGCGGCGGCACGCCGAGCAGGAGGATGGAGACGTAGGGGGTCCCGAAGCGGGGGTGGATGCGGGAGAGGGCCTCCGGGAGGATGCCGTCGCGGCCGGCGCGCATGATGGTCCGCGAGCTGACGAGGAAGCTGGTGTTGACGGACGTCGCCACGGCGAAGAACGCGCCGAAGGCGACGAACGCCGCCGCCCAGTCCGGGAGGAAGGTCGCCGCCGCGTTCGCGATGGCCGCGTTCTGCTCGCCCTCGGTCATCGACACTAGCTGCGACCGGGGGACGACTCCCACGAGCACGGCAATCATAGCGAAGTACGTCACGGCGACGACGGCGACGCCGGACAGCAGCGCGACCGGGATGGTCCTGCTCGGCTCGTCTATCTCCTCGCCGAGTTCCGTCAGGAGCCCGAACCCGAGGTAGGGGTAGTAGAGCGCGACGATGGCGAACGCGAACGGGCCGTAGCCCTCGGGGAAGGCGGGCGCGAGGTGACCCGGGTCGACGTGGACGACCCCGGGCACCACGAACGCGACGATGGCCGCGGCGAGCAGCCCGACGAGCGCGATCTGTATCTGTGCGACGAGCCGGATGCCGACGAGGTTGACGACGAGGACGCCGACGATGAGCAGGTACAGCAGGGCGAGTCGCGGGACGTCGACGAAGTAGCGGACGTAGTCGGCGAAGCCGATGGCGGTGAACAGCAGTGCGGCCCACGTCACCACCGGCAGCGTCCACGGGACCAGAAAGCCCCAGAACGGGGCGGTCAGCCGGGAGATGTAGACGTACAGCCCGCCCGCGACCGGCATCGCGGACCCCAGCTGTGCGTTGTAGAGGACGACGAACCCGGCGGGGACGGCCGCGAGCACCGTGGCGAGCAGCACGCTGGGGCCGGCAGCGGCCGTCTGCGAGCCCGGGAGGACGAAGATGGGGATCCCGATGGCGTTGCCGACGACCAGCGCGAGGACGCCGTAGATACCGATCCGCTCGGTCAGGATGTCCGGGGCGGTGTCGCCGATAGTATCACCCTCCGACACGACGCCGCATCCCGACCTATACCCACCGGTTCGTTCCCCGGTGTGGAGACGAGAATCGAAGGCCCAACCGAGGGCAGTCCGGCGGTGCGCTCATCCCGGCCGATGTCGCCGCACGCCGTCCTCGTCGGTGGTCGCGGCGACGCGGCCGGTCCGCTCGACCGCCGCGAGCGCGGCCACGGCCTCCGGCAGCAGGTAACCCAGCGCGCGCTCGCCGTCGGCGCGCCGGCTCGCCAGCCCGAACGCCGTCTCCACGCCGCCGGCGACCGCGTCCGCGGTCCCGTCGAGCAGCGCGTCGAGGCTGCGCCGCGACCCGGCGACCGCGCCGGCGAGGTCGGCGTGGACGGGACCGTGGCCGGGGAGCACGCGGTCGACGGACAGCTCCGCGAGGGCGTCGAGGGTTCGGCGGTACGCGCTCGCGGCGTCCGTCACGGGCGGCCGGAGCCACGCGTGGGTCAGCACGGGCCGGAACGGCGCGATGGCGGCGTCGCCGGCCAACAGAACACGCCTCCCTCCGACGGCCGTCATATAACACAGTTGGTCCGACTGGTGACCCGGTGCGTGAATCGGCTCGAACGAGCGGTCGCCGACGGTGACCATCTCGCCGGGCTCGACGCCCACGTCCACGGCGTCGGCGGCCAGCAGGTCCCGCTCTGTCTGCATCGCACCGAGCAGCCACGCCGACAGCCGGTCGCGGCGCTCGGGCGGCACTCCGGCGGCCACGACCGCGGCCTCGGTGCGCTCGCGGAACGACTCGGCGTCCCGCCCGAAGCGCTCGCGCGTGGCGGCCGGGGCGTAGACGGTCGGCGCGGCCGCGTCGACGACGGTCTCGACCTGTCCGACGTGGTCGACGTGCGGGTGGGTGACCACGAGGTGGGCGACGTCCGCGACGGCGTAGCCCGCCGCCGCGAGGCCATCGGTCAGCGCCTCGCGGCCCTCGGGGCCCGGGACGCCGGCGTCGACCAGCACCGGCTCGGGACCCGTCAGGAGGTACGCCGCGACGTGGCCCGGCCGCCAGTCCACCGGGAACTCGATGCGATGGACGCCGTCCGGGAGGGCGGCGGAGCGGTTGGCGTCGTCGGGAGTGTCGGTCACGTCGCGGTCAGTCCCGGAGCGCCGCGTACAGCGTCCGGAGCGGCCCGGCCCCGTTCTCGCGGAGCGCCGCCGGGAACCGTCGGCGCGCGCCCGCGAGCGCGTCGGCGAGCGCGGCGTCGGCGTCCTCGAAGACGCTGGTCCCGTGGCCGACGAGCACGCGCTCCGGGGTCACGTCGTCGAACGTCGCGCGCGGCGGGGCGAGCCTGACGAGGAGGTAGACGCCGAGGCGCTCGTCGCCCGCGAGGAACGTCGGGCCGGTGCCGAGCGCGTCCGGGACGTAGAGGGTGCCGTCGGACTCGCGGTAGGCGACGGCCTCGTTCCACGCCGGGATGGGCGCGCACTGCCGGAGCCGCAGTCCCGAGTCGCCGAGTTCGTCGGTGGCGCGCTCGACCGGCCCGTCCACGAGGGCGGCGGCGCGGTCGAGCCACGCGGGCACGGTGACGGGCACGTCGTGGCGCTCCGCGACGGCCGCGGCGTCGCGGACGTGGTAGTCCGACAGGACGGCCACGCCGGCGACGTCGCCGAGGTCGGCGACGCGGTCGTCCACGCCGGGCGCGTCGAGCGGGTCGAGGACCCAGACGCCGTCGTCGCCGGCGACGGCGTGGCTCGCGCGCCGGCCGGCCTCGTCGGGGTGGGCGAGCCACCCGACGCCGCGCTCGTACTCCTCGACGAACTCGGGGTCGGTCGCGGGCGCTCGGTCGAACGCTGGCACGCCCGGGCCGTCGGCTAGCAGGGCGAAGTATCTTTGGACCGTGTGCTGGTGGTGGTTGGACAAGGCTGGTGTGACTGACCGCACTGTTGCTTGGCTCCCGGAAGCCCCGGCGCGCTCGGCTCGGGGGCACCGGAGGACTCGCTTCGCTCGTCCTCCGAGGTCTCGCTCACTTCGTTCGCGAGACACTCGCTGCGCGCTTCGGCCCGTTCACTGCGTTCACGGGCCTGCAGTGTCTGCGGCGCGGCCACGCCCGCGCCGCACGGCCTGCGAGGTCCGTCGGACCTCGCTCTGCTTGCGTCGTCCGCCGTCGCCGAGCGCACCGCGGGAGCTATAGTGATCGTCACACCGTTTGAATACGCAAGCCGGACCTCCCGACGGGCTCGGCGTTCGGCGACCAACCACCAGTGGGTGGGACTGAAAGGGGCCGCGCGCTCGACCCGCCCCCGGCGACGCAAGGACCGCAACGGAGGGAACGAAGTGACCGGAGTGAGGACCGCAGCGAGCCGCGGGTGGTCGAGCGGGCGGGGGCTTTCTGGCCCCACTACACTGACGAGACACACTGAACCGCACCCCTGATGCTGACTCCACTGATTCAAAAGTCCCGTCGATCACTATAGCTCCCGCGAGCCTGCGCTCACTTCGTTCGCGCAGACGTCGCCCCTTCCGAAGTCCCGCCCCGGAGTGGATACACGGCTGGCTGCAGCACATCGGCTAACCGGCTCGTCTAAACACAATCACACCCGGGGCAGCCACCACTAAGACCCCCGCCCGCGAACCGCAGGGCGTGAGCGAGGACGCCGGCGAGAGCGAAAGTGCACCCGGGAGCGAGGACGCCACTGGGCGCGATGGAGCACCCCAGAGCGAGGTCACCCCCGTGCCCGTCGACGGCTGCGAGGGAGTCTGGCGCGTGGACACCGAACTGTTCGGCTCCGGATTCATGTCGGCGTACGTGGTGTCGGGCGACGCGGATAGCGACGACGCCGGTGGAGACGACGAGCCGGACCCCGACGCCCCCGTCGCAGTGGTGGACCCCGGACCCGCGTCGGGAGCCGACCACGTGGTCGCCGCCGTCGAGGCGCTCGGGGTCGCCGACGCCGTCGAGTACGTCGTCCCGACCCACGTCCACCTCGACCACGGCGGCGCGGCGGGGGCGCTCGCGACGGCGTTCCCGGACGCCACCGTCTACTGCCACGAGCGGGGCCGCGAGTACCTCGCCGACCCGGACGCGCTCGCCCGCCTCGTCGACAGCGCCCGGCGCGCGGTGGGCGAGGGCGTCGTCGCCGCCTACGGCGAGCCCGAGCCGGTCCCGCCCGGGCGTTGCGAGGCGCTCTCGGGTGGCGAGACGCTCCCGCTCGGCGACCGGACGCTGTCGGTCGTCGCGACGCCCGGCCACGCGCCACACCAGGTCGGCGTCGTCGAGGACCGCGGCGGCGCGCTGTTCGCGGGCGACGCGGCGGGGATGTGGCTCGACGGCCACCTCTCGCCGACCACGCCGCCGCCCGACTTCGACCCCGACGCGTGGGCCGACACTCTCGACCGACTCCGCGAGCACGAGCCAAGGGTGGTCTGCTACGGCCACTTCGGGGCCCGGACCGACGCCGACGCGGCGCTTTCGGCCTACGCCGAGATGCTCCCGACGTGGGTCGAGGCCGTCGAAGATGCACGCGACGACGCCGGCAGCGACGACGCTGGTACCGAAGACGTGGGGGCGGTCGTCGCCGAACTGGACGACCGGTGGCAGACGCCGACAGTGACCGCCGACGTGGCGGGCGTGCTCGACTACCTCGACAGCGAGTGACGTGGACTCCCGCGCGGAATCGGGCCCGGACGACAGCCAGGTCAGAGCAGCCCGTTCTGCCGAGCAATCGTATTGAGCTGTATCTCGTCGGTCCCCTCGACGACGCGGAGGATGCGGGCGGCCTGGAGCCCATCCATGAAGGGGTTCTCCTCGGAGAGCCCGTTCGCGCCGTGAATCTGGACCGCGTTGTCGGCGGCCTGCCAGAACGCCCGCGTGGCGAACCACTTGAGGATGGAGGCGTCCTCGATGGCCTGCTCGCCCTCGTCCAGCTTCCACGCACACCGCAGCCCCGCCGCGTCCGCCGCGTACAGCCGCGCCCGGTCGCGGGCTATCTTCGAGGAGACCTGCTGGAACTTCCCGATGGGCCGGCCGAACGCCTCGCGGTCGCCCGCGTACTCGGTGGCCTTCTCGACCAGCGACTCGGCCTGGCCGATTGCCTGGGCCCCGAGTTCGACCCGCCCCAGCCCGAGAAAGTCCATGGCGTCGTAGAAGGCGGCGTCGACGGTGCCGAGTACCCGGTCCTCGGGGATTCGGACCGAGTCGAATATCAGCTCCCCCTGCCGGCCCACCGACCCCACGGCGTTGTTGATGCGGCCCACCTCGTACTCGTCGCTCTCGACGATGAAGCAGGTGATGCCGCCGTACCGGCCGGCCTCGTCCTGGGGCGTCGTCCGGGCGAACACCTGCACGAAGTCGGCGTACGGCGCGTTCGTTATCCACTGCTTGCGGCCGTCGATGACCCACTCGTCGCCGTCCTTGTCGGCGGTGGTCGCCATGCTCGGCGAGTCCGAGCCCACGCCCGGCTCGGTCTGGGCGAACGCCGTCGTCTTCTCGGCGTGCATGGCCGGCTCGAGGTACCTCTCCACCTGGTCGCCCTCCGCCTGGGCGAGCAGTGGCTTCGGGCCGGCCGGTCCGGCGAGGACGTGCTCTGCGAGCGGCGTGTCCATCGCGGCGACGTGCTTCTGGACGCGGTACCACGTCACGGTCGAGACGTCCTCGCCGCCCACTTCCTCGGGCATGTTCATGGCGTAGAACCCCGTCTCCGCGCTCCGCTGGCGGACCGTCTCGATGGCGTCGAGCACCTCGTCGGTGTAGCGGCCGTCCGGCTCGTGGCCGAGCCGGGGGTTCGTGTACGTCTCTCCGAGGTCGTCGGCGACGGGCTCGACCTCCTGGGCTACGAACTCGTCGATGCTGTCGAGGATGAGCCGCGTCTCCTCGTCGACGGCGAAGCTGACGCCGCCAGTGGCGGACGCCTCGCTGGCTGTCATGGGAGTAGGAGGGGGCGCGTGTGGGCAAATAGGTTGGGATGGGCGAAAACGGCAGTTGCTGAGGTCGGAGTTGAAAGCGGGGTAATCCCGGC
>CAZPIG010000130.1:0-7323 GCA_964586205.1 uncultured Halobacteriales archaeon | reverse complement strand
ACCCACTCCAGGGCCTCCCCCACGTCCGACAGCGGCGGCGAGCAGGTCCGCGACCGGCAGACGTACAGCGTCGGCCCGTCGCGCGCCTCCCGGCCGGCCCACACGGGTGGAGCTTCGTCGAGTCCCAGCCGGTCCAGCCACGCCGCGAGACCGGCCTCGTCGGGCGGCCGCCGGGCCAGCAGTCGACCCGGGAGGTACGTCCGGCCGATGCGGTCCAGCCACTCGTCGGGCACCTCGTCCGCGGCGACCGTGATTTCGAGCGGCCCCGCCGCGTGGCGGTGGGCCGCGAGCGCGAGCGTCGCGTGCTCCATCGGATTGGACGTCACCCGGTCGGCGTGGGTGGCCAGCACGCCCTCGGCCACCTCGCCGAAGCGGTCCTCGGTGACGACGTGGTCGAGCGCCAGCATGACCTCGACCGCGACGCCGACGCTCGCCGGCGTGGACTGGTCGCGTAGCTCCTGGGGCCGGGCGACCAGCGCCTCGCCGCTCTCCGGCGTGAAGTAGAGCGTCTCGCGGTCGTCGTCCCAGAACTCCGTTGCGACGGTTCGCGCGAGGTCCACGGCGAACGCGAGGTGGTCGACGTCGCCGGTCGCCTCGTACAGTGCAAGCGCGCCGCGGGCGAGGAAGGCGTAGTCCTCGAGGTAGCCGTCGCCCTTCACGTCGCCGTCCTTGTACCGGCGCGCGAGACGACCCGCCCCGCTGTCGGCGTCCGCTCCGGCGTCCGCCCCGCCGTCGGCGTCCCAGAGGTGCTCGCGGACGAACGCCAGCGCGTCGGCAGCGACCTCGGCGTACCGGTCGTCGATGGTCAGCGCGGCCTCCGCGAACGCGCCGACCATCAGGCCGTTCCACCCCGCGAGGACCTTCTCGTCGCGGCGCGGTCGCGGGCGGTCCTCGCGGGCGTCGAAGACGCGCTCGCGGGCGGTATCGAGGTCCTCTTCGACCTCCTCGACGGTCGCGCCCCGCTCGTCCGCGAGCTCCGACAGCGACGCCGCGACGTGCAGCACCGAGTAGCCCTCGAAGTTGCCGCCCTCGGTGACGCCGTAGCGGTCGCAGAACAGGTCCGCGAGGTCCTCGTCGCCGACCGCCTCCCGCACCTCCCACGGCGTCCAGACGTAGAAGCGGCCCTCCTCGCCCGGCGGCTCGGTGTCCCCGCCCGCTTCCGCATCGGTACTTGGAGTCGATTCGTCCCCCTCCAGCGGCGGGCTCCGCGCGTCGAGCGTGCTGTAGAAGCCGCCGTCGGGGTGGGTCAGCTCCCGCTCGACGAACGCGAGCGTCTCGCGGACCACGTCGGCGTAGCGCTCGTCGCCCGTCAGCCGGTAGCCCGCGAGGAAGGCGCGCGGTATCTCGCTGTTGTCGTATAGCATCTTCTCGAAGTGCGGGACGACCCACTCCCGGTCGGTCGCGTAGCGGTGGAAGCCGCCGCCCACGTGGTCGTAGATGCCGCCGTCGGCCATCGCGTCCAGCGTCTCGACCGCGACGTCGCGGTAGACCTCGCGGCCCGTCCCGTGGTAGGCCGCCAGCAGCAGGTGCAGGCGGCTCGGCTGGGGGAACTTCGGCCCCGTCGTCCCGAAGCCGCCGTGCTCGCGGTCGGCGGCCCGGAGCGCCGCGTCGGCCGCGCTCGCGAGCGCGCCCGTGCCCGGCGGCTCGCCGGGCTCGTCAGGGGTCGCCTCTAGCTCGCCGGCGATGGCTGCGGACCACTGGTCGGCGCGCTTCTCGACCTCCTCGCGGTCGGTCTCCCACGTCTCCGCGAGGTCCGACAGCAAGTCGAGGAAGCCGGGCGACCCGCGGCGGGCCTCCCGCGGGAAGTAGGTCCCCACGAAGAACGGCCGGCCGTCGGGGGTCAGCCAGACCGACAGCGGCCACCCGCCGCGGCCCGTCACCTGCTGGCAGATGGTCTGGTAGAGGCTGTCGAGGTCGGGGCGCTCCTCGCGGTCGACCTTGATAGGGACGAACTCCGCGTTCAGCACCTCCGCGACGGCCTCGTCGGTGAAGCTCTCCTCCTCCATCACGTGGCACCAGTGGCACGCGGAGTAGCCGATGGAGAGGAAGACGGGGCGGTCGTCCTCGCGGGCCGCGGCCAGCGCGGCCTCGTCCCACGGCTGCCAGTGGACGGGGTTGTCGGCGTGCTGGCGGAGGTACGGGCTCTGCTCGTCGTCGAGGCGATTGCGGGAGAGGGGGTCGTCGGGCATCGTGGCTCGTCCGTTGGTGGGGGTAGGGTGTGGAGGTCCCTAAAGGCGGTCGGTCGGGGCGGGTCAGCAGTTGTCGTCTATCCACTCGCGGGACCGTCGGAGAACCACGGCACGTCCGGTTCGGGAGCCTCGGTGTCGCTCGACAGGGCCTTTTGATGCAACTCTAGCGCCTCCGCGAGGTTCGCCAGCGCCCCGGCGCGCGTCTCGCCCTGACTGGCCACGCCGGTGGCCTCGTCCACCGCGGTCCACCAGCCGTCGTCCTGCTTGCGGAGGGTGACCGAGTCGCTCGTCGTCCGGTTCGCCACAGACGTGACCTACGGGCCCGGAGTGAAGAAACTCCCGCAGAGTGTCCGAGAGCTCCAACGCGAGGCGCTGCGGAATCAGACAGACACGCCGAGGTGCTCGAACAGGAACCCCCACTCCTCGACCTGCTCGTCGACCACCTTCGAGACGGGCTTGCCGACGCCGTGGCCCGTCTGCTCGCGGGTCCGCAGCAGGACGGGAGCTTCGCTGTGGTCGGCGGTGGTCCGCTCTTGGAGGCGCGCAGCCATCTTCCGGGCGTGACACGGGTGGACGCGGGTGTCGGCCTCGGCGGTCGTGAACAGGGTCGGCGGGTAGGCCCGGGCCTCGACATTGTGGTACGGCGAGTACGCCCGCAGCCACTTGTAGGCCTCGGGGTCGTCGGGCGACCCGTACTCGGTCGCCCACGACTCCCCGAGCAGGAACTGGTGGAACCGCAGCATGTCGAGCAGCGGCACCTGACAGAGCACGGCGGCGAACAGGTCCGGCCGCTGGGTCAGCGCCGCGCCGACGGTCAGGCCGCCGTTGCTGCCGCCGCGGATGCCGACGCGGTCCGGGTGGGCCCACCCGGCGTCGACGAGGTGCTCGGCGGCAGCGACGAAATCGTCGAAGGTGTTCTGCTTGTCGGCGCGCTTGCCGGCCTCGTGCCACGCCTCGCCGTACTCGCCGCCGCCACGGAGGTTCGCGAGCGCGAAGACGCCGCCGGCCTCGACGAAGGGGGCCCAGAAGGAGAGGAACGCCGGCGTGCGGCTTATCTCGAAGCCGCCGTAGCCAGTCAGCACCGCCGGGGCGGTGCCGTCGCGGTCCACGTCCGACCGGGCGACGACGAACATCGGGACCTCGGTGCCGTCCGTGGACTCGAACCACACCTGCTCGACGGCGAGGTCCGCCTCGACGGCGACCTCGGGCGCGTCGAGCCACTCGGGGTCGTAGTCGGTGGTAGCGTCGGGACTGTCGGCGGTGTCGGCGGTCGGGTCGCCTCCAGTCGGGTCGTCGCTCCCCACGTCGACCCGCGCAGTCGTCGGCGGGCGCTCGAACGACTGGTACCGGAAGCAGAACTCGGGGGCGTCGCGGTTGCCGGCGAGGCCGTCGACGGTCCCGAGGCCCGGGAGCGCGACCGCGCCGCGCTCGGCGACGCCGTGGTCCGTACCGACACCGTCGCCAGCGTCGCCGTCGCGGTCGTACACCCGGAGCCGCGACACCGCGTCGCGCTGGTGGTGGGTCACTAGCCCGCCGTCGAAGAGGGCGAACCCTTTCAGCATTCCCTCCCGTTCGGGGACGACCTCGCGGAGTGCTCCGGTTCCCGGTTCCCCCACCTCGCCGCTCCCGTCGGACGCTGCTTCGAGGTCGCAGGCGACGACGCGGTACCGCGGCGCGTCGAGGCTCGTCCGGAAGTACGCGGTCGCGCCAGCCACCTGCGGCTCGAAGATGGCGTCCGTTCCGGTCACCAGCGGCCGTAGCTCGTCGTCGCCGGGTCCGAGGTGGTAGACGTCGCTGCGCTCCCAGCCGTGCTGCATGGCGACGACGAGGTGGCGGCCGTCGCGGGACGTCACCAGCGCCGGCCACGTCCGCGGGCCGATGTCCTCGTGTACCACGCGGTCGTCGCCTGCAGCGTCATCGGTATCGTCTCCGTCGTCGCTGGCGTCGTCGAGAGCGCCGAGGTCGTGGTACAGCAGCGTCTTGTCTAGCTGTCCGCCGTCGCCCGCTCCGTCGGCACCGCCGGTCCGGACGTAGTAGAAGCCGCCGTCGCCCCACGCGAACGTCCCGCCGTTGGTCCGCCCGACGTCGGTGACCTCCGCGACCACGTCGCCCGTCTCGGCGTCCGCGACGCGGACGTCGTACTGCTCGTCGCCGCCCTCGGCGACGCCGTAGGCGAGTAGCTCCCCGTCGCCGGAGACCGACCACCAGTCCACGGAGGTCGTCCCGTCCTCGCTCATCGCGTTGGGGTCCACGAGGGTGTGGCGGTCGCCGTGGTCTCTCTCCGGCCCCGTCGCGTCCAGCGTCTCGCGGCGGTACAGCACGGGGTGGTCCTCCTCCGGAGCACGGACGCGCTGGTAGTAGCCGCCGGGTTCCGGCTGGACGGGCCCGTAGTCGGTCGTCCGGGCGAGCGTCTCCATGCGCGGCCGGAGGTCCTCGGTCGCGGGGAGGTCGCCGAGGTACGCAGCCGCGTGGTCGTCCTGGGCGGCGACCCACTCCTCGACGCCCGGGTCGTCGCCCTCCAGCCAGCGGTACGGGTCCACTATCTCGTCGCCGTGGAGCGTCTCGCGCACCTCGCGGCGCTCGGTGCTAGGTGGTTCGGCTTCGGGCGGTGTGCTCATGCGGCGGTGGTCGGCGGGGGTGGGCAAGAAGGATGTGGTGTCGACCTCGTCCGTCCGAACCGACATCGGACCGCGGTCGCTCAATCGAGGTCCACGTCCACCGCCTCCGCCAGCGCCTCGAACGTCGGCTCGATTTCGGGCACCTCCCCCACTGCCCCCTCGGTCGCCGCCGGCCACCGCGCGCCCGCGCCCGTGACGACGCAGACCGCCGTCTCGCCGTCCTCTATCAGACCCTCCGCGACTCCCCGCTCGACGGCTGCCGGCGCGAGCGCGGACGCTGGCTCCGGGAAGACGCCCGCGCGTCCCGTCGCGCGAATCGCCCGCTCCACCTCCTCGGCCGGGACGGCCACCGCGTCGCCTCCGGACTCCTCGATTGCGCGGAGCGCGTGCGGGCCGCTGGTCCGGCCCGCCGTCGAGAGCGTCGCCGGCAGCGGGCCGTCGTCTATGCCGACGGTCCCCGCCTCGCGGTCGACCGCGCGCACCAGCGGCGCGCGCTCGTCGGACTGGGCGGCCAGCATCCGCGGCGGGTCGGAGACCACGCCCCACGCCGCGAGGTCCCGGAAGCCCTTCCAGACGCCGTACAGGCCGTCGCCGATGCCGGTGGGGACGGCGACGACGTCCGGAGCCCTGCCCAGCTGCTCGACCACCTCGAACGCGATGGTCCGGTAGGCCTCGGGGCCGTACGGGCGGCCCGTGTACGGCTCCGTGACGTTCACCGTGGGGTACCAGCCGCGGGCGACCAGTTCGTCGAGGAGGTCGCGGCGCGCGTCCACGTCCGTCGCCGCGACGCTCGCCCCGTGGGCCGCTATCTGGCGGCGCAGCGGGGCCTCCGTCTCGTGGGCCACGAGGACGACCGCCTCGGCTCCCGCCCTGGCCGCGTAGGCCGCGGTGCTCGCGCCGTGGTTGCCCGACGACGAGAGCGCGAAGCGGTCCGCGCCGAGCGCCGTCGCGTTCGAAACGAGCAGGGCGTTCAGCCGGTCCTTGAACGACTGGGTGGGGTTGACCGTCTCGTTCTTGAGCCACACGTCGACGCCGTCGCTCTCGGGGCTGGCGTCGGTGCCCGTGCCGCCGGCTTCGGAGGCTGCACCGGCTGGGGCGACTGTATCCGCGCGCACGAGCGGCGTCCGGCCCTCCCCGAGCGTGACCGGCTCGTCGGGGAGCAGCGGCAGGAGGTCCCGGTAGCGCCACATCGACTGCTCGTCCGGGAGGTCCGCGAAGGGGTCGGTCCCGTCGGTGCGGAGCACCGCCGGCGGGTCCGTCGCGTACTCGACCTCCAGACGGCCGTGCTCGCCGCGGTCGCGGCAGTCGGGGCAGCCGTGGACGTACAGGCCGGGGTCGTGGCGGGCACCGCAGGACTGGCAGACGAGGACGTGGTTCATCGCGGTCGGAGTTGGGGAGGGCGGTGGAAAAGGGTGTGGCCACCGGCGAGCGCAATCCACGACCGCGGCGACCGGAATCCACGAATGTGCACATCCAGAGACCTCACGATAGCAACCTTTACACTTCCGTGCCTACCCCCATCGACCATGTCCGAGTCCGAGACCGTCCTGCTCGTCGGCGGGGGCGGCCGCGAGCACGCCATCGCCCGGGCGCTCGCGGCGGGCGGCGACCGCGGGGGCGACGACCCCGAGTCGCCCGCCGACCCCGAGTTACCCGCCGACTGCGCGCTCTACGCCTGCGCCGGCAACCGCAACCCCGGCGTCGCCGAGGTCGCTGCCGGCTTCGAGACCATCGACGGGACGGACGTCGAGGCCGTCGTCGAGTACGCCGAGGCGGTGGGCGCGACGCTCGCCATCGTGGGCCCGGAAGCCCCGCTCGAAGCCGGCCTCGTCGACGCGCTGGAAGACGCCGGCGTCTACGCCTTCGGCCCCCGGCGGGCCGACGCGCGCATCGAGACGGACAAGGCCTTCCAGCGGGAGTTCATGCGCGAGGAGGGGATTCCGGGCTGTCCGGAGTTCGAGACGTTCGACGACAGCGAGGCGGCCGCCGAGTACGTCGAGACCCGCGACGGCGACGTCGCGGTCAAGCCCACCGGCCTCACCGGCGGCAAGGGCGTCCGGGTCACCGGCGACCAGGTGACCGAGAGCGAGGCCGCCGCCTACGTCCGCGACAGCGAGTACGACGAGTGGGTCGTCGAGGAGCGCCTCGTCGGCGAGGAGTTCACGGTCCAGGCGTTCGTGGCGAACGGCGACCTCCGGGTCACGCCCGCGGTCCAGGACCACAAGCGCGCCTACGAGGGCGACGAGGGCCCGAACACCGGCGGCATGGGCAGCTACAGCGACGCCGCCCTCGAACTGCCGTTCATGACGGAGGCCGACTACCGCGAGGCCGTCGCCGTCCTCGAAGCCACGGTCGAGGCGCTCCCGGAGTACCGCGGCGTCCTCTACGGGCAGTTCATGCTGACGGCCGACGGCGTGAAGGTGGTGGAGTTCAACGCCCGCTTCGGCGACCCCGAGGCGACGAACACGCTGCCCGTGATGCGGACGGACCTGCTCTCCGTGCTCGTGGCCGCCCGC
>CAZPIG010000129.1:0-7346 GCA_964586205.1 uncultured Halobacteriales archaeon | reverse complement strand
TGCGTCGGCCGCCGTCGCCGAGCGCGTCGCCCCTTTCAGTCCCGCCCGACGGTGGACTGTGGAAGCGGTCACCGCTAACGTTGACACCCTCCGTCAGGTCATCCCAACGGTCAGGTCAGCTCCTCGACCAGCTCCCGGGCCGACCGCTCGATGGACTCGTCGCTCGACAGCTCCGGCTCCCAGCCCAGCGCCGCGAGCTTCTCGAGGGAGAGGCCCATCCGCGGCACGTCGCCGGGGTGGCCCTTGCGGCCGCCCGTGAATTCGTACTCGGGCTCGACCCCCATCTCCGCGCTCACCACGTCCGCGATGCGGTGGACGGGCGTGTACGTCCGGGTCCCGAGGTTGTAGGTGTTCATCGGCCGGTCGGCGTGCTCGACGACGTGGCAGATGGCGTCGACCGTCTCGGTGACGTGGACGTAGGACTTCTCCTGGTAGCCGTCGCCGAGGATGGTCAGCGTCTCGGGGTTCTCGGCCAGCTTCTCGACGAAGTCCGGGACGACCGCGTTCCGCAGCCGCGGGCCGACGACGTTGGCGAACCGGAAGTTCCAGACGGTGAAGTCCTGGGAGTGGGCGTACATCGACAGCACGCTCTCGCAGGAGAGCTTGCTCGCCCCGTAGCCGCTGATGGGCTCCAGCGGCGCGTAGTCCTCGGGCGTGGGGCGCGGCGCTTCGCCGTAGACGACGCTGGAGGAGGTGAAGGCGAGGCGGCGGACGCCGACCTCGGCCATGCGCTGGAGGAGGTTGTAGGTCATCTCGACGTTGGCCTCGTACTGGCCGCGCGGGTCGTCGTCGTCCGCGTTCGACCGCGCGGCGGCGTGGAAGACGAGGTCCACGTCCTCGGTGACGGCCTCGGCGGTCAGCGCGGGGTGGGTGAGGTCGGCCTGGACGAACTCCGCGCCGTCGGGCACCCACTCCCGGCGGCCGCCGGAGAGGTCGTCGGCGACGACCACCTCGTTGTCGTCGGCGAGGAGGCGCTCGGCGAGGTGCGAGCCCACGAACCCGGCTCCGCCCGTAACGAGGACGCGCTTGCCGGTCAGGTCCATGGGGTCTGTAGCAGACGGTGGCGGTAAGTGCGTTCTGGTCGCTAGGTGAGCGTGAGGGTTCCGGTGGTCCGTTCGGCACGTGGTCGGTTCGTGGTGGTCCTGGCATCGATTCGGAAGCGACAGTGCTACTCGGGACCGCGACCGCAGCAGCAATCACCACTGCTGCTGGCGTTCCTGAAACCGTACCGCTCGGCACCGCTACCGCCTCCGCGACCGCACTCGCGCTGGCGTTTCTGAATCCGCACCGCTCAGCACCGCTACCGCCTCCGCGACTGCACTCGCGCTGGCGTTCCTGATACCGCACCGCTCGGCACCGCTACCGCCTGCGACCGCACCTACTGCTGGCATTCCTGAATCCGCACCGCTCAGCACCGCGACGCGGCGGCGACGGCCGACCGCCGGCCGCCGCACGCCGCTTACAGCCCCTCGTCCTCCCCCGGCGGTCGCCAACCGTGGCGACCGCGGGCGTCCTGGAGTGGGGACGCCGCCATTTGACAGCCGAGACGACCAACCGCCGGCTGTTGCCAACTGATCGACCGCTAGGGTGGGACTCCGAAAGGGGCGGGCCGCTCGACCCGGCCCCGGCGACGCAAGCAGGGCGAGGTCCGACGGACCTCGCTTACCGTGCGGCGCGCGCTCGGGCGCGCCGCACGACACTGCAGCGACCGGAGGGAGCGAAGCGCGCAGCGAGCGGGCGGCGCGAACGACAGTGAGCGCCGCCGTTGCGCGAGCGGCGAAGCCGCGAGCGCCGCGGCCGGTCGAGCGGTCCGGGGCTTTCGAACCACACGGTAGGAAGCGACAGCGTCTTTCCGAGGTCAACTGCACCGTTGAAACCGATTCGAAGTCTAGAGTCCGGTTGGCGCGTCCACGAACGTCGTCTCCAGGCCCCACTCCTCTTCGAACACCGATTCCTCTAGAGAACGAAGCCCGAACGTCTCCGTACCGTAGTGGCCGCCGAGCAGCAGATGAATTCCGGCCTCCTTGGCCTGATGATACGCGTGCTGCTTGCCCTCGCCCGTGACGAGCGCGTCCGCGCCCGCCTCGACGGCGGCGTCGATGAAGTCAACGCCGCTGCCCGTGACGATGGCGACCTCCTCGACCGTCTCGGGACCGAAGTCGAGCACCTGGACGCCTTCGCCGCCGTGGTCCAGCTCGGCGTCGAGCGTCCCCGCCATCTCCTCGACCGTGGTAGCGGGCTCCGCGACGCCGCGCTGGCCGACCGGCTCGCCGCCGACCTCGCCGAACGGCGCGCGGTCGGCGAGGTCGAGCTCGTCCGCGACGCCCGCGGCGTTGCCGAACTCCTGGTGACCGTCGAGCGGGAGGTGAGCGGTGTAGAGGGCGAGGTCGTTCTCCACGAGCGGGGCCGTCCGGCGGTACTGCCGGCCGACGAGGCGGTCGGTGCCGTCGTGGTAGAGACCGTGGTGGACGACGAGCAGGTCCGCTCCGGCGTCGGCTGCGCGTTCGATTGTCTCGATGGCAGCGTCGACGGCGAAGGCGACGTGGTTCACTTGGAAGTCCCTAGCAGCATCCCCATCTGGGTCCGGGCCGACCTGGAGGCCGTTTGCGGCGATGTCGGCGTCGTCGTAGTCGTGGACGCGGAGCGTCTCGTCGAGGTGGTCCACTATTTCGGCGAGGTTCATTGCCGGGAGGAGTGTGCGAGGCGTCTTGTATCTCCCGCTGGTATCTCGCCCGTCGTCGACATCCTCTCGGGTCACCGCGCGTCCGCGTTCGCGTACACGAACTCCCTGACCAACTTCCCACCCAACGAAGCCGCCTGCCCGTCGTCGCGGTCGTTCACCTCGACCACGTCCAACCCACCCACGTCAGAGATACGAGCCACGGACCGCACCACGTCCCGCATCTCCCGCGGCTCCAAGCCAAAGGGTTCCATCGTCCCCGTCCCGGGCGCGAATCCGGGGTCGGCACCGTCCACGTCGACGCTGAGGTACACCGACGCACCCTCCAGTCGGGCGGGCGGCTCCCAGTCGCCCACCTCCTCGGGCGGCACGACGGTCACGTCCTCCCGCTCGGCGCGCTCCCACTCCTTCTCGCTGCCCGTGCGAGCCCCGAGGATTATCGCTTCGTCCACGGGCCCGCTCCCGATATCACTCTCTGATGGAGGAGAGCCGTCCAAAGCGTGCCGCGTCGCCGTCGCGTGGCTCCACGGATTGCCGTCGTACTCCGCCCGCAAATCCAGATGCGCGTCCAGAACGACGAGCACGTCCGGCTCGACCGCCCGGACACCGGCCACGGAAACCGTGTGCTCGCCGCCGAGCACGAGCGGAACGGCCCCATCGCCGACCACGCCACCGAGCACCGTCTCCAGGTGCTCCAGATACTCCCGGGCGTCGTCCCACGCACGCACGTCGCCGCGGTCGTGAACGGCCAGCTCCGAGAAGAACAGCCCCGTCCGACGGTCGTAGTCGTCGAAGGTCCGCGCGAAGCGGCGAATCCGCTCGGGCCCGAACCGCGCGCCCGGCTGGAAGGTGGTCGAGACGTCCAGCGGCGCGCCGACGACCACGTAGTCGGCGGCCGCGCGGTCGGCGGAGCGGTCGTCGACGGCACCGGGGAACATGACGAGTCCGACTCCTACCTACCGCCCCGACTCAGACTATCTTCCGGCGCTCGTCCATCTCGAGGTACTCGATGTTGTCGTCCGGCGAGAGGTCCGCGTCCTCCGGCGTCTTCAGCGAGATGGTCTCGTAGGTGTCGAGGTCCATCACCTGCGCGACGGTGTCGCTCTCGACGCTGACGACCTGGCCCTGCTTGCGCTCGATGATGGGCACGCGTATCTTCGCGTCCACGGGCTGGGAGAGGCTGCGCTTCTTGCCGTCGAAGACGCCGGTGGCCTGGATGGACGCCTTCGCGCTGCCGTGCTTGCCCGGCTTCGCGGTGCTGTAGGACGTGATCTCGCACGGCTCGCCGTCTATCATCACGTACTTTCCTTCCTGGAGGTCCCGTACCTCCGCCTGCTGCGTGGCCATGTTCACGCGGTGGTCGTGGCGCGGTATAAACGGTTTGGAAGCGTCCGGAGGCCGATGGCGGTCGGCAGCGACCCGGCGACGACCTTCCGGTCGGGACACTCAAGCAATTACCCGCCCCACCCGCTCCAGGCCCTCTTCCAGCAGCTCTGTCTCCAGACCGAAGCCGATGCGGAAGTAGCCGTCGTAGCCGAACACCTCGCCGGGCGCGAGCACGACCGACTCCTCCTCGACCACCGTCCGGCAGAACTCCCGGCTCCCGTCGAAACCCTCGGGGACGGTCACGAAGCCGTTGACGCCCACCGGCTCCAGCCAGTCGAGGCCGTGGTCGGCGACGAAGTCGGCCACCCGCTCGCGGTTCCGGCGCGCTAGCTCGCGGTTCTCGGCGAGGATGGCGACCTCCTCGTCGCCCAGCGCCTGCCGGGCGACGTGCTGCGAGGGAAGCGGCGGCGAGATGGTCGTGTAGTCCTTCCAGCGCCACGCCGCCTCGACGACCTCCGGCGGCCCCGCGAGCCACCCGAACCGCAGCCCCGCCAGCCCGTAGGCCTTGGTCAGACTCGTGGTGCTGATACCCCGCTCGCCCATGGCGGCGACCGGCTCCAACGGCTCGTCGGCCAGCAGCCGGTACACCTCGTCGCAGAGCAGGTGGGCGTCCGCGTCGGCGGCCACGTCGTACACCGCCCGCACCGTCTCCTCGGGGTGGTAGCGCCCGGTGGGGTTGTTAGGGTTGTTGAGCACCACCAGTTCGGTCTCGGGCCGCACCGCGTCGGCGACGCTCTCCGGGTCCAGCCTCCAGTCCGGCGGCTCCAGCGCCACCCGGGTCACGTCCGCGACGGCGTCGGGCAGGCTGTGCAGCGCCTGGTAGGTCGGCGTGACGACGACGGCGTGGTCGTCGGCGTCGAGCAGCGAGAGGAAGACGACGAGGTTCGCCTCCTGGGTGCCGCAGGTGAACAGCACCTCGTCGGGACCCCGGTCGTAGCGGGCGGCCACCCGCTCGCGGAGGTCCTCCGCGCCGTTCGTCGGGATGACGTAGCCCAGCTTTCCGGGGTCCAAGTCGAACCGGGAGGCGGGCAGGCTCCGGATTCCGCTCTCGGCCAGCATGAGGTCGGCAGTGTGCTCGTGCTCGGCGAACCAGCGCTCGAGGCCGAACGGCTCGACGTTCATGCGGGTCGTACCGACGCCGGCGGTCAAAAAGCCCACCGCTACTGCTCGGGCTCCCGGCCCATCGCCCGCCGCGTGAACTCCTCGGGCGGCGCGCGGATGCCGCGCCGGCGGCGGAACGACCAGTAGAGCAGGACCGCGACGACCGCCGAGAGCGCCCCCGCCACGGCGGCCGGGCGCACGCCCGCGAACGCGTAGAGGAGAGCCGTCGAGAGCACGCCAGCCGACAGCAGCATGCCCAGCACGAGGCGGCGGGCCAGCGCCACGAGCAGGCGGTCGGAGTCCTCGACGTCCGCGCGGACGTAGAAGTCGTCGCGGTCGAAGCGGTCCAGCATCCGCTCCAGCTTGGGCGGGGTCCGGAGCGCCGACTGGGTCGACCGGCGGACCTGGTCGGCCGTCTGGCCCAGTATCCGCCGGGCGCTCTCCTCCATGTACCCCTGCTCGGCGAGGTAGTCGGTGGCGACCGCGATGAAGTCGAACTCCGGGTCCAGCGTCAGGCAGACGCCCTCGACGACCGACGCCATCCGCAGCACGAGCGCCATGTTCGACGGCAGCCGCAGGGGGAACTCGTAGACGGTGTCCTCGATGCGCTCGACTATCTGCTGGACGCGCCAGACCTCGACCTCCTCGCCCCGCGCCTGCTGGATGGCCAACTCGGTCACCTCGGCCATCGTGGCGCGGTCGGCCTCGGGCGACAGCGTCCCCATGGTGACCATGGTGTCGAGGATGGCGTCGATGTCCTGGTTGGCGACGCCGACGTAGAACTGGACGAACTGCTCCTGGAGGCGCTCGTCGACGCGGCCGCTCATGCCGAAGTCGTAGAAGACGATGGTGCCGTCGTCCTGCACGGCGAGGTTGCCGGGGTGCGGGTCGGCGTGGAACACGCCGTCGGCGAGGACCATCTTCAGGTACGCCCGCTGGAGGCGCGTCGCCACCTCGCTGCGGTCGATGCCCATCGCGTCGAGCGCCTCGACGTCCGTTATCTTCGTGCCGCCGACGTACTCCATCGTGAGGACGGTCGCCCCCGAGTGGCTCTCGACGACGCGCGGCATGACGATGCCGTCCTCGCCGGCGAAGTTGTCGCGTATCTCGGTCAGCATCGTCGCCTCGCGCGCGTAGTCCATCTCCTCGCGGATGGTCTTCTCGAACTCGTCGGCGAGGTTGCGCAGCGAGAACGCCCGCGCGTCGTCGACGAACAGCATCACCACGGGCAGGGTCCACCGGACCGCCTGCATGTCGGCCTCGACCAGCGCCTCGACGCCGGGCCGCCGGACCTTCACGGCGACCGGCTCGCCAGCGACCGTCGCCCGGTAGACCTGCCCGAGGCTCGCGCCGCTGATGGCGTCGGTGTCGAAGTCGTCGAAGCGGTCGTCCACGTCGCCGAGTTCGGCCGCTACCACCTCGCGGGCCTCCGACCACGGGGCCGGCGGCACGCGGTCCTGGAGCTCCGAGAGCACCTCGACGTACTCCGGCGGGAGGACGTCCGGCCGGGTCGACAGTAGCTGGCCGATCTTGATGAAGGTGGGCCCCAGCGTGATGAACGAGTCCAGCAGCACCCGGGCCCGGCGGGTGCGCTCCGCGCTGTCGACCCGGCGTCGGCCCCCGAACAGTAGAAAGCGCCGGCGGTCCCGCGCGTAGGCGAGCGCCAGCGGCAGGAACTGCCGGACGACCGAGAGAAAGCGGCGGTACGAGCGGAGCGGAGCCATCGCGGGCGGCTACGCGTCCTCGATGGGGATCTCGGTGCCCGACTCGGCCGGTCGCTTCGGGATGGTCACCTCGAGGACGCCGCGCTCGACGTCGACGGTGACGTCCCCGCCGGCCTCGGGCGGCAGCGGCAGCGTCGCCTCCACGAGCGTCGCGCGGTCCTCGCGGAGGTAGTGGTAGCCCTCGGGGCGCTCCTTGCCGCGTCGCGCCTCGACGTGGAGGCGGCCGTCGTCGACGCGGACGTCGGTCGACCCGGCGTCGGCCCCCGGCACGTCCACCACCAGGAGGTAGGCGTCGTCGCTCTCTAAGAGGTCGGCGAACACCCGGTCCGGAAGGTCCCCGAGGACGTCACGCAGTCCTGACATGGGTGGCCTTTGGTCGGGCGGGCCGAAAAAGCCCGCGATTGGGGGTCGTGGTAGTCGGGCGAACGGCGTGACCGGGCGATGTGGGTGGGATA
>CAZPIG010000128.1:0-7392 GCA_964586205.1 uncultured Halobacteriales archaeon | reverse complement strand
ATGATGAAGCAGATGCAGCAGCAGGGCGGCGGCGGGATGGGCGGGCCGTTCGGGTGAGACGGTCTTCTAACGCGAGAGTCGGATTTCTTAGGCCCGAAACTGGGTACCCTCCGGCGTTCTACTTTCAGTCAATGTGGAATTTCCTACCAACATATATACTTAGCGACAGTAGGCAGTTTTGCTGTTAATCGCTTCCGTACTGGCGTTACTATGCGCTAAATCACTGACTGACCAAAAATCGAGTACAACGCGAGTGATACGCTCAATATTGACAAAATTATTCCAAAGAAGATTGCCAAGTTTAAGATAACTGCTTTCTTCGATGGCGTTTCTCGTTCCATCTTTTTTGCGTGTTCATGGGCGGTTCGAAAGTGCTTGATGCTCTCTTCTAGTGAGGTAGCCTTGGTGTTCCTACCTTTACTCATCCGATCAGAAATGCGATCTTCGCGGTCATAATATTCCTCGTCACTCATGTGATCAAGTAGTGTAATATTGTATATGCTTCCCGGCAACCGTTTATCATATGCAGTATTTAATTTTTGCTCTGTCGCTGATTGCGCACTGTCGAAGGCCGCTCGTTGGATGTGAGCTTCCATCTCCGCGAGGTTTTCTCTGGCTGCTTCATAATCCTCTTCTTCGAGGTTCTGGAATATCTTGCTCATGTGGTCGAGGGCATCACGGAAATTAGTCATCGCCAACCAATTGTGCTCTCCGCGTGCTTCCTCTGCCCAGATATGTGTCTTCTTGGCTTGCCGATACGGCTCATCTAAAACCATCTGCACTTCCGACAGAATCTCTTGTTGCTCCTTAGGATGACTTTTGCGCATGGACGTGACTAAAGTCCGAGCCTTCTTCGCACTCGTTCTTTTCGCTTTTTTAATTCCTCTTTGCTAACAACCTTAAGCCGATCAGTGTCTCTATAACCCTCGCGAGCGCCTCTTGGATGGTATGGTTTTTCGATTTCAGTCCCAAGTCCCTCGTCAATATCCTCCATATCCATCTCTTCCAACCCCTCAACTGTCGTCCCGAGCTCGTCAGCGGCCTCTTGGACAAGGTCGTCGAAAAATTCTTCTGACTCCATGGAATCAAAGTCAATATCGTAATCTCCTACGGCTTCACCCTCATCCTCCTCGGCGCCGAATAAAGGGCTCATATATATAGTGTGTTAATGGAAGGTGTTTGTAATAGCTCCGCTATCCGATTACGTTTCAAACACACCATTCGAAAAATCGGATGTTCCGGTGACCAAAACATCGACCCATCGTTTTGCATATAACGAATGTTTGCCTGGGGGCATTTAAAGCTTAAGGTCAGGATAATGTTATTGTGCAGTGGTGTAGGAGTCCAATAACTCGTCTAAGGTGAAATTGGTAGACTGAAGGCCAAATCGTATCGGCATAATGATTGACAGATAAATTGAAAATTCATCGGGGCGGGGTCCTCCAAAACTGCACATCCTCTCAACAACCACATGGTGGAGATTCCGCCTCCGACAGGACCGTCGCCGCCCGCCCGTTATATTACGTCTCCCACCCTACGTGGGACCATGAGCGAGCAAGCCAGCGACGAGCCCCCCGTCACCGCCGAGCGCCCGGACAGCGTCATGCACACGGCCGGCACCGACCACGTAACGCTGACGGGGAGCAACGAGGCGGACACCGTCGCGTTCTACCGGGACGTGCTCGGGATGCCGCTGGTCATGCGCCAGCCGAACCTGGACCAGCCCGAAGTCACGCACCTGTTCTTCGACACCGGCGACGGCCGCCTGCTGACGTTCTTCGTGACCGACGACCGCGCCTCCCGGACGACGCCCGTCCGGGCAGACGTGGGTGAGGTCCACCACCTCGCGTTCTCCGTCGAGGGCGACCGTCTCGAGGAGGTCAAGCAGGCGCTGGACGAGGCGGGCCACCGGTACAGCGAGTTCGACCGCGGCGCGTTCCACTCGCTCTACACCCGCGACCACAACGGCCTGACCATCGAGCTATCGGCCGACAAGTTCGCCATCCCGGACGACCGCCGCGGCGAGGTGCTCGCGCTGGCCCACGAGGAGCGGGTGGCCGAGGGCGCGGAGTACGTGCAGGGCGAGCACGTCCGCGCCGCGATGGAGGACCTCGGCCTCGACGTCGTCGAGACGGACACCCCCGGCGACGCCTCCGCCGGCACCGGCGTCGAGGAGTGAGTCGGCGGAGATGTCGACGCAGTACCAGCAAATGTTGGACGCTCAACGCTTCTTGTTCGAAACCCTTACGATGGTGGAAAAATAAACCGTAGGGTAGTATGGGACTGTCCCGCCAGGGGGACGACGAGCAGTCCGCGTTCGGCTCGGCGCTGGCCGAGTTGAAGGCGAGCGGCTGCAACGTCCTCGTCGTCGGGGCCGTCCCCGAGCGCGAGCGCGACGCCATGTGCGCGCGCCTGTTCGGGGACCCGGCGGCCGACCCCCGCGTCCGGCTGTTCGGACTGCTCGACCGGGGGGTCGACGTCGCGCGCCGCCGGCTCCAGCTAGCCGGCCCCGGCGCGGCCCCCGTCCGCGTCGTCACCGCCGGCACCGGCCGGCAGGTGCGCGCCAGCGCGGCCGCCACTCCGGGCCAGGGGCTCACAGTCCGCCGCGTCGGCGGCATCGACGAGCTCCGGGAGGGCCTCGTGGCCGCCATCGACGGCCTGGAGGACGAAGTGGGGGCGTTCGCCCCGGCCGAGCTACGGGTCGGCGTCGACTCCGTCCAGCCGCTCGTCGAGCGCCGCGGGGTCGCGGCCGTCGAGTCGCTGGTCGCCGACGTCGGCGGGACGGTTGCCGACACGGGCGGCATCGCCCACTACGTCTACCCCGCCACCCACGACGACGCGGCCGAGGTCCTCGGCCCGTCGTTCGACGCCGTCGTCTCCCTGCGCGTCCGGGACGGCCGGGCCGAGCAGCACTGGCGGCTCCCGGGCCGCGGAATCAAGACGGGATGGTTCCCGTTCGCCGACGCGCGCGACGCGTGACGGCGACACCGACCGAGGGAGTCGAGCCGCGGTTCGTCGTCCGCCGCGACCCGCCCGGCGTGGTCGTGGTCGACCCCGTCGAGCACCGCCGCTACTCCATCGACACCGAGCCGGCGGTCGAGCTATCGGCGGCGAGCGTCGAGGACTTCCACTTCCCCGTCGAGACGGCCGTGACCGTCGCCGTCCGCCGGCTGACGCTCCCGGAGGGCGTGATGACGGTCGTGCGGGACGTCGACGGCGACATGCTGGCGGACCTCGGCCACCCCGACGAGCGGTCGTTCCCCGCGGGCGAGTACCTCGTGGAGCTATCCGCGCCCGTGAAGCTGTACCTCCGGCTCGGTGGGCCGGTGACGGTCGAGACCGCCCCGGACCACGTCACGGTCGCCTTCGAGGACCGCCGGAGCGTGGCCATCGGGGCCCGGTCGCACCACGAGCGTCCGGCGACGACCGTCACCACCACCGGCGACCCCGAGGACGTGATGGCGGCCGTCTCCACGTTCGGGAGCGCGCTCCAGACGACCGGCCCCGAGCGGGCGTGGCCGTCGCTGCGCGGCCACCCGCCCCGCGTCGAGGTGGGCGACGCACTCTCGATTCCGGACGGCGTCGTCCCGCCCGAGACGGACGTCGCAATCGAGGTGCCCGCCGCCCTCGAGTACGTCTACCCGGTCGCCTCGCTCGCATACTACCTCGGCGCGACGGTCCGGCCGGGGCCCGAGCCCCGGCTGGTCGCCGGCGGCGCGAGCTACCCCCTGGCCGGCGACGGCGACCGGGACTTCGAGGACGAGGTAGCCCGCGTCCTGCGCCAGACGCTGCTGTTCGACTGCGCGGTCCGCAACGGCGGCTACTACGAGCTACCGCTACGGGAGGAGCGGCTGCTGGCCGACCGGGTGGACGGGGCGCTCGACGGCCTCTACGACGCCGCGCCCGCCGAACGGCTGTCGGCGTACCTGTCGGTGCCGTACGACCGGGTCGCCGACGTGGTCCCGCGGTGGACGCTCTCGGCGGACTGCACGGTCGAGCCCGCGACCGCGGAGCTGCTGCCGTACCTCGCCAACGACCTCGCGGTCGTCGGCGCGCGGTCGCTGTCGGCCGAGGCGGCCGCCGACCCGCCCGAGGAGCTCCAGGCGGCGGTCGAGGAGTTCTTTCGCGGGCCGCCGTTGAGCGACGGGTCCGCGCGTGGTCGCGGCGACGAACTCGCTCCCGCCGACGGATTCACGCGCGGTCCGCCGGAGGCCGCGGACGCGCTCGGGGACGGCCTCACGCGCGCTCCCGCGGACGAGCCCGCGGGCACGCCCGCGGACGACGCGGGCGCGCCGGCGGACGAGTCCGGCGCTCCTGGGAACGACTCCGCCGCTCCGGCGGGCCGGTCGACGCCGCCGGACGGCGACCGCCCGCCGCTGGCGGGCGACGGCCCCTACGTCACGCCCAGCGACACGGACGCCATGACCCACGTCTGGGCGGGGTCGGGGCGGCCGCTCGGAGCCGAGAAGCTGCTGAAGCAGGGCGTCGAGAACGGCTTCGGCTGGACCACCGAGGGCGAGACGACGGTGACGGTGGTCTGCAACGAGGCGGAGATGGAGGCCGAGTTCGAGGAGCCGCTGTACGGCGACCGCGAGGCCGTCCCGTTCGAGGTGCGGACCTACCGCGACCTCGCGACCGACGAGCTACGGGCCCTGCTCGCCGAGGAGACGGACTTCCTGCACTACATCGGCCACGCCGAGGCGGACAAGCTGGTCTGCCCCGACGGCGCGCTCGACCTCTCGACGCTCCCGGAGACCGGCGTCCGGGCGTTCCTGCTGAACGGCTGTCGCTCCTACGAGCAGGGCGTCCGGCTGGTCGAGGCCGGCAGCGTCGGCGGCGTCGTGACGACCAACGACGTCGGCAACGCCGGGGCCGTCGGCGTCGGGCGGCTGGTCGCCCGGCTGTCGAACCGCGGCTTCCCGCTCCGGTCGGCGCTCGCTATCGCCAAGGACAACCGGCTGGTCGGCAGCCAGTACGTCACCGTGGGCGACGGCTCGGTCGACATCGCGATGAGCGTGACCGGCGAGCCCGGGATCGCCGAGGTGGAGCGCGTCGACGACGGGGTCTACACCGTCGAACTGGTCGTCTATCCGGGACGACGCGCGATGGGCGCGGTGGCGAAGTCCCACGTCCCCACCGCCGAGGAGTTCGGCCTCGCCAGTGGCTCACTCGGGCGGTTCGAGCTGTCGCTACCGGAGCTCCAGCAGTTTCTGGAGCACGGCGACGTGCCGTACGTCTTCGAGGAGGAGTTCCACTGGCCCGAGGAGTACGACGGTTAGGGACCGCCCGTCGAGATGATGCCGCCCCGGGCGGCCGCCGCCCCCGCGGACGACAGCAGCAGCGCGGTGGTGAACAGGACGCCGAGCATTCGCGGGTGCTGTGCGAGGAAGTCGGTCAGCGCCTCGTGGGCCTCTGACATTGCGTGTGGACGGAGTAACGGGCGGCACTTATAATTTTCCATAGATTTTGTTAGAAAATGTAGGAAAAATAGTCACAGGATAGTAGTCTGTGACTACCGTGTTGGGGCTGGTCGGTAGATGGTGTTTTCGATGGTGGTAGGGGGTTGCTTCCGGGGAATCGGCTAGGCTGTAGTCCTATCTGGTAGTGACCGATGAGCGTGAGGAGCGGACCGAGACCTTCGTTTCGATGTCGTCATCTCCGACGAAAGATACAACAATACTGCGGGAGTGGCGGGAACCGCCATGGACCAACTGTGGCTCGTCCCGGCCGACGGGGAGTCGTTCCAGCAGACGCTCGCGGAGCCGGTGGACCTCACCGACGCGCCGGACAAGCCCGACCGCTTCCCGGACGAGGCCCGCGTGTGGGGAGTCAGGACCGACCCGGAGCAAGGGTCGTGGGAGCGCAACAGGCGAAATCTCCAGCAGATGGAGACGGGGGACCCGCTGGTCGTCTACCGCAACGGTCAGGGGCGGTACGTCGCGACGGGCCGGGTGGGGCCGTTCTGGGAGACCGAGTGGGTCCGCGATACCTTTTGGAACGGTGGCCCCGCGCTCCACGTCTACGCCGTCGAGGACTGGCAATCGGTGGACGTCCCGGCGACGACGTTGAACCGCCTGCTCGGGTACGAAGAGGGGTTCGTGCCTCAGGGGCTGTGGCGGGTCGCGGACGACCGGCCCATTGGGCGAGTCCTCGACCGACTGGACTTCGCCTGAGATGGCCGGGGACGCCATCGTGACGGTATCCCGCTCCGGTGACACTCCTCCCCTACACGCACCATTAAGGAGATAGCACCGGAACCCCGAGCCATGAACCTCGGCTACTCCATCACCTCGTTCCACACCGCAGACGTACCACCGCGAGAAGCAGCCCGAACCGTCGTCGAGCGAACCCAAGTCGCCGAAGAAGCGGGCTACGACTACGTCGAGACCGGCGACCACCACGTCGTCACCGGCGGCCAGTACCTCCAGAGCGTCCCCACCGCCGGCCGCCTCGCCGAGGTCTTCGACCACGTCGCGGCGATGTTCCTGCTCCCTCTCTACGACCCGCTGCTCGTCGCCGAGCAGGCGGGCAGCCTCGCGGCCTTCGCCGACACCTTCGACCTCTGGGTCGCCGTCGGCGGCAATCCGGCCGCGTTCGACGCCTACGGCGTCCAGATGGGCGAGCGCGGCGCGCGGCTGTCCGAGGGCATCGAGCTGATAGACCGCCTCTGGAGCGAGGACGAGGTCACCTTCGACGGGGAGTTCTACGGCGTGGACGGGGTGGGCGTCAACCCCAAAGCGCCCGACGCGCGCATCTGCGTCGGCGGGGCCGCCCAGCCAGCCGTCCGGCGGGCGGGTCGGCTCGGCGACGCGTGGGTCGCCGGCCCCGAGGAGTCGCCCGAGAGGCTGCCGATGAAGATAGCCGACTTCGAGGAGAGCGGTGGTGGCGACGTGATAGTCCGCCGGGAGGCGCTGGTCCTGCAGGACGGCGACCGCGCCGCCGAGCTCGCCGACGAGAAGCTCCGCGGCGGCTACCGCGGCTGGCCGGCCGACGCCGACTGGGTGCTGTCGGGCGGTCCGGCGGACGTGGCCGAGGACCTCGCGGAGCTACGCGACCTCGGCGCGGACGAGGTGGTCGTCCGCCCGATGAGCGGCGAGCACGCCGAGGCGACCCTGGAGTGTGTGGCGGAGGCGCGGGAGATGGTGTGAGGATTCGGTGGCGTCGGTGGGTAGCTCGGTTCGCTCGTGGTCGTTCGTCGGGTCGCGGTCGTCCGGGCGTGGTCGTACTGATCGAAATAGCGGCGTTCGGACGAGCGGGACCAGCCGCCGTGCTATTGCCGGCTCGAAACTCGCCACGGGTGGGACTGAAAGGGGCGGGCCGCTCGACCCGTCCCCGACGACGTAAGCACCGCAACGAAGGGAGCGAAGCGACTGGAGTGAGGAGCGCAGCGAG
>CAZPIG010000127.1:0-7418 GCA_964586205.1 uncultured Halobacteriales archaeon | reverse complement strand
CGGACGTTCGCGCGTGCGTCGCTGGAGCGGGTGGACGGCGACGGCGAAACCGAGGTAGCGGGTGACGACGAGACCGAAGGACGATTCGAGGGATCGGCCGACGGCGACGCCGTCCGGTACCGCGCCACCCCCACCCGCGCCAGCGGCGCGGGCGTGCTATCTTCCGTGGCGCTGGCGGACGGCTGGGTCGTGGTGCCGGAGGCGTCGGAGGGAATCCCGGCCGGCGAGACCGTGGCCGTGGAAATCTGGGAGCCGGATTGTTGAGCAGGGGCCAGTCCATGCGAGAAACCGCACGAACGGACCGGACTCCGGTAGTCAGTCCTCGAACTCGGGCACGTCGTCGGGGTCGAACCGGTAGTCCTCGGGGTCGCCGCCGAGGTCCTCGGCGAGCGCGGCACGCAGTTTCTCTCCTTGTTCCTCCATCGCAGCCTTGAACGCAGCCATCTCCTCGTCGGTCATTCGTTGGAAGTCTCGTGCCATCGTTCGAAGCGGTCGACGTATCGTTCTCCCTCCTCCTTCAAGTGTTCTTCGGCGTACGTGAGCGCGGCTGCTGG
Organism: uncultured Halobacteriales archaeon; assembly: GCA_964586205.1. Classification (GTDB taxonomy): domain Archaea; phylum Halobacteriota; class Halobacteria; order Halobacteriales; family CAZPIG01; genus CAZPIG01. The sequence goes on along the minus strand of CAZPIG010000127.1, from coordinate 6,864 downwards.
CTCCATGGATGGAGTGAGCGTCTCCGAGCGCAGTTTCTCGCCGTCGCGGTACACGTCGAGGTGGACTCCGTCGGCGGCCACGTCGTGTCCGTGCTCGGATTCCGGGTCGTGGTCCAATCGGACGACCACTTCCCACTCGTCCCCGAGTCTGTACTCTATCTGGACGACGAACCTAGTGACGGTCCCGCGGTCAGTGTCGTAGCCGAATCGTCGGCGGGTCCAGTAGGTCTCCGGCGTCGTGAACTCGCGGTCGTACTCCCTCGGCGTCTCTGACACGGCGGGGGTGTCGGAATCGGGGTCGTTTCTGGTCGATTCGGGCCGGGATTCGACCTGCGTGGGTTCCGGGCCGGGGTGGTCCTGCCCTCCTATTTCAAAACTAGCACCACGTTCTCGCGCCGCCTGCGACAGTCCCGCTTCGGTCCCGAGCCACCATTCCGAAACCCCTACCCCGCCGGACCGCCTCGCCCCCACCATGCAGGGGCAACCGGAGGTCGCCGTCCTCCGGCTCGGCCACCGGCCGGGCCGCGACGACCGGATGACGACCCACGTCGGCCTGACCGCCCGCGCGCTCGGGGCCGACCGGGTGGTCCTCGCCGGCCGCGCCGAGGACGCCCGCGAGACGGTCGCCGACGTGACCCGGCGGTTCGGCGGGCCGTTCGAGGCCACGGTCACCGACGAGCCAGGCCGCGTCGTCGGCGAGTGGGACGGAGCCATCGTCCACCTCACCATGTACGGCCTGCCGGTCGAGGAGGTGGTCGGCGATGTCCGGGCTGCCCACCGCGAGACGCCGCTGCTGGTGGTCGTCGGCGCGGAGAAGGTACCGTTCGACGTCTACGAGGCGGCCGACTGGAACGTCGCCGTGACGAACCAGCCCCACTCCGAGGTGGCGGCGCTGGCTGTTTTCCTGGACCGGCTGTTCGAGGGCCGGGAGCTGGACCGGGAGTGGGAGGACGCGGAGCGGGTGGTCGTGCCCGAGGAGCGCGGGAAGACGACGGAGTCGGTGGAGTGACTACAGCGTCGCGGAGTCGCCGCTACGCGGTGCGGTATCGGTCCGCGCGTCGACTGTTCGGCGGACGAGTCGACCACTCGCGGGACCCCGGCGGTGTCCGGTCGCCGGTCCGGAGCCCGCTAGCAATCGATCTCGTAGCAGGCGTTACAGCCCTCCGGACAGATGTCGTCCGGACACTTCGGACAGGCGTCCGGATGTATCGGCTCGTTCGTCGACGCCGAGGCCGCCGCCGTTCCGAGTCCGAGCGCCGCGATGCCGATGCCACCGGTCTGCTTCAGCAGTGTGCGTCGGTTCATGAGGTCGTACCTCGTGCGTACATTCGGCCACTACGGCATAACAATTTTCACTATATTGCTAGAGTAATTATCCACCCACCACGGGCCATCCTCCATCCGTATCGAACGCGGCCCGGCAGAACACATTTGTACACCACGGCCCACTTCTGACCACATGTCCGACGAGGAGAACTCCGACCCGGGCCAGTTCGGCGAGTTCGGCGGCAGACACGTCCCCGAACCGCTCCACGAACCCCTCGAAGAACTCGCGGCCGCGTTCGACGAGGTAGCCCAGTCCGACGACTTCCAGTCGCTGTTCCGCGACGCCCTCGAACACTACGCGGGCCGACCGACGCCGCTGTACCACGCCGAGCGCCTCTCCGAGCGCTTCGGCGCGGACGTCTACCTCAAGCGCGAGGACCTGCTGCACGGCGGGGCCCACAAACTGAACAACTGCCTCGGCCAGGCGCTGCTCGCCGCCGAAGCGGGCCGGGACCGCCTCGTCGCGGAGACGGGCGCGGGCCAGCACGGCACGGCGACGGCCATGGTCGGTGCCATGCTGGGGCTGGACACGGAGATATACATGGGCAAGAAGGACGTCGAGCGCCAGAAGATGAACGTCTTCAGGATGCGCCTGATGGGTGCCGAGGTCAACGAGGTGACCCGCGGCAAGGCCGGCCTCGCGGACGCCGTCGACGCCGCCCTCGAGGACTTCGCCGAGAACGTCGCCGACACCCACTACCTCGTCGGCTCCGTCGTGGGACCGGACCCGTTCCCGCGGATGGTCCGGGAGTTCCAGTCCGTCATCGGCCGGGAGGCCCGCGAGCAGGTCCGCGAGCAGGCGGGTCGGCTGCCGGACGCCTGCGTCGCCTGCGTCGGCGGCGGGTCGAACGCCATGGGGCTGTTCGACGCCTTCCGGGACGACGACGTGGCGTTCTACGGCGCGGAGGGCGGCGGCGAGGGTGGCGACTCGACGCGCCACGCCGCTCCGCTGGCGGCGGGGACGGAGGGGACCATCCACGGCATGAAGACGCGGGTCATCGGCGACGACGTGGACGTCCACTCCGTGTCCGCGGGCCTCGACTACCCCGGCGTGGGGCCCGAGCACGCGATGTTCCGCGCGGTGGGCCGTTGCGACTACCGTGCCGTCACCGACGACGAGGCGCTGTCGGCGTTCCGCACCTTGAGCGAGACGGAGGGCATCGTCCCCGCCCTGGAGTCCTCCCACGCCGTCGCGCTCGCAGAGGCCCTCGCCGCGGACCACGACGTCATCGTGGTCAATCTGTCCGGGCGGGGCGACAAGGACATGGAGACTGCCGCCGAGCGGTTCGACCTCGGGTGAACCGGCGGGCTGTCGGAGCGCTCCCACTGCGGCGGTGGTTGCATGGTCGTTCCCAGATGGCGACGGTTGGAAGCCGCGGATTCCAGGACTCCGGGAACCGGGACCGCTTCATATGGCGATTCGGCAGCGACGGTCGAGTATGAACGCCCCCTCGACCGACCCGCGCCGACTCGACCGCGCCTACCGCGCTCTCGCGCATCCCGTCCGGCGGGCCGTGCTCGCGCACCACTACCGGACCGGAGCGACTGTGACCACTATCGATACCACGAGCGAGTACCTCGCCGCGTCGTTCGACGCGCTCGACGAGGCCCGGGCGGAGACGCTCCTCCGCCACGTCCACCTGCCGAAGCTACGCGAACTCGGCGTCGTCGAGTACGACGAGCGGAGCGGTGCGGTCCGGTACTCGGTGCCGGACGCCGTGGACGCCGTGTTCGCGTCCGTCGCTGGTCCGGACGGGGGCACGGAGTCGGGCCTGGAGGCGACGTAGGGGAGAACACAGAGACGACTGGAGGAATGACTCGACGAGGTCAGGCGTCCGCGAGTAGCGACTCGACCAACTCCAGCACCGCCTCTCGCGACTGGTCGGAGACTACGGCGTGGCGGACGTCACCCTCCGTCCACGAGACCGCCACGCCGCGCTCGGTCTCGGCGACGGTGACCGCCACGCCAGCGACCGTCTCGGTCTCCACGTCCGCGGAGTCGGCTGCCGACGCGTCGCCCGCGGTGCCGCCGTCCGCGTCGCCCGTACCGCCAGCGACACCGGGCACCGACTCGGCAGTCGTCGTGACGACCACGACCTCACCCGGACCATCGTACTGCTGGACGACCGTCGTCGCGTCGCCGTAGGCGACCGTCGAGCCCCCGACGAACTCGTAGTCACCGGTCCCGATGCGAGGTAGGTCGAGCGACGTGGCCGCCGCCAGCGCGTCGAACGAGCCGACCGTTCCCACGTCTGGCGTCTCGGCGCTCGGCGGCTGGAAGGTGCTGTCCGCCACGTTCACGTCGAAGCGCGTCTCCGTGAACCGGACCGTCACCGTCCCCTCCTCGCCGGCGACGCGCTGCTGGAGGACCCGGGAGTCGTCGGTCGCGACCCAGAGGGTGACGGTGCCGTCGCGCTCCGCGTCGCGGGGCCGGACCTCGACCACGTGCGCCCCCGTCCCGTCGAGCGTCTCGGTGCCGACGACCTCGGCGGTCGTGTTCTCGCGGGTCCAGTCCCACGCCAGCGTCCGCGCGTCGGCCGGACTCTTCGAGGCGTCCTCGGGCCACGCCTCGGCGAGCGTGCTCCCGTCTCCGTTAGCGGCTCCTTCGCGGTGGGCGTCGAGCCGCGCCTCGACCTCGTCGGCGCTGTAGACGCGGGTCAGTCCCGTCCGTTCGGAGTGGACCCACGCCGCCGACCCGTTCGACCCGACGACCACCTCGCGGCGTGGGCCGTCGACCGACAGCCGCGTCTCGTCGTCGTCGGTCACCGTGAACGCCACCTCGTAGGTCCGCTCGGCGGTGTCGTTCTCGACCGTCACCGTCGCCGCGCCGGCGACCGTCTCCGCCGACTCGTACCGCTCCTCGACGTCGGTCAGTATCTGGTCGCCGGAGGGCCCCGACTGGCGCGCCAGTGCCAGTCCACCCACGGCCGCCCCCACCACGACGGCCGCCGCGAGGACGAGGACGGCCGGGTTCCCGGAGAGCGCCCGCCTGTCCGTACTGTCGTCTTGCATCCTTCGAACCCACGGAGTGCGAACGCAAATAGGCTGTGGAGCCGGAAGCGGGTGTGGGATGCGGTCGAGAGTGGACCGCCGATGGTCCCCGACGGCGTCCGACCCGACTGCCCGGTCACGGTTACCGGGTACGACGGTCAGCAGGCGTGGATGTCGCAGAAGCAGCAGTGACACACGCAATCCGCGAATCTCATGTGTTCGCAGCATTGCGCACAGCAGTCGCCGATGGCGAGGACCTCGGCATCCGGGGCCACGGTGAGTTTGTACGCCGACGGGTCCACGTCGTCCGCGAGCGAATCGACGTCGGCGGGCTGTAGCAGCTCGTCGAGGGTCACCTGTCCCTCGACCGACGAGACGTCGATGTCACGGTCGATGCCGAGGTCGTCGACCGACGGCCGCTTCGCCGTGGCCGACCCGGAGATGGCTGCCGCACCGATGCCTGCCGCGCCGAGCTTCCGCATCATGGTTCGTCGTTTCATCGTTGAACTCCGAGTAACGATTTGCATCATGACCTTTATTTTTTTCCGTAATTGTTTTGACCATCATTCGCCCCCGAATACACGGCGCCTGCCGGAACCGGAAGGGACCGCTCGCCGAACCGATGCGGTGGTACTCGTCCGCGTCGATGGGGGACCGGGAGGTGCCGGCCCGGTCGCTTCACTCGGCGACGTCGCTCACGTGCAGGCGTCGAAGGAGTCGCAGACGGTGCAGGGCAGTCCGGCGGGTCCAGGACCCGATTGCAGCAGACCTCACAGCAGTTCTGGATGGTGATAGTGTCCGCCGCCGGCTGCACGCGTCGACGCGGGCCGGGACGGCTGGACCGGAACTGGCGGTCCGTTGCCGCTCACTGGGTGTCGATTTCCGTCAGCAGTTCCAGGCGCATTCGCAGCAGATGCACTCGCACTCCTTGCGTGCGTTCCGACAGCAGAACGCACAGCAGTCCTGAACGGTGATGCTGTCCGCGTCCGCGGCCACGGAGATGCGCCGGGACGCGTCCACGCCCGCCGGGAGCGACGCTAGCTCGTGGGGGTCGAGCAGCTCCTCCAGCGCCACCCAGCCCTCGACCGACGACACGTCCAGCTCGCGGCCGATACCGAGGTCGGAGACGGCCGTCGGCCCCGACGCCGCGGCCGGCCCGGAGATGGTCGCCGTCGCGATGCCTGCCGCACCGAGCTTGCGCACGAGAGTTCGCCGTTTCATTGTCGAACTCCTTCCCGAAATCGGGACAGACCCATATAATTTTTGCCCCGGTGGTTGTAGAATAACACTCCCCGGACGAGGACTGCGGCGACGGTCGGGCCGAGGGGGTAGGTCCGTGTCGCTTACCGGTATCGACCCTACGTGCAGCCCTCGAAGGAATCACAGTAGCAACAGGTACAGCACTCGTACTGCAGGGCCGTCTTGCAGCAGACCGCACAGCAGTCCTCCACGGTGATGCTGTCGGCCTCGGGCTCCACGCCGATGCGCTCCGTCGCGTTCAGGCCCGCCGGGAGCGAGGCTATCTCCTCGGGCTCTAGCAACTCGCCGATGGCTACCCAGCCTTCGACCGACGACACGTCGAACTCGCGGTCGATGTCGAGGTCCCCGATCGACGGCCGCTTTGCCGTCGCCGACCCGGAGATGGTCGCCGTCACGATGCCTGCCGCACCGAGCTGTCGGATCAGGGTTCGCCGTTTCATGGTCTACCGCCAGCCTCAAATCAGTGTTGAACAATATAGTTTTAATTTAAACATATATTATCTCCGGCTAGCGACCCGACTGCCGACAATGGACTGTCGGACCGGACCGGTCGGTCCGGCTGCTCGCCTAGGGTGGACTACAGTCCTCGATGCAACACTCGCACCAAATATCGCAGTCCTTGAGTTCCGACTCCGGGCAGTACTGACAGCACGCCGCTGGGGTGATCGTGTCTGCGTCCGCAGCCACGCTGACACGACGCGAGAGGTCCTGCTCCGAGAGGTCCGCGACCTCGTGGGGTTCGAGGAGTTCCGCGAGGGCCACCTCCCCGTCGACGGCCGCCACGTCGATGTCCCGGTCGATGGCGATGTCGTCGACGGACGGTCGGTCGGCCGCCGCTGCCGACCCGGACAGCGCCGCCGCTCCGATGCCTGCCGCACCGAGCTTCCGTACGAGGGTTCGCCGTTTCATGTTTGAGACTCCATCTCACAATTAGCATAGACTGCCATAATTTTTGCTGCCGGTGTCGGTTGCGAATTCGGGCTCCGAACGACCGGGCTGCGGCCGCCCCGATGCCGGGAGCGCCGTCCGCTTGCCGTAGGTATAACACCACCCCGGACCTACATCTCCGGCAGTGACCCTCCGAAGAACGACGGATTCGCCGATCCGAACGGGCGAGCCACGGGCGGGAACGGCGAGGGTTGGCCGCGACACACGAACCGCGACGGCTGGGCGTGGCGACGACCCCCGCGACCGCCGGACCCAGCCCGACAGCACCGGCGACCGTCCCCGCAGCCACTGACCCATGGACCTCGCCGAAACCCTCCGCATCGCCGGCCGCTCCATCCG
>CAZPIG010000126.1:0-7488 GCA_964586205.1 uncultured Halobacteriales archaeon | reverse complement strand
CGACCGTCGAATCGGGGCGGTTCGCCGTCCCGTTCCCTGCCGAGCGCCACGACGCAGCGAGCATCCGGTGGACGACCGGGGAGTCCGCGGTGGACTGGGCGCTCCCGGCCGCGGTCCGGGAGCGCCTCGCCGCCGAGCCCGCCTTCCGCGTCGCGGACCTCGCGGTCCCCCGCAAGGACGGCGACCTCGGCCTCGAGATGACCGTCGCCAACGACGGCGACCGCGACGGGCGGTTCGTGGCGCGAGTGTCGTTCGAGGCGTTCAGCGGGGGCGCGGTCGTCTCGCTGGACGTCCCCGCGGGCGGGACGCGGCGCTACAGCGGCCGGCCGGGGTCGGTCCTGCTCTACCTCGACAACAGCGGCGGCGGAAGGCTCACCGTCGAGTATCCCGGCGTGGACGGGCTGCGACGGGTCGAGCACGGGGTTCCGGCTTCGGGAACAGCGACCGGAGCGGACGGCTGACGGCGGCCCACACCCGACGGGTGGTCGGCCCGTCAGTCGGCCGACCACCGACCATCAGTCGACCGCCGGCCGTCAGAACAGGCTCTCCAGGTCGTCGCTCTGGAGCGCCTCCGCGGGGTCGGTGTCGTCCTCCTGGTCCTCGCGCTCCTGCTGGGCCTCCTTCGCGCGGTCGAGGAACGCCTGGACCCGCCCGGAGCGCTCGACGCCGCCCAGCAGCACCAGCGTCGCGACGCGCTCGCTGGCGAGCGGGAAGTCCCCGCCGCGGACCTCCATGCTCTCTATCTCTTCCTCCAGCCACTTGCGCGCGCTCTCGACGCCCTTGCGCGGGATGTTGTCGGCCGCGCCCGCGACCACGAGCAGCGCCGAGTCCGCGTCCGTCGCCTCGGGGAGGCTCGTACCCGTGTAGAGGGCGCTCCGCGTGGTGCTCGTGACCACGCGGATGTTCTCGGCGGTCTCGTCGCTGGCCTCGGCGCTGGCGTAGCCGAGCGCCGCGACGCCGCCCGACCGGAGGGTGTTGATGACCTCGCTGGAGTCGACGACGCTCTCGGCGACCTCGTCGGTCTGCTCGCCCGCGGCGAGCAGCAGCCCCACGCGCTGGGCGATGTTCTCGTTGATGGTGGCGAAGCCCTCCTCCAAGCTCTCGCCCGAGGAGTGCCACGAGTCGTTGTCGACCAGCAGCGTCGAGTCGGCCTCCCGGACGAGCGTCTGTAGCGAACGGCCGGCGTTCACCTGGTAGACGCCGCCCTCGTCCTCGCCCGGCAGCGCGCCGAGCCCGTAGATGGGGAGGTCGTAGACGCGGTTCAGCTCGCGGGCCAGCACCGGCGCGCCGCCGCTGCCGGTCCCGCCGCCCAGCCCCGCGACGACGAAGACGGCCTCGGCCTTCGCGGTGATGCGGCCGTCCAGCTTGTCCATCACCTGCTGGAGGTCCGACTGCATTATCTCCGCGCCGAGTTCGTTGTCGGCCCCCACGCCGTGGCCCTTGACCCGGTCCTGTCCGATGAGAACCGACGGCAGGTCCACGCCTTCGAGGTCCTGTTTCGCCGTGTTGACCGCCACGGCGTCGACCACCGACCCGAAGCCCATCCGTTCGTCGTACTCGTAGAGGGCCTGACTGATCTTGCCCCCCGCCTGCCCGATGCCAATCAGGACGACCTTCATACGGTGGTCAACTCAGAGGCGACTAATCAACGTAACGCCCGAGAGTTTAAACCCGAGGACGGGGCGAACCGTTGCCATGACCGACCGCGACGCACTCGACGAGCGGCTCCGGGCCGTCGAGCGGGCGCTGACCGACGACGACCGCGCGCCGGTAGACCTCTCGGACGCCGCGGCGCTCGACGACCGGGTCGACGACCTCGCGCGCCGCACCACCGAGGTGGAGGAGCGGGTCGCGGAGCTAGACGCCGCCGTGCAGGCCCTCCGCGGCTACGTGGGCAACGTTCGCGCGGTGAACGACGACGTCGAGCGCCGGGCCGACGCGGCGCTCGCGAAGGTCGAGTCGCTCGCGCGCGAGGCCGACGAGGGACGGGGCGGGAGCCGGTCGGGCGAGGAGCCCCCTGGCGGTCGCTCCGACCCGGCCGACCCGCTGTCGGGAGTCGGTGGCAGTGCGGGGACGACTGGCGGCGCGTCGGGGGAGCCCGGCGGGCGCTCGGGAGCGGTCGGTGGAGCGTCCTCGGTCGGTGGCGGGTCCGCGACGAGTGGCGCGACCGGGGCAGGCGGTGGCCGGTCGGGCGTGGCCGACCGGCGGTCCGGCGGCGGCACCGACGTGGGACGGCGCGGTGGCGACGCCCCCTCGGTCGATAGCGGCCGCGACGGCGAGGACGAACCGGGCCTGCTCGAACGCATCGCCGAGGTGCTGTAGTGCTCCGGGCGGTCCTCGCGGTCGTCGTGGCCGTCGCCCTCCTCGGAGCCGCGCTGCCGGCGGTCGAGCGGGCCGGCGTGGGCCGGAGCGCGTCGCTGCTCGCGGGCGAGGTGGAGACGCTCGCTCGCGCCGTCGAGCGCGTCGCGACGGGCAGCGACCCGGTCCCGGCCGGCGCGCGCGGCGCGCGAGCGGTCGTCGAGCTACGGCTCCCCGGGCGGTCGTGGGCGACACGCCCCGCGGACTACCTCGCCGTGGGGGCGACGCGCAGGGCCGACCCGCCAGACGGTCGGGACGACGACGTGGTCGCGTACCGCGTCGCCGGCGGTCGGGAGCACACGGCCCGGCTTCCCGTAGACGTACGCGCGGCCGAGCGCGACGGATTCGCGCCCGACGACCGCCCGCTCGTGCTGGAAGAGCCCGGTCGCCACGCGCTGGCGTTGCGGCTCGTCGGCTTCGACGGGCGTCCCGTGGTGGTCGTGAGCCACCGCGGGGACGCTCGCGGGGCGCGTCGACCTCCGCTCGCTGGGGTCGAGCGCGCCGTCCGGGCGAGCGCCACCGCACCGGTGGACGCGACCCGCGACGACGCGGCCAGCGACGACGCGGCGGAGTCCCGTCGGCCACGGACCCCTCCCTCCGCTGACGGTTTGTTCGGTGATTCCTGACTATTCTTCACCTCCTACCCGCAAGTTACATTCCAGTTGCCTCCGCAGTCCCGGCCACTGGATGATCACGGTCGAGAACTTCACGAAGGGGTACGGCGGGTTCGTCGCCGTCGACGACGTGAGCTTCGCCGTCGAGGGTGGCGAGGTGTTCGGCATCGTGGGGCCCAACGGGGCGGGCAAGACGACGACGCTGAAGACGCTCGCGGGCTTGCTGGAGCCGACGGGGGGCACGGTGTCCATCGCGGGCCGCGACGCAGACGACGTCGAGACCCAGCGACGGCTGGGATTCCTCCCCGAGGAGTCGCCGCTGTACGAGGAGATGACGGCGCTGTCGTACCTGCGGTTCTTCGCGGACCTCTACGACGTCCCCCGGGCGACCGCCGACGAGCGGGTCGACGACGCGCTGACGCGGCTCGACCTGGAGCACCGCGAGCGCCGCCTCGGCGACATGTCCAAAGGGATGAAGCGCAAGGTCGCCATCGCGCGCTCGCTGGTCAACGACCCGGAGGTCCTCGTGTACGACGAGCCGGCCAGCGGGCTCGACCCGCTGACGACGAACTTCGTCCTCGAGTTCATCGGCGAACTGAGCGAGGCGGGCAAGACCGTCGTCCTCAGCGCCCACAACCTCTACCACGTCGAGCAGGTCTGCGACCGGGTGGCCATCATGACGGGCGGGGAGATAGTGGCGCGCGGGACCGTCGCGGACATCCGCGACGCCCACGGCGAGGTCGAGTACCACGTCTACACCTCCGTCGCGGTCCCCGACAGCGCGGCCGAGAACGGCCGCCACAAGACGGTGGTCGAGGACATGGACGGCGTGGAGGCGGTCCGGGCCGCCGCGGAGGAGCGGGGCGGCGAGGTCGCGGACATCCAGACCCGCGAGCCGAGCCTCGAAGAGGTGTTCCTCGCGCTGGCCGGCGGCGAGGAGGCCGAGGCGTGAGCGGACCGGCCGACGACGGCGCGCGCCGGAACGGCGACGCCGGGGAGGATGCCGGTCGCGACGGCGCGCTCGGGGCCGCCGTCCGACGCGCCCGCAGCTACGGCCGACGCGTCCGTGACCACGGACGCCGAACCCGCGACCACGGCCGGCGCGCCCGCGACCACCTCCGTGCCGTCGGGCGCATCGCCCGGTGGGAGGTGACCCGCGGCGTCGGGACCCTCGACAAGGGCACCGTCGCCGTGGCCGTCCTCGGGGTCGTCGTGGTCGGGGCGCTCGCGCCCGCGGCCGTCGAGAGCGGGCTGGCGCTCGACGCCGGCCTCTACCGCGTCGGCGTCGACGAGGACAGCGTCTACCACGACGTAGTGGCCAGCGACCCCACGCTCGCGCCGCGGCCGCCCGGCGAGGACGCCCTCCAGTCGGGCCGCCTCGACCTCCTCGTCCGCGGCCGGACGGTGGTCCCCGCCGACAGCCGGAAGGGCCGGGCCGCGCTCGCGGAGCTACGCCAGGCGACCAAGGCGTACAACGACGCCGCGATGGCCGACGAGGCGAACCAGTCGGTCGCCTTCCCCGTCGCCGTCCGGCTGCGGTACGTCGAACGGGAGGACGTCGGCCTCGCCCCGCCCGGAGCGGGCGGTGGCGGCGGAGGTGGCGGTGGGGGTGGCGGAGCCGGTGGTGCCGGTGGCGGGACCGACGACGGCGGCCTCGGCGCGCCGCGGGTCGGCGGCCCGAACCTCTTCGCCGACGGCGGCGACGGCACGCCGTCGGGCATCAGCCCGCCGTTCCCCTTCGAGTCGCTCGTGCTCGCGTTCCTGTTCGTCGTGCCGATGAACTTCGTCGTCCAGGCCTACGGCGGGTCCGTGATGAACGAGCGCATCAACCGCCGGGGGGAGCTACTGCTGGTCGCTCCGGTGGGCCGTGCCGACATCGTCGCCGGGAAGACGCTGCCGTACCTCGGGGTCATTCTCGCCATCGCGGCGGTCATCGCGGTCGCCATCGGCGGCGGCCTCCCCTCTATCGCGGCCGTGATACCGCTCGGGCTGCTCTTCCTCTCGCTCTCCTTCGTCGCCGCGCTGTTCGCGCGGTCGTTCAAGGAGCTGACGTTCGTCACGGTGACGGTCAGCGTGTTCGTCACGGCCTACGCGTTCGTTCCGGCGGTGTTCACCAACGCCGGGTCTGTCGCGCTCATCTCGCCGCTGACGCTCGTCGTCAGGGACCTCCAGGACCAGCCCGTCCGGCTGGGGGCGTACGCCTTCTCGACGGTCGGCCCGTACCTGACCAGCGGCCTCCTGTTCGCGCTGGGGACCGGCATCTACCGCGAGGAGGACCTGTTCACCCAGCGGCCCGTCCACCTGAAGGCGCTCGACGCGCTCGCCAGCCAGCTACGGGGCCGGCTGTCGGTGGCCGCGATGAGCGCGCTGGTCGTGCCGCTGGTGTTCGTCGCGGAGCTACTGGTCGTGGCGCTTTTGTTCGCGCTGCCGGTGGCCGTCTCGCTGCCGCTGCTGCTGCTCTGCGTGGTGGTTATCGAGGAGGTGGCCAAGTCGGCACACGTCTACGCCGGCTTCGCCAAGGGGCAGTTCGCCCCCGGCTTCGCCTCCGCCGCGGTCCTCGGCGCGCTGAGCGGCGCGGGCTTCTTCCTCGGCGAGAAGCTGGCGCTGGTCGCACAGCTCGTGGGACTGACCGACCTCACCCTCGGGCGGGCGGCGTTCGTCACCGCCGTCGGGGGGTCCGGCCAGCCGGTCGCGCTGCTGCTGGCCGCGCCGCTGGCGCTGCACGCGGCGACCGCCGTCGTCACCGCCGTCGGGGCCAGCCGCGGCCGGCGGGCGTACGCGGCCGGGCTCGTCGTCGCCGTCGCGGTCCACCTCGCGTACAACCTGGGGGTGGTCGCCCTTGTCGCGTGACGACCCCGACGAGAAACGAACGGCGAGTGGTGACGGCCCGCCCCGGGACGAGAGCCGGGGGGCCGACTCCCCCTCCGGGTCTCGCTGCGGGAAGCGACCGGTCAGCGACGGCGGCGACCCGCCGGGGCCGCCGCTCCACGATGGGCGGGCGGCCAGCGACGGCGGCGAGGTGGCCGACGCGGCCGCGAGCGGCCGCCTCGCCCGCCTGCGCGCGGTCGCAACGGGGCCGCGGGCGACCATCGCGCGCCGGGAGCTAGCGTCGCTGCGCAGCGAGAAGACAATCGTCCTCGCGCTGCTGATTCAACTGTTCGTGGCCGCGTTCTCGTCCTTTCTCGTCGTCGGCCTCGTCTCGCTGTACGACCCTGGGGCCGTCGAGGGCTTCGAGGTCGAGGTCGGCGTCGCGGGCAACGCCAGCGCCGACGTGGGGGCCGTCCTCCGGAGCCGGGAGGGCGTCGAGGGCCAGCCGTTCGACGGGCGGAGGGACGCCCTGGAGGCGTTCCACGACGGCCGCGTCGAGGCGGTGATACTGGCGAATCGCTCCGGCAGTGAGGGCGTGTCCGTGACCGCCTTCGCCCCGGAGGGGAGCCTGCAGTCCACGCTCGTCGTCGTGGAGCTACGGGCGGTACTCGACGCGCTGGAGCACGACCTGCGGCTCCGCCACGCCGACGTCCTCGCGTCGTCGCCGGCCCCGGTACCCCGCGAGTCGGGGGCCAGCCCGTACTTCGGGTTCACCTACACGGTCCTCGTGCCGCTACTGGTGTTCATGCCGGCGTTCATCAGCGGCTCCATCGCGGTCGACACCGTCACCGAGGAGATAGAGCGGGGGACGCTGGCGCTGCTCCGGGCCGCGCCCGTGACCGACCTCGACATCGTCGAGGGCAAGATGGCGGCCGCGGCGGTCCTCGCGCCGGGGCAGGCCGCGCTCTGGCTCGGGCTGCTGGCCGTCAACGGCACCCGCGTGGCCCGCCCGCTCGCGCTCGTCGGGCTGGTGGCGGCCATCTCGCTCGCGGTCGTGGCCGCGGGCACCGCCGTCGCGCTCGTCTCGGGCAACCGTCGGTACGCGCAGTTCGTCTACTCGACGGTGGTGCTGGTGGGCTTCGGCGGGGCGGCGCTGCTGCCCGAGCACCCGGCCAACACGGTGGCGCGGCTGGCCGTCGGCAGCCCCGCGACCGCGACGCTGGTCTCGCTCGCGGGCTACGGCGTGGCGGCCGTGGCGACGTACCTCGCGGTGCGGCGGCTGGTGCGGTGGCGGGGTGCCGTGGAGGGGTAGGTGCGATTCGATTCAGCACTCCACGCCCCGTGAAGATCACCGCGACGGCTGCCGAGGTAGTGTTCAGATTGCACGCGAAACTGGCTGGAACTGCATCTGTAGCCTCGAAAGCCCCTGCCCGCTCGCCTCCCGCGGCTCGCTGCGCGCTTCGGCCGCTTCGCGGCCTGCAGTGCTTGCGTCGCCGGGGTTCGGCGAGCACCGGGAGACCGCCGGTCTCCCGAGCTAACGGCGGCGAAGCCGCCGTGAACGGCCAGCCCCTTTCAGTCCCACCCGATGGCGGTTGGTTCATTGGCTGGAGTTTGCCAACTCGGTCGCTTATCTGAACACCGCCGGCTGCCGAGGCACTGTTAACTTAGGCAAGCGACGCAACCGCCGCACGACGACCGATTCCGCCTT
>CAZPIG010000125.1:0-7499 GCA_964586205.1 uncultured Halobacteriales archaeon | reverse complement strand
GCTTGCGGGTCCGGGCTTCGTCCAGCGACCGGCCCCTTTCAGTCCCGCCCGACGGTGGTTCGACGCACTGGTCGGAGCTACCGTTGACACCTTCGACCTGACGGCAGCGAGCTCAGGTGACCGTAGCTACCGGACCGTCCCGACCGCGCCACCGACCCGACGACCGCTCACACCGAGAAGGTCGCGCGCGCCTCGCAGTCGTGGCCGGTCGCGGCGAGGGTCGCCACGGCCTCGTAGTCGCCGGGGTCGGGGTCCTCCCAGCCGGCCTTGTAGGTCGCCGTGTCGCCCGGCGCGAGCGTCTCGGACTCGAGCATCTGGGCGAACATGCGCGTCTCGCTCCACCGCCAGACATCGCTGCCGTCCGCGAGGACGACAACTTCGCACTTGCGGGCGTCCGAGAACGACAGTTCCTCGGGGTCGCTCCCGACGTTCTCCACCTCGAGGACGAAGCCGACGCCCGCGTCGACGTGCTGGACGTCCAGCGTGCACTCGATGGCCATACGTGGACGTGGGTCGGGTGGCCTATAGGCTTTGTTTTCGTGGGCGGCCACCGGGAATCGGACGGCCGACTGGTTCAGCAGTGCGGCGCGTCGGCGAACGTGTCGTCCGTCGAGGGCTCGCCGACCGCCGCGGCGACGTCGAGCAGGCCGGCGGCCGGCAGGCCGCCGGGGTTCTTGGCGGTACTCTCCAGTTGGGGCTCGATGGACGCCCGCGTCAGCCCGCGGGCCGCCAGCACGCCCGCTGCGCCGGAGACGTGGGCGCACGCCATCGACGTGCCCGAGAGCGTCGCGGTGCCGGCCGGGACCGTCGAGACGACCTCCACGCCCGGCGCGACGAGGTCCAGCGACGGACCCGTGCTGGAGAACGACGCGAGGGTGTCGTCGCAGTCGGTCGCGCCGACGGCCATCACCTCGGGGTGGTTGGCGGGGTACGCGACGCAGGCCGAACAGGGCCCGCTGCCGCCCGCGGCGGCGACCATCGTCACGCCCTGGCTCGCGGCGAAGTTGATGGCGCGGTCGACGGCCGCGGAGCCGCTGGACGCCCCGAGGCTGAGGTTGACGACGTCGTGGCCCTGCCGGGCGGCCCAGTCGATGGCGGCGGCGATGTCGGAGAACGACCCCGCGCCCGAGCAGTCCAGCGCCTTCGCGGCGTGCAGCGTCAGGTCGGGGCCGACGCCGACGACGCCGCCCGTGTCGTTCACGGCGGCGATGGTGCCCGCGACGTGGGTCCCGTGGTCGTTGTCGTCGGACCACGGTTCGTTGCAGGCGTTGCTGTTGCCCGAGAAGCTACAGTCGTCGAAGCCGCCCGTCCCGCAGGTGACGAACGCCCGGCCGTCGCCGAGGTTGGCCTGGAGGTCGGGGTGGTCGTCGTCGATGCCGGTGTCGACCACCGTGACGTCCGCCCCGTCGCCGGTGATGCCCACCTCGTGGGCCTGGTCGGCGTCGATGCGGTCGACGCCCCACGGGGTCGTCTGGGCGAGCGCGTGCACGGTGCCGTTCTCCTCGACGAAGCGGACGTCGGGGCGGTTCCGCAGGGCGGTCGCCGCGCGCTCGGGCGCGCGGATGGTGACGACCCCCAGGGTCTCTATCTCCCGGACGACGTCGGAGGCGGCCGCGCGGGCGGCGTCCCGGCCGGCCGGTGCGTCGACGCCGACGTTCACCTCGACGTGGCCGTCGGGAAGGTCCGACCGCCGCGAGTCGGCCTCCGACGCGCGCCCCCCGGGCGTTCCAGCCGCCGCGCCGACGCCGGACGCGGTGGCGGCGAACGCGCCGCCGGTCGCCTTCAGTACGGTCCGTCTCGACAGCGAATGCTCGCTCTCCATGTCCACAAATTCAATCCATTTCTATTTGCAAAAATCTATCCGTTTCGGCGGGGAGACGGCTCCACGACGTACCGGCCGCTGGGCGACCAGCGCGCAAAAGAAGGGCGTGCCGTCGGGGGTCGAAATCCGGGGCGCTCAGCAGTTGCCGCTGTTGCCGAAGCCGTCGTCGCCCGAGGGCTCGCCGACCGCCGCGGCGACGTCGAGCAGGCCCGCGCCCTGCTCCTCCGGCGCGAGACCGAGACCCTCGGCGGTGCTCGTCAGCCGGGTGATGATCTGGCTGCGCGACAGGCCCTGGGCGGCGAGCACGCCCGCCGCGCCCGCGACGTGCGGGCAGGCCATCGACGTCCCCGAGAACGTGGCCGTGCCCGAGGGGACCGTCGAGAGGATGCTCGCGCCGGGCGCGATGATGTCGACCTCGGGACCCTGGCTGGAGAAGCTCGCGAGGCCGTCGCTGCAGTTCGACGCGCTGACCGCGACGACGTCCGGGTGCCGCGCCGGGTAGCCGACGCAGTTCGTACAGGGACCGCTGTTGCCGGCCGCCGCGACGAGCGTGACGCCGGCATTCGTGGCGTTCGTGATGGCCCGGTCGACCGTCGAGGAGCCGCTGGACGCCCCTAGGCTCATCGAGCCGACGTCCCACTCCTGGTTGGCGACGTGGTTGATGCCGGCCGCGATGTCCGAGAAGGTGCCGCTGCCGGCGCAGTCCAGCACCTTCACCGCGTGCAGCGTGATGTCCGGGCCGACGCCGACGACGTGGCTGTCGTTGTCGACGGCGGCGGCGATGCCGGCACAGTGGGTCCCGTGGTCGTTGTCGTCGGACCACGGCTGGTTACACGCGTTGTTGTTGCCCGAGAAGGCACAGTTGCCGAAGAAGCCACCCGTGCCACAGGTGACCTCGTCGTGGCCGGAGCCGAGGTTCGCCCGCAGGTCCGGATGGTCGTCGTCGATGCCCGTGTCGATGATGGCGACGTCCGCGCCGCCACCCGTGAAGCCGGCGTCCGCGGAGACGTCCGCGTCCGTGCGGTCGATGCCCCACGGGAGCGTCTGGTCGAACGCGTGCATCGTGCCGTTCTCCTCGACGAACTCGACGTCGGCGCGCTGCTGCAGCGCCGTGGCCGCCCGCTTGGGCACGCGGATGGTGACGACGTCGATGTCGCCGAGTTCGCGGACGACGCTGTCGGCGGCACTCCGGGCGGCCCCGACGTCGCCGCCCTCCTCGAACCCGACGTTGACCTCGACCATCTGGTCCGGTGCTGCGGCCGCGAGGCCGCTGGAACCGGCTGCCGCTGCGAACGCGCCACCGGTCCCCTTCAGTACGTTACGCCTGCTGACGTTGCTGCTTTCGCGCGACATGCAGCTGGAAACAACAGGAGCTCGTTGTAAATAATTTACGGCTAAATTCTACTCTTAAACATAGTCGAATGTAGCTGTGTTTAATATATTAGCAATTAGGTTAAAAGGAGACAGCGTCCCGACTGCGTGTACGGGCGAGGTACATCGAGAGGGGCGTCGGGAGCTCCCGGCGGGTCGGCCCGGTCGCCGTCTCAGCAGTTCGGGCCGTTGCCGAAGCCGTCGTTCGTCGAGGGCTCGCCGACCGCCGCGGCGACGTCGAGCAGACCCGCGCCCTGCTCGTCCGGCGCGAAACCGAGATCCTCGGCGGTGCTCGTCAGCCGCGAGATTATCTGGGTGCGGTTCAGCCCCTGGGCCGCGAGCACGCCGGCCGCACCCGCGACGTGGGAGCAGGCTATCGACGTGCCGCTGAACGTCGCGTAGCCGGACGGGACCGTCGAGTAGACCGTCGCGCCGGGCGCGATGATGTCGACCTGGGGGCCCTGGCTGGAAAAGCTAGCGAGGTTGTCGTCGCAGTTCGACGCGCCGACGGCCATCACCTCGGGGTGGCGCGCCGGGTAGCCGATGCAGTCCGAGCACGGCCCGCTGTTGCCCGCCGCGGCGACCATCGTCACGCCGTTGCTCGCGGCGTAGGCGATGGCGCGGTCGACCGTCGCGGAGGCCGTGCCCGACGCGATGCTCATGTTCGCCACGTCGTACCCCTGGTCGGCCGTCCACTGGAGGCCCGCCGCGACGTCCGCGAACGACCCGCCGCCGTCGCACTCGACGACCTTGGCCGCGTGCAGGGTGGCTCCGGGGGCGACGCCGACGACGCCGTCGGAGTCGTCGGCCGCGCCGACGGTCCCCGCGACGTGGGTGCCGTGGTCGTTGTCGTCCGACCACGCGAAGTTGCAGGCGTTCGCGTTCCCGGCCGTGTCGCAGTTGCAGGTGTCGCTGGCCCCGCACGTCGCGAACGCCCGGCTGGTCCCGACGCCGAGTTCGGCGTCGGGGTGGTCGTCGTCGTCGATGCCCGTGTCGAGGACGGCCACGTCGGCACCCGCGCCCGTGTGGCCGGCGGCGCGCGCGACGTCGGCGTCGGTGCGGTCGACGCCCCACGGCAGCGTCTGGGCCTGGACGTACATCCGGCCGTTCTCCTCGACGAACGCCACGTCCGGACGCTCGGCCAGCGCGGTCGTCGCCTGTCGCGGCACCTCGACGGTGACCACGCCGATGGCGTCTAGCTCGCGGACGACGTCGCCGGCCGCCGCGCGGACGGCGTCGGCACCGCCCTCGTCGGCCACGCCGACGTTCACCTCGACGTGACCCTCCGGGCTCGACGTCGCGCGGTCGACCACGAGGCCGGCCGCGAACGCGCCGCCGGTCGCTGCCAGGACTGCTCGTCTCGACGGGGATGGAGTGTCCGTCATTTGCAATCTATGCAATGTTTTGGTAGGTGGAAAAAAGTAAGTGTGCCGGCGCGTCTGACCGACGGCGGGACCGGCCGCGGAAGAACGGCGTCGCTAGACCGGAGCGACGACCCGGCAGTCGGGGCGTCGACGCGCCGTCGAAGCGGCGCTAGGTGACTGCGGCCTTGACGTCCAGCAGGCCAGCGCCCTGCTCCTCCGGCGGGAGGCCGACGCCCCGGGCCGTGCTCAGCAGCCTCGCGACGATGGTGCTCCGCGAGAGCCCGTGGGCCGCGAGGATGGCGGCCGCGCCGGCGACGTGCGGGCAGGCCATCGACGTCCCCGAGAACGTATCGTAGCCGGCGGGGACGGTCGAGAAGATGTCCACGCCGGGGGCCATGATGTCGACGTTCGGCCCCTGGCTGGAGAAGCTCGCGAGGTCGTTGTTCGTGTTCGAGGCGCTGACGGCGACGACATCGGGATGCCGAGCCGGGTAGGCGACGCAGCTAGTGCACGGCCCGCTGTTGCCCGCCGCGGCGACGAGTGTGACGCCGGCGCTCGTGGCGTTGGTGATGGCCCGGTCGATGGTCGAGGAGCTGCTGGACGCGCCGAAGCTCATCGAGCCGACGTCCCAGCCCCGGGTGGCGACGTGGTCGATGCCGGCCGCGATGTCCGAGAACGTCCCTCTACCGACGCAGTCCAGCACCTTCACGGCGTGGAGGGTGGCACCGGGGGCGACGCCGATGACGCCGTCGGTGTCGCTGACGCCGACGGCAGCGGCGATGCCCGCACAGTGGGTGCCGTGGTCGTTGTCGTCCGACCACGGTTGGTTGCAGGCGTTGCTGTTGCCCGAGAAGGCACAGTTGCCGAAGGTGCCGCCCGTGCCGCAGTTGACGAACGCGGCTCCGGAGCCGAGGCGGTGCTCGTCGTCGGGGTGGTCGTCGTCGATGCCCGTGTCGATGATGGCGATGTCGGCACCGGCACCCGTGTAGCCGCAGGCGTGTGCGTCGTCCGCGTTGACGCGCTCGATACCCCACGGCAGCGTCTGGGCGAAGGCGTGCATCCGCCCGTTCTCCTCGACGAAGTCCACGTCCGCGCGCTGCTGGAGCGCCGTGGCCGCGCGCTTGGGCAGCCGGACGGTCACGACGTCGAGGTTCGACAGCTCGCGGACGACGCTATCGGCCGCGCTCTTCGCGGCCCCGAGGTCGCCGCCGGGCGAGAAGCCGACGTTCACCTCGACCCGACTGTCCGGCGCGGCGGCCGCGAGGCCGCTCGTGCCGACCGCCGCCGCGAACGCGCCGCCGGTCGCCTTCAGCACGCTCCGTCTGGACGGGGTGTGGTCCTCCGTCATACTTATCTATTCAAACTCCTTCTACTCGTAAAAATCTAGGTTCCGGTCCCCCGTTCGCTATCACGGGCGGGTGTCGCTCCACGGGTGCAGCTATCGGTCGCTCCGAAGTCACGAACCTGGTCGGTCCGAAGCCGCGGACACCGGCCGCTCGGCAGCCCGTCGCGCGAAAAGAAAATTGACCGACCAGTGGTCCGCCAGGGGCGTCAGCAGTTGCCGCTGTTGCCGAAGCCGTCGTCGCTGGAGTCCTCGCCCACGGCCGCGGCGACGTCGAGCAGGCCCGCGCCCTGTAGATTGCTGCCGAGACCGAGGTCCTCGGCGCTGCCGGTCAGCGTGGAGATGATCTGGCTGCGCGACTGACCCTGGGCGGCGAGCACGCCCGCGGCACCCGCGACGTGCGGGCACGCCATCGACGTGCCCGAGAACGTGGCCGTGCCCGAGGGGACCGTCGAGAGGACGCTCGCGCCGGGCGCGATGATGTCGACCTCGGGACCCTGGCTGGAGAAGTTCGCCAGACCGTCGCTGCAGTTCGACGCGCTGACCGCGACGACGTCCGGGTGCCGCGCCGGGTAGCCGACGCAGTTCGTACAGGGACCGCTGTTGCCGGCCGCCGCGACGAGCGTGACGCCGGCATTCGTGGCGTTCGTGATGGCCCGGTCGACCGTCGAGGAGCCGCTGGACGCCCCTAGGCTCATCGAGCCGACGTCCCACTCCTGGTTGGCGACGTGGTTGATGCCGGCCGCGATGTCCGAGAAGGTGCCGCTGCCGGCGCAGTCCAGCACCTTCACCGCGTGCAGCGTGATGTCCGGACCGACGCCGACGACGCCTTCGGTGTTGTTCGCGGCGGCGGCGATGCCGGCGCAGTGGGTCCCGTGGTCGTTGTCGTCGCTCCACGTCTCGTTACAGGCGTTGCTGTTGCCCGAGAAGAAGCACCCGAAGAAGCCGCCGGAGCCACAGCTGACCTCGGCGTGGCCGGAGCCGAGCAGGTGGTCGCCGCTGACGTGGTCGTCGTCGATGCCCGTGTCGATGATGGCCACGTCCGCACCGCCGCCCGTGTTGCCCGCCGCGGCCGCGACGTCGGCGTCGACGCGGTCGACACCCCACGGCTGGGTCTGGGCGAACGCCTGCATCGTGCCGTTCTCCTCGACGTAGCGCACGCCCGCGCGCTGCTCCAGCGCCGTCGCCGCGCGCTTCGGCAGCCGCAGCGTCATGATGTCGAGGGTGTCGAACTCCCGGACGACCTCGTCGGCCCGACCGCGAGCCTCGGCCGCGGCCTCGGCCCCGGCCGAGGTCCTGACGCCCCCGGGCCCGCCCCCGGTCCGGTCGAAGCCGATGTTGACCTCGACGACGTCGTCGGGTGCGGCCGCCGCGAGGCCGCTGGAGCCGGCAGCGGCCGCGAACGCGCCGCCCGTGCCTTTCAGTACGTTCCGCCTACTGACCTGGCTGTTATTATCTGCCATGCACGTAGTTACCACAAAGTAAACCGTAATAAACGTTTTTCATCGCCCGTAAAGTTATTGGCCAACTGTATAGTCATTACGAGGAAATGGTCAAACTATATTGATACACGGCGTCGGTTCGGGTGTGCACCCGGAAC
>CAZPIG010000124.1:0-7516 GCA_964586205.1 uncultured Halobacteriales archaeon | reverse complement strand
TCAGTTTCGCGTACTGAGTACCTATGCCGGAGAAGCCAGCCTCGATGTACCGGGAGATAAGCAAGCCCCCGTACACGCGACGCGAGTACATCACGGGCATCCCGGGCTCGAAGATAGCCCAGCACAAGATGGGCAACGTCGACGCCGACCCCGAGGACTACCCCGTCCAGATGAGCCTCGAGGTCGAGGAGGACGTCCAGCTACGCCACGGGGCCCTCGAAGCCTCGCGGCTGTCGGCCAACCGCCACCTGCTGAAGGAGGTCGGCCAGGACAACTACAGGATGATACTGCGGAAGTTCCCCCACCACGTCCTGCGGGAGAACAAGCAGGCCACCGGGGCCGGCGCGGACCGCGTCTCCGACGGGATGCGCCAGTCGTTCGGCAAGCCCGTCGGCACCGCCGCCCGCATCCGGAAGGGCGACCGCGTGTTCACGCTCTGGTGTTCGGTCGAGGACGCCGACCACGGCCGCGAGGCGTTCCGGCGGGCGTACAACAAGATATCCCCGCCCTGCCGCACCGTGGTCGAGCGCGGCCACGAGCTGCTCGTCGGCTGACCCGCGGCGCTCGCTCTTCTCGGGTCCGACAGGTGCGTCTGTGCGACCGCGGCGCGTAAGTGGACGGCTGCTGTAGCCGTCGCCGTGACGTCTGCGACAGTGACGGTCCGCGACGCGCGCGAGGCCGACGCCGAAGCCATCTTCGGGGTCCATCGGGCGTCCATCGAGGGGCTGGGCCCCGAAGCCTACGACGAGGCCCAGGTCGCGGCGTGGGGCGCGGGCGGCGGGCCCGACGACTACGACCTCGACGTCGCGGACTCGCGGTTCGTCGTGGCCGAGGCCGGCGACGTCGCGGAGAGCGGTACGGTCGGGGAGGGCGGGACCGTCACTGGGGACGAGGGCGTCGTCGGCTTCGGCGAGGTCGTGCTCCGGCCGCCGGACTACCTCCGCGAGCCGGCCGAGGGCGAGGTCCGGGCCGTGTACGTCCACCCCGCGGCCGCCCGGCAGGGGGTCGGGTCGGCCATCCTCGCGGCCCTGGAGCGCCGCGCGCGCGAGCGGGACGTGGGCTCGCTGGGCTTGTGGGCGTCGCTGAACGCCGTCCCGTTCTACGAGGCCCACGGCTACGAGCGGGTCGCCGAGCGGACCCACGAGTTCTCGGGCGGCGTCGAGGGGACGGTCGTGGAGATGCGGCGCGACGACCTCTTTGCTGCGCGGAGGCGCTCGCCGACGGCCGGCGAGCGCACTCCGCGCTGAAGAAGCTCGACCAAAAATCGGCGTAGGTCGGGAGGCGCGGCAACGTCCCCGTGGCGGCAGGCACGGAACGCCAATTTTTGATCGACCTTTTTCGCGGCGCGGTGGGCGCGGCCGGACGGCCGCGCCCGCGCGCCGAGCAAAAAGGTCGTCGGTAGTGTTTAGTCCCGGGGACGAGACGACCGTCCCATGGACGGCGGAGTGTTGGTGGAGGCCTGGCTGCGGTGGGCCGTCGTTCTCCAGGGCAACGAGACGACGACCGGCGAGACCGTGTTCTCCCAGCTACCGCCGTGGGTTCCCCTCCCGCTCGCACGTGCTGTCGCGTTCGTCCTCGTCGTCGTGGCTGGCTGGTACCTCGGGAAGCTGGCGGTCGCGCTCGGCGGCCGGCGCATCGCGCGGCGCTTCCAGCGACCGAGCGTCACGCGGACGGTCATCCGCGCCATCCGGATGGGCGCTGTGCTGCTCGCGGTCTTCGTGGCCGCATCGCGCGTGTACGGCTTCGAGGCCGAGAACATCGTCCTCTCGGTGACCGTCTTCTCGGCGGTGCTCGGTATCGTGCTCGCGCCCATCGTCGGCAGCGTCCTCAACGGCCTGTTCGTGCTGGCCGACCAGCCCTACGAGATCGGCGACCTCGTCGAGCTAGCCGACCGGGGCCAGCGCGGCTTCGTGGAGGACATCACCCTCCGGTACACGAAGATATTCACCCTCGACAACACCTTCCTCGTCGTCCCGAACGGCACGATGCGCGAGCGGGACGTGGTCAACTACTCGGCGGAGGACGAGCGCACGCGGCTGTCGCTGGACCTCGTGGTCACCTACGAGGGCGACCTCGACGCCGCGCGGTCGCTCGTCGAGCGCGCAGCGGCCCAGGTGGACGAGGTCATCGAGGGCGGTCCGGACATCCGCATCGGCAGCGCGCGGTACCCCGCGGCTCCGACCTGCTACATCGACACCTTCGGCGACCACGGCGTCCGCCTCCGGCTGCGCTACTGGGTGAAGACGCCGTACAAGCTGCTGACGGTGCGGTCGGCGGTCAACGAGCGCGCGTGGGCCGCCATCGAGGAGACCGACGACGTGACCATCGCGTACCCCCACCAGCACCTCGTCTTCGACGAGACGAGCGGGACCGCCCGGGTCGCCGTCGACGGCGACCGGCCGTCCCCCGACGGGGACGGCGAAGCACGGTCCTGAGTGAGCGTCGTCGCGAGCGGGATTCTCCCCGCCATCCACACCGCCTACTCCCCGGCCGTCACGACCTCGCAGTCCAGCTTCTCGCGGAGGTAGGCCTCCACGTCGGGCTCGTCGGTGAGCCGACCCAGCATCCGCCGCCACCGGCCCGCCTGCTTCGCGCCGATGACGACGGCGTCCGCGTCCTCGGCGGCCACCTCCTCGAAGATAGTCTCCTCGACGAGGAAGCCGCGCCGGACGACGTACCGGGCCCGCGGCACTCGGCCGAACGCCTCCTCGACCGCCCTGCGGAGGTCCGTCCGCTCGACGGTCCGCCCGTCGTGGTAGAGGTCCACGTGCAGCACCGTCAGGGCGGCGTCGCGCTCCTCGGCGACGTCGATGGCGACCTCCAGGGTCTGTCGGGAGTGGGCGCTCAGCGGGTATCGGACCGGCACGACGACGCGGGCCATCGACGGAACGATGGACGGCCGGCGGCGTGAAGCTTTCCGTCCGTGTCGGCGGCCCGTCGACTGCTCGGGCTGACCCGCACGTCCAACTCGGTGACGGCGGCGACGTCCCCACGCAATCGGGCGATTCTGTCCCGCCGCAAAGGCTTTGTGCGGCGGTGTGGTACTGGGTGACGGATGGGAACCGGTCGCACACCACCGGTCGACGAGGCGCGCTCGATATTCGACGACCTCGGCTACACCGTCTCCGGCGACGGCCGCCAGTTCCGCGCCGAGCGGGGCTGGAAGGTCGTGACCGTAACGGCCACCGAGGGGCCGCCCGCCGACCCGGCAGGGGACGGCGGGCTCCACTGCTTCGTGACGTGGCGCGACGCCGCCGACGGCCTGCGCCGACGGCTGGCGCACGCGAACCCCGAGGGCGACTGGGCCGTCATCGCCGTCGAGGACGGGGCCGACTACGAGGTCCTCGACCCGCCCGTAGCGGGCGCGTGACCTGCCGCTGTCCTTCTTCGTGGCGAGCACCTGTCCGAAAGGGTACCCTCCAGCGACGGGAACCCGCTACTCCGCCAGCCGCTCGCTCGCCGCCGCCTGCCCGGCGGCGGGGTCGATGTCAGCGCCCTCGGCGACCAGCGCCTGCCCGAGCGCCGACAGCAGGTAGGCCACGTTGCTCGCGCGCGCGGAGTGGCCCATGCAGCCGATGCGGAAGATGTCGCCCGCGAGGTCGCCCAGCCCCGAGGCTATCTCGAGGTCGTACTCCTCCAGCAGGCGCTCGATGACGGCCCCGTCGTCGACGCCGTCGGGGACGCGGACGGCGTTGAGGCTCGGCAGCCAGTAGTCGTCGGGCGCGTTCATCTCGAGGCCCATCGCCTCGAGGCCGGCCTTCAGCGCGCCCGCGACGCGGCGGTGGCGGCCCCAGCGGGCCTCGATGCCCTCCTCGGCGACGAGCCGGAGCGCCTCCCGGAGCGCGTAGACGTTCGTGATGGGCGCGGTGTGGTGGTAGGCGCGCTCGTCGCCCCAGTAGCCCTCCAGCAGCGCGAGGTCGAGGTACCACGACCGTGCGGGCTCGTCGCGGGCGAGCACGCGGTCCATCGCGCGGTCGTTGACGGTCAGCGGGCTGGCTCCGGGCGGACAGGACAGGCACTTCTGGGGCCCGGAGTAGGCCACGTCGACGCCCCAGTCGTCGACCCGAAGCTCCACGCCGCCGAGCGAGGTGACGGTGTCGGCTATCACCAGGGCCCCGTGGTCGTGGGCCGCCTCGGTCAGCGCCGGCACGGACGGCTGGAGGACGCCGGTGCTGGTCTCGGCGTGGACGAAGCCGAACACGTCGGGGTCGTGCTCGCGGAGCGCGGCCGCCACGTCGTCGGGGTCCAGCGGCTTGCCCCACGGCGCGTCGACCTCGGCCACCTCGCCGCCCGCGCGCTTGGCCATGCTCGCCATCCGGCCGCCGAAGTAGCCGTTCGTCGGCACGAGGACGGTGTCGCCGGGCCGGACGAGGTTCGCGAACGCGGCCTCCATCGCGGCCGACCCGGTCCCGGAGACGGGGATGGTCCACCTGTTATCCGTCCGGAAGGCGTACCGCAGCAGGTCCTGGACCTCGTCCATCATCTCGACGAACGACGGGTCGAGGTGGCCGACGAGCGGCGTGCTCATCGCCCGCAGGACGCGGGGGTGGACGTCGCTCGGCCCGGGGCCCATCAGCGTGCGGTCCGGTGGCGTCAGTTCGCCGACCGCCGGTGGCTCGGTCATGTCGACCCCTTCCAGCGGGCCGGTCAAAAAGGTGCCCGACCCGGACCGATGGGCGGTGACTCGCGGCCGTGCCGTCGGCGCTCGACCGGACCCTCGTTCCGGTGCTTTCCGAGACGAAGGGAATAGAAGGCTTACCGGAGTGAACCCCGCCTTACCCGCGGCGTCGGGCCTTTACTCCGGCCTTTCCGCCGAAACGGTCGCCGCCGCTTTTGCTCGCCGCTCCCGTCGGTGGGACGGGGGAGACAACAGTGACAGACGGAGATTCCGAGCGCGGTAGTGGAGACCGGAGCGGGGGGTTCCGACCGACGCGACGGACGGTACTCGGGGCGGCCGCAGGGGCCGCGGGCGTCGGCGCGGTGGCCTCGCTGGGGCTGGGCCAGCAGTCGAACGTCGAACTCGGCGGGGCCGTCTCGGGGTGGGTCGGCCGCGCGCCCGAGGCCATCGCCGACGAGACCAATCCGACGCTGACGCTCGTCGCGGGGGAGACGTACACCGTCGTCTGGGAGAACCTCGACGGCGCGCCGCACAACTTCGTCGTCGTGGACGGCGACGGCAACGAGCTGGTCAGCAGCGAGATACTCGACGAGCAGGGGGCGACCCAGACCGTCGAGTTCGAGGCGACCGAGGAGATGGCCGAGTACTTCTGCTCGGTCCACCCCTCGTCGATGCGCGGGACGATACAGTTGGGCCAGGCGACGCCGACGCCGGAGGAGACGCCGACGCCCGGGCCGCCGCCGGGGTACTTCTCGGAGGGACCGACCGTCGGGCTCGAGCTGGTCGCGAGCGAGCCCCTGATCCAGCCGGTCGGGCTCGAGACGGCCGACGAGGACGTCGACCGGCGGTTCGTCGTGGACCAGTTGGGCCAGATATACGTTCACGGACCCGAGGGGGAGATCGAATCCGAGCCGTTCCTCGACATCCAGGACCGGCTCGTCGAGGTGGGGGCCGCGACCGACGTGGGCTTCGACGAGCGGGGGCTGCTCGGGCTGGCCTTCCACCCCGAGTTCGCGGACACCGGCCGCTTCTTCGTGCGGTATAGCTCGCCGCCCCGCGAGGGGACGCCGACCGAGTACGACCACACCGAGGTGCTCTCGGAGTTCCAGGCGACCGACGACCTGACCAGCGCGGACCCCGACTCCGAGCGGGTGCTGCTGGAGATACCGTCGCCGCAGTTCAACCACAACGCCGGCGACATCGCGTTCGGCCCCGACGACCTGCTCTACATGGGCATGGGCGACGGCGGCGGGGCCAACGACACGGGCCTCGGCCACGTCGAGGACTGGTACGAGGACAACGACGGCGGCAACGGCCAGGACGTCACCCAGAACCTCCTCGGCAGCATCCTCCGCCTCGACGTGGATAGCGAGGGCGACGAGCGGCCCTACGGCATCCCGGAGGACAATCCGCTGGTCGACGCCGAGGGCCGCGACGAGCAGTACGCGTGGGGCATGCGCAATCCGTGGCGGATGTCGTTCGACGACGACCGGCTGTTCGTCGCGGACGTCGGCCAGAACCTCTTCGAGGAGGTCGACATCGTCGAGCGCGGCGGCAACTACGGCTGGAACGTCAAGGAGGGGACCCACTGCTTCAGCCCGGCGAGTCCGCTCGAACCGCCGGCGGAGTGTCCCGACAGCACGCCCGAGGACGTCCGCGGCGGCGAGCCGCTCATCGACCCGATAATCGAGTACCCGCACACCTTCGAGGACGAGCCCGTGGGCATCTCGGTGACCGGCGGGCACGTCTACCGCGGCGACGCCGTCGAGGAGCTACAGGGCCGGTACGTCTTCGCCGACTACAGCCGCTCCGGGTCGAACCCGCAGGGGCGGCTGCTCGTCGCCAATGAGCCCGACGGAGAGGAGACGGAAGAGACGCCGACCGGGGCGATGGACGAGGAGACCCCGACCGAAGAGGAGGCCGAAGACGGCACGCCGACCGAGGGCGAGATGGAGGAGACGCCCACCGAGGACGAGGCCGAAGACGGGACGCCGACCGACCGTGACGACGACGTGACGCTCTGGGACGTCGAGGAGGTACTCGTCGCCGACAGTCCCAACGACCGCATCAACCGGTTCGTCCTCGCGTTCGGCGAGGGACGGGACGACGAACTGTACGTCATGACCTCCAACACGGGCATCGTCCGGGGCGACGGCTTCGTCTACCGAATCGTCCCGCCCGGCGAGGGCGAGGAGGTCGAGCCGCCGGAGGAGGCGACGCCCACGCCCGTCGAGGGGACGCCGACCGAGGGCGAGGAGGCGACGCCCACGCAGGAGGAGGGCACGCCGACCGCGACCGAGGAGGGCACGCCGACCGAGGGCGTGACGAAGGAGACGCCCACCGAGGCGGAAGGGACGCCGACCGAGGAGGACGGGGCGTCGCTGCAGCGGTACTGACTGCCGCTACGACGGCCTCCGGCCGCCGTCGTCCTGCGGACGGGCTGGGAGCGCAGATGGCGGGCCACTTATCTTCGTCGGGACGGTAGAACGACCACCATGATGGCCGGCCACGCCCTGCTGGCGTTCGCGCTGGCGGCGGCCGGAGCCGACGCGCTGGGCCGGCAGCGCCGGTGGGCGCTCGCCGTGGGCGTCGTCGCAGCCGCGTTCGCCGCGGTGCCGGACGTGGACATGGCCTACGCCCTCGTCGGGGTCGCCCGCACCGGCGTCGCCCCCGTCGACGCCGTCCACGACGCCTTCTGGGACACCGGCCTGTCAGTCCACCGCGCCGTGACCCACTCGCTCGTGCTCGCGGTCCCCGCGGCCGTCGCCTTCGCCCTGGCGGGCGTGGCGGCCGGGCGAGGCGGCGTCGCGGCCTCCAGTGGCCACGACCGTCGCCGCCGCGCCGCGGCGGCCGCCGCGGCGTTCGCCTTCCTCGCGGGCCTCGTGGCCGCCGCGTTTG
>CAZPIG010000123.1:0-7560 GCA_964586205.1 uncultured Halobacteriales archaeon | reverse complement strand
CGACGAAGGAGGAGCTAGAGGCCGCGATGGAGGGCCACGTGGTGGGGGAGGCGGAACTGCGCGGCACGTACGCGCCGTGACGGGGATTCATCGTACAGTAAAACTTTACACTTCGCGGTAGAAGAGACGCGGGTGAACCGCCGCGCCCTCCTTGGAGCGGTCGTCCCGGCGTCGGCCGCGGCTGCAGGACTGCTCGCGCTCGGGGAGCGGGAGTCGCCGGACCGGCGGCGTGCGACGGCCACCGGCCCGCCGATAACGGTCCGCCGGACGGTCGAGCGCGAGGGCGTCGAGTACCTCCCGTCGGAGGATGCGGTCCGGTACGTCGCGTACCGCGCCGCCGAGAACCCGGACGGGGTCGAGTCCGAGCGCGACGAGAGCGGCCGCGCTCCAGTGTACGAGACCGTGGATTTCGAGACGTGGGCGGCGACCGAGAGCGCCCACGTCGCCGCTGACGCCGTCCGGGACGTCGTCGAGTCGGGGATTTCCGGTCACGTCGACCCGCTCGCCGTGCGCGTCGTCGACGGAGGCGGGGGCCTCTACCTCGCCGTCTCCCTCGTCACGGTCCTCGACGGGTCCGGGTCGGTCGTCTTCGAGTCGTCGGCCGACTTCGAGGCGGTCGTCGCCGCCGCCCCGAACGCGGTCACTGCGACGATAGAGCTAGCGGGCGATGCCGCGACGAACACGTTCGACGTGGTGGTGAGAGCGGAGACGATGCACCAGCAGTGACGTCGTTGCCGTCTCCGTTCGCGCCGAACATACAGCTACTTCACCGACTATCGCGAATCCACCCACCATGTTCCGCATCGGCGCACACGTCTCCATCAGCGGCGGCGTCGACAAAGCGGTCGACCGCGAGGTCGAGGTGGGCGGCAACTGCGGCCAGATATTCGTCGGCTCCCCGCGGGGCTGGGCCGTGGGCGAGGTCGACCCCGAGGAGGCCGAGGCGTTCCGGGCCGCCACCGAGGACGCCGGCGTCGGCCCGTGGATAGTCCACGGGACGTACCTGATAAACTTCGCCACCCCGAAGGACGACCTCGCCGAGAAGTCCGTCGGGGCCGTCCAGGCGGAGCTGGACGCCGCCGCGGCGTTGGGGATTCCCTACTACGTCTTCCACCCGGGCTCGCACACGGGCGCGGGCGTCGAGACCGGGGTCGAGAACGTCGGCGAGAGGCTCTCGAAGCTCACCATCCCCGAGGAGGTGACCCTGCTGCTGGAGAACTCCGCCGGCAGCGGCACGTCGCTCGGGCGGACCTTCGAGCAGCTGGACGGGATGGTCGCCGCCTCGGAGTACGACTACGGCGACCTCGGGGTGTGTCTGGACACCTGCCACCTCTACGCCGGCGGCTACGACTTCACCACCCGCGAGGGGCTGGAGGAGCTGCTGGCCGAACTGGACGACCACGTCGGCGTCGAGAACGTCCGCTACCTCCACCTGAACGACAGCAAGCACCCGCTGGGCTCGCAGAAGGACGAGCACGAGCACGTCGGCGAAGGCGAGATAGGGGAGGCGGGGTTCCGGGAGTTCGTCAACCACCCGGACCTGCGGGACCTGCCGATGGTCTTGGAGACGCCCGAGGACGACGAGAAGGGCTTCGCGTGGAACGTCGAGAAGTGCAAGGAGCTGCGGGAGGGGGAGTAGGACGCTCCCGAGGTCACTGTGACACGAGCGAAGGAAAGCGAGACCTCGAAAGCCCCGACGCTCTCGGCTCGCGCGCCTCGCTGCGCTCCTCCCTCGCTCACTGCGTTCGCTCGGTTGCGGTGTCTGCGGCGCGCACGGGCGCGCGCCGCACGGCCTGCGAGGCCCTGCGGGCCTCGCTCTGCTTGTTCCGGAAGGCGTTCCTGCTCGCCTCGCTCCGCTCGGCTGCGCGGGCTGCGTCTTCCGTCGTTCGCCTCACTGCGTTCGGCTCACCGTCGTCGTGCTTCGCCGAGCGCACCGTCGGAGCAAGCTCCGACGAGCCCTCGCTCGCTTCGCTCGCGAGGACGTCGCCCCTTTCAGTCCCACCCCACGGTGGTTCTACCCCTCGTCGAAATGGGCGGCGGAAAGACGACCCTCACTCCCCCACACTCGCCCCCACGCGCGACAGAATCTCTTCCTCGAACTCCGCGACGTCCAGTGTCTCCACGCCCTCTGCCTCCGCGTCGGTCAGCTTCGACTGCCCGGGGTTCTCGCCGACGACGAGGTAGTCCGTCCGGCCGCTGACCGACGAGGTGACGTCCGCGCCGTTGCGCTCCAGCAGCTCCGTCAGCTCCTCGCGGGTGTAGCCCGGTATCGACCCCGTCAGCACCAGCGTCAACCCCGACAGCTCCGCGCCGCGCTCGGCGCGCTCGGGCGTGACGCCGGCGGCGAGCAGTCGGTCGAGCGTCTCGACGTTGCCCGGCGACTCGAAGAACGAGTGGATACTCTCCGCGACTTCCGGGCCCACCTCCTCGACCGCCCGGAGCTCCTCGACCGACGCCTCCCGGAGCTCGTCCAGCGTGAAGTTCGCCGCGAGCACGCGGGCGCGCTCGCTGCCGACGTGGCGGATGCCCAGCGCGTAGACGAAGCTCGCGAGGTCGGTCTCCTTGCTGGCCTCGACCTCCGCCAGCAGCTTCTCGGCGGACCGCTCGCCGAACCCCTCGAGGCCCACGAGGTCCTCCGCGCGGAGGTCGTAGAGGTCCGCGATGGACTCGACGAGCCCCTCCTCGACCAGCAGGTCCGCCACGCGCTCGCCCAGCCCCTCGACGTCCATGGCCGCTTGCGAGCAGTAGTGCTGGAGTGACCGCCGGAGCTGGGCAGGACAGGAGACCCCGCCCGTGCAGAAGTGGTACTCGCCCTCCTGGACGACCTCGCTGCCGCAGACGGGACAGTCGTCGGGCATCTCGAAGGTGCCGTCGCCGCCCTCGAGGACGGCGTCGACCTCCGGGATCACGTCGCCCGCGCGCTCGATGCGGACGCGCGCGCCCTCCGCGACGCCCAGTTCCTCGACGATGCCCTCGTTGTGCAGCGTCGCGCGGCTGATGGTCACCCCGCGGACGTCCACCGGGTCCAGCAGCGCGACGGGTGTCAGCTTCCCGGTGCGGCCCACCTGCACGACGATGCGCCGGACAGTGCTCTCGCCGGTCTTCGGCGGGAACTTGTAGGCGAACGCCCACCGCGGGTGGCGGGCCGTGGTGCCCAGCCGCTCGCGGGCCGCGAAGTCGTCGACTTTCGCGACGACGCCGTCGGTGTCGTACTCGAGGTCGCCGCGCTCGGCCAGCAGGTCGTCGCGGTAGGCGACGACGGCCGCCACGTCGTCGACGACCTCGTTGCGGTCGACGACCCGGAGGCCGAGGTCACCCATCAGCTCGAAGGTCTCGCGCTGGCTCGATAGCTCGGCGGTCGTCGCCAGCACGTCGTAGAAGTAGATGTCGAGCGGGCGGTCGGCGACGACGGAGGGGTCGTGCTGGCGAACGGTCCCGGCCGCCGCGTTGCGGGGGTTGGCGAACGGCTCCTCGCCGCGCCGCAGCCGCTCCTCGTTGAGCGCCAGAAAGCCCGACCGGGGCATGTATATCTCCCCGCGGAGCGCGAGCAGGTCGGGGGCGTCGTCGATGGCCAGCGGGACGCTGCGGATGGTCCGGACGTTCCGGGTGACGTCCTCGCCCTCGCGGCCGTCGCCCCGCGTGACCGCCCGGTCGAGCGCGCCGTCCTCGTAGACGACCTCGACGGAGAAGCCGTCGAACTTCGGCTCGACGGCGTACGCCACGTCCCCGACGGCGTCCTCGACGCGGTCGGCCCACGCCCGGACCTCGCGCTCGTCGCCCGACGACTGGAGGCTCAGCATCGCCGCGACGTGCTCGACTGTCTCTAGTTCGTCGACTGGCTCGCCGCCGACCCGCTGGGTCGGGGAGGTGGGGTCGTGGAGGTCGAACTCGTCCTCGAGGGCCTGGAGGCGGTCGAACAGCGCGTCGTACGTGCTGTCGGCGATTACGGGGTCGTTCTCCTCGTAGTACAGGCGGTCGTGGTACTCGACGGCCTCGCGCAGCAGCGCGACCTGCTCGTCGGCTTCGGCTTCGGACAGCGCCTCGGGGGGCGCGAAGTCGAGGTCGGGGTCCCGGACGTAGGGGTTGTCCGGGGGTTCGTCGACCACGCGGTCACCACCCGCCCGCGTGGAAAGTCGGTCTGTCCCCGCAGCATCTCGGTGCAGTCATCGAACCCCACGTCCCCGCCGGAGTCACTTCAACCATGCAGGTACGACAGCAGGTCCTCGACGGGCCGGGTGTTCAGCACGTCCGCCGCCTCGCACCACCCGCGGCGGGCCACCGAGACGCCGAGGTGCAGCAGCTCGAGGTCCGCCGTCGAGTGGGCGTCCGTCGAGACGACGTACTGGACCCCGTCGCGGAAGCGCTCGACGTTCCGCCAGTCGAGGTCCATCCGCTGGGGCTGGGCGTTTATCTCGAGGGCGACGGACTGCTCGGCGGCGGTCGCCGCGACCGCCTCGAGGTCCAGATCGAGCGGCTCGCGCTCGTTGATGAGGCGATTCAGCGGGTGGGCCAGCACGTCCACCGGGTACTCCTCCATCGCCCGGACGAGGCGCTCGGTGGGGTTTGCGGGCCGGTCGTGCAGCGCCGCGACGAGGACGTCGCACGCCTCGTAGACGGCGGGCGGGACGTCGAGCCCGTCGGCGACGACGTTGGCCTCGACGCCGTGGAGCACGCGGACGCCGAGGTCCGGGTCGTCGTTCGCCGCGTCGACCGCCGCGCGCTGCTCCTCGAACTCCTCGGTCGTGATGCCTCGGGGGACCCGCAGTCCCGGCCCGTGGTCCGATATCAGGAGGTACTCGCGGCCGAGGTCGTCGGCCGCGGCCGCCATCTCGCGGACCGACGCGGAGCCGTCGCTGTCGGTGGTGTGACACTGGAGGTCGCCGCGGACGTCGTCGGTCTCGACGAGGTCGGGGAGCTCTCCGGCCGCAGCCGCGGCCACCTCGCCGGTGTCCTCCCGCAGCTCCGGGGGGACGTACTCGAGGTCGAGGGCCCCGTACACCTCGGCCTCCGTCTCGCCGGCGAGTAGCTCGCCGGCGGTCTCGGGGTCGAAGTCCGCGGCCGGGTCGTCGGTCGCGTCTCCTGCATCGGTCCCCTCTCCGCTGTCGCTTCCCCCTCCCGTCCCGGCCCCGTCCTCTTCGCCGTCGACGTCGAACAGCCCGTACTCGTTGAGCTTCCAGCCGCGGTCGATGGCCCGGTTGCGGAGGGTGACGTTGTGGTCCTTCGAGCCGGTGAAGTACACGAGCGCCGCGCCGTACTGCTCGGGGTCGACGACGCGGACGTCCACCTGGAGCCCCCCGGCGACGACGATGGACGAGCGGGTGTCGCCGCGCGCGAGCACCTCCTCGACGTCCGGAGCCTCGCAGAACGCGTCCATCGCGGCCCCGGCGTCGGGTGCCGTCGCGAGGACGTCGACGTCGCCGACGGTCTCCTTGCGACGGCGGAACGAGCCGACCACGTCGAGGCGGTCGAACGCCCCGGTCGCCGCCAGCCGGCTCCGTAGCTGGTCGGCGATGGGGAACGCCCGGCCGAGCAGCATGCGCTCGCGGCCCTCCCTCGCGGCCGCGACGTGGCGGAGGATATTCGCCTGGGTCTTCTCGCCGAAGCCCTCGACGTCGGCTATCTCGCCCTCCGCGGCGGCCCGCTCCAAGTCCTCGAGGGTCGCCACGCCCAGGGCCCGGTACAGCTTCTCGGCGGTCTTCGGGCCGACGCCCTCGACGCTGGTGATGGCCTCGATGTCGATGGGGAGGTCGGCGCGCAGCTCCTCGTAGTACTCGAGCTCGCCCGTCTCGAGGTACTCGGCTATCTTGGTGGCGATGGACTCGCCGACGCCGTCGATGTCCTCCAGCTCCCCCCGCTCGTGGACCTCCTCGATGGGCTCGGACGTGGACTCGACGTTGCGGGCGGCCCGGCGGTACGCGCGCGGCTTGAACTCCACGTCCTGGAGCTCGAGGAAGTCGGCTATCTCGTACAGCAGCTCCGCTATCTCCGTGTTCTTCACGGCGTGTCACCCCGGAATCGATGTCATCGGTGCAGGGAATCCCGTCCGGATCGGTACGAGCCGTCCCGCGCTCCTCACTGGTACATGCTCGGCGACGGCGTCTGCTGGGGCCCCCCGTCGCCCTGCTGGCTCATCTGCTTCAACTGCTGTGCGAGCTGCTGCTTGCGCTGCTGTATCTCGTCGGCCTGGTCCTGTAGCTCGGTCGTGTCGACGTCGAAGTCCACCAGCGGCTCGAGGGCGTTCTCGACGAGCGCCTGGGCCGCGGCGGGGTCCGGCAGGTACGGGTAGGCCCTGACGACGAGGACGGCGGCCGGCACGTCCGCCTCGTAGCACGCCGAGACGAGCGCCCCGGTGACACCGCCGAGGACGCCGGTGCCCTCGGCCAGTTCGATGCCGGCGGCCCGGAGGTCGTCCTCGACGGCGTCGGTGGTGGCGACGCCCGCGACGTCGCCACGCTGGCCGTCGTTCTCGGCCGGGACGCCCGCGAGGAAGATGGCGCGGTCGAACTCGTCAGTGAGGTCCTCGAGGATGCACCGCGACAGCGACCGGTAGGCGTCCGGCGGGATGGCGAGGTCGCTCTGGAGGGTCATCACCGCGGGGTCGTCGCCCGCGTAGACGCGCACGAGGTCCCGCACCCGGCCGTCCTCGAACGTCGTCACCGGCGGGAGGTCCTCCGAGCGGATGGTGCCGTGGTGGCGGAGGTCCAGTTGGTCGGTCATCTGGTCGACGGCGATGGAGGCGACCAGCCCCAGCCCGGGGAAGCCCTCGACGAGCGTCATCGGCTCGGTCGCCGGTTCGGTCAGCTGTCTGAAACGCGAGCCATCGGTCATGGTTCGTCCGGGGTTTCGACCCCGGGCCCAAAAGACGTACTCCCTGGTCGTCGCAGGTAGCGTTCGGATAGCCCGGTCGCTAGTAATCGTCATAACTACTGCATACCCCGGTCGGGGTTCCCGACCGGCGTCGCGCTGGGCGATCAACCGGGGTGAGGCGGGACTGGACGGGGCCGCTCGCTCGACGAGCGAGACGACGCAAGCAGGGCGAGGCCCGATAGTGATCGACGTGACTTTTGAATCGGCGGCGTCGGCATCACCGGTGCGGTTCAGTGTGTCTCGGTAGCGCAGCGGGCCGGAAAGCCCCCGCACGCTCGACCACCCGCGGCGTCTGCGCGAACGCAGTGAGCGCGGACTCGGGAGAGTGCGCTCTCCCGGCGTCTGCGCGACCGCAGTGAGCGCAGGCTCGCGGGAGCTTGCTCCCGCGGCGCTCACGGCTTCGCCGTTCGTGCGACGGCGGCGCTCACTGCTCGCGGGTCGCTTCGCTCCCCGCTCGCTCGTTCGGCGGCGCTCACTTCGTTCGCGCCGCCCGCCGTTCGCGCCGCCCGCTCGCTGCGCTCCTCGCCTCGTTCGCTTGCTCACGGCTCA
The DNA here is from genome assembly GCA_964586205.1 of uncultured Halobacteriales archaeon. GTDB lineage: Archaea > Halobacteriota > Halobacteria > Halobacteriales > CAZPIG01 > CAZPIG01. Next base: position 144 of record CAZPIG010000123.1, on the reverse strand, counting down.
CTCCGTTCGCCGTTCGCCCGTTCGGCGGCCCTCGCTTCGCTCGCGCCGCCCGCCGCTCGCTCGGCTGCGGTGTCGTGCGGCGCGGCCGGGCCCGCGCCGCACGGCAAGCGAGGTCCGTCGGACCTCGCCCTGCTTGCGTCGCCG
>CAZPIG010000122.1:0-7710 GCA_964586205.1 uncultured Halobacteriales archaeon | reverse complement strand
CTTCAGCTCCACCCGCCGGCCGTCGGGGTCCCGGACGTAGGCGGCCCACGCCCGGCCGTACGCGCCGTAGCGCGTCCGGGGCTCGCCGTCCTCGACGGTGACCCCCGCAGCGCGGAGGTCGTCGAGCAGCGCCTCGAGCTGGTCTCTGGCGGCCACGTCGTCGGAGCGGACCAGCAGGCAGACGTGCTCGCCGCCGGGGTCGAACGGCTCCTCGGTGGGGACGAGGTGGAGGTGCCGCCCGCCCGCGGCCACGGCGACGTACGGCACCTGCCCCTCGTCGTAGCGGTCGCGGTCCCGCACGGGCAGTCCCAGCAGGTCGCGGTAGAACCACAGCGCGCGGTCGAGGTCGCCGACCCGGATGGCGACGTGGTCGAGGTCGACGACGTCGATGGCGAGGTCGTCGTTCGCGTCGACGGCCGTATCGTTCGCGTCCATGTCGATGGACGACGGCCTCCGGACACACCACCTTTGTGCTCGGCGGCGGTCCCGCTCGTGCCCGACGACGGTCCCGTACCGACAGAAATCGCGGTTACGGCTCGACGCCGGCGCTGGCCTCCCCCTCTTCGGGGACCTCCCGCCAGCCGTCGCCGAGGGGGTCCGGCGAGCGCTCCTTGAGCGCCAGCCGCGGCTTCCGGCCCGTGAGGTCGACGTGTACCTCCTCGACGGTCCGCTGGTAGACCGTGGTGCGCCGGCCGGCCTCCGAGAGCTGGCGACCCTCCTGGCTCAGCAGGCCCGTCTCGACGAGCTCCTCGATGCGCCGATAGCAGGTCGCGATGGGGATGCCGGTGGCATCGCTCAGCTCCCGGGCCGACCGCGGGCTCTCCGCCGCACACAGTATCTCCGCCCCGTAGGCGTCTCCGACCGCCCCGAGGAGGTCGTCTGCTCGGTCCACTGTGTATCAGCGTTGATAATCATCGGGCAAGAAGCTTCTGGCCGATTCCGGGGTCGCTCGGGCCGCTCGCCGACTCTTCGGTGGTCAGCTCACGAGGGCTCCGTGGCGGCCGTCGGCTGGAGCCACATCACGAAGCGGTCCTCGAGGTGGACGACGGCGTCCACGCCGCCCACGTCCGGGCCGGGGGCCTCGACGGCCGCCTCGTCGGGCTCGAAGACGTCGAACACCTCGTCGACGAGCCAGCCGGCGCGGCGGTCGTCGTCCGCCGGGCGGTCGAGGACTATCACGCGGTCGCCCGTGGGCTCGCCGCCGAGGTCGTAGGCGGTCTTCGGGCAGGTCACCAGGACCGACCGGTCGCTGGCCGACAGCTCCCCCACGGTCGCCGCGGCGGCGTCCTCGACGGCCTCCATCCCGCCCGCGTCCGCTATCTCGGCGACGGCGTCGAGCGGGACGGCGAAGCGGTCGCCGTCGAGGGCGAACTCCAGCAGCATCGTCGGCCCCGCGGCGGCCGGCGCGGGGATGGCCCCGCCCGTCCGGCCCTCGGCGTGGGCGGCGAGGTCCACCAGCGGGATGCCGTCCTCCGCGTCGTCGGCGGCGCTCTCGTCGTCGCCTCCGTCCGCACCACTCCCGTCCGCGGGTGCGACGTCGACGGCGTCGGCCTCGACGACGTCCTCGACGGCGTCGACGAGCCACCCGACCGGCGCGTCCTCGGGGCGCGTGACGACGATGCGGTCGCCCCTCGCCGTGCGGTCGCCCTCGGACCCGCCGTCGCGGCCGAGCGGGCCGCGCGGGTCGAGGACCCGCATGGTCTCCCCCCGGAGGTCCGTCACCCCGAGCACCTCGGGCGGCGCGTTCGGCAGCGGCGTCACCCCGTGGATCTCGACCACCTCCGCCACCCGTTCGAGGTCGGCGCAGTAGCGGTCCCCGTCCAGTACGAACGCGAGCAACTGTTGTGGCTGGGTCTGCATGGTCTCCTCGCGGTCCGGTCCGTTCCCGCTGACTGTCGCCCGCTCGGTCATAAAACCTTACGGCCCGCGAAGTGACGGGTGCCGGGACTCCCCGTAGAGCTGTGCCTGGAGATCTAGAGCTACGGCTGGCGACGCGGGGGCTCGCCGAGAACGTGCGCTCTCAGTCCGCCGGGCGGGCGGTCGTCCCGACCTCCTTCAGCCCCTCGACGCGGTCCGCGAAGCCGTCGAGGCGGTCGTTGAACTCCACGAGGTAGTCCGCGGTGTCGTCAGTCGTCACCGCGCCCCGGTTCGTCGGCCGCACGAGGTCCGCGTCCTCGAGGACGCGCAGCGAGTAGCGCACCTTGTGGAAGGGGTAGTCCGTCTCGTCCGCGAGGTTCTCGATGCCGATGGGCTGGTCGTCGATGACGCACCGCAGTATCTGGAGGTGCCGACCTACCAGTTCGACCTCTTTCTGGAGGTTCGCTATCATACCACATGGACCTTCCGTCGCGGTATCACTTTAACCTTTTAGCCGTCACATTTACGCCGTTCATATTGGGCCGTGCGTATTCGGAACGTTACTGCTCGGCCGGGTTCGAAAACGGTGCTCGCAAACCGTGGTGGGGGAGAAGGTGGGGACCGGTTTACGAGCACCTGTCGGTATGGATGGGACAGATTTATGACTTTCGGTCGAGGGGGCGGGGGTCGTGGCGGTCCGGCCGCGTCTAGCTGGACGAGCACTCCGTGAGCGCGGCGCGGGCGACCCAGCCGGCGGGTACCGACTCGTGGTCGAAGTCCACGAACACCGCCGTCGAGCAGGTGTCCTCGACCCGCCCGCAGGCTTCCGGACCCGCCTGGCCGATGGGGTCGCTGGTGCACTTCCGGCCGTAGACGGTCGTCCAGAACTGGACGCGCGCGCAGTCGTTCACCGAGAGGGCCTCCGTCTCGACGGCGCTCGTGGCCCCCGTCGCGCCGATGGCGGCCCCGACGGTCGCTGCTGCCGCCCGGAGCGTCGTCCGCCGCGTGGTTTCGTCGTCGAGCATGGGCACGGGGAATATCAGCGTCCGTATTCATTTAACTATTTTCGTTACGTATTTTATTGGATTGTGGGTAGGTGTCGCCTCGAATGGAGGTCTCCGGGGGGAAGTAGCACGACTCGTCAGTGGTGGCCACGAAACTGGCCTGGTCCGTGAAATACGGGTCCGCCGTCAGCGCCTGCCGTACCATCCTCGTGTTGTTCGGAATCTCGCTGTTCGCGTACGGGACTACCTGCTACTCGGAGCGTATTGGGAGGAGTAAGCCGGCAGCCCGTGGATGCTCGCCAGCAGGGGAAGTCCGCGGCGACTGAACTCCTCGGGAGGGCCCGGCGGAACTGCCATCGGGAGGTCCCGACGGGGAGCACCGGCCGTTCAGATGTCGTTCTCGGCCACGTACTGCTCCACGCGCGGTCCCGCCTCCTCCCGCTTCGACTGGTGGTCCCGCAGGAAGTCCGCGATCCGGTCCTTCGCTAGCTCCTTTATCTCGCCGGCGGTCATCTCGCCGGCCGCGTACTCCGAGCGGATGCGCTCGAGCTCGTCGTCGTCGTCCACGAGGTGGAACGCGAGTAGCTCGAACACCATGTCCTCCGCGAGGTCCGCGCCCTCCTCGCGGTGCTCCTCGAGGGAGACGCCGGCCCCCGTCTTCGCCGAGTCGAGCTTCTCCTTGGCCGCCTCGACGGAGTCGGTCAGCGCGATGTAGCTCTTCTCGTCGGACGAACTCATCTTCCCGCCCTGCAATCCCCGCATGAGCTTGTGGAAGGTCCCCGCGGGCTTGTAGAAGTCCTGCTCGCGGTACCGGGCCGCGACGTCCCGTGCGAGCCTGATGTGGGGGTCCTGGTCGACGCCCACCGGCACCACGGTCGGTTTGGGACCGCCGTGCTCCGGGAACTGGGGCCGGAAGATGTCGGCGTACTGTGTTATCGCCGATGCTATCTTGCCCGGGTTCGTGTCCCCGTACGTGGCGTCGACCTCGCTCTGGGTGAGGTGCCGCGAGAAGAGCTTGCTGCGGGTGTGGTAGTCGTTGCCGCCCTTCGACTGGAAGTAGAAGTCCGTCCGTTCGAGGTCCAAACCGAGCGCGACGTAGTTCTTCAGGTACTCCTCTACGACCAGCTCCCGCGACTCCTCTAGGGACATCTCCCGAGTGGTGTAGGCTTCGATGTCCGCAGCACAGATAGTCACCTCGGCACCGAGGTCCTGGTACATCAGGATCTGGTCGACGACGACCTTGTGACCGAAGTGGAAGATACCCGACGGCATGACGCCGGTCATCATCGCGAAGCTATCGCCCGCCTCCAGGGCGTCGAGTATCTCGTCGAGGCCCCTGTGTCCGAAGACGATGCCGCGGCGTACGTACCTGTGGTCCGGCATCCTGTCGGCTACGGTATCGATGCCGTCGATGCCGAACTTCTCCATCTTCTGCTCGTAGTCGCCGACCTCGACGTCGCCCCACGGATCCAGTTCAGCCATCGTGTCACCTTGGAAGTTACGTTTACCTAGCCGAGTAATAAACGCTTTGCCGTCCCGCGATGCCGGGCCCGCTTCGTCGTCCGATTCGACGCCGGACGGCGCACTCGTCACCGCCGGAGCCAGTCGTCGTGCCGGACCGGGCCACGGTCGCTCCGGGAACGAAATCTCGACCAGAAAACAAGTAATCTGCCATATCGGAACGCGGGTCACACGTCGCGAACGCGGCGTCTCCGGCGACACGCTCGTGGCGGCCGTGGAGCGAGGCCGGTCGATGGGCTTCGCGTCGTGCGAGCGCCGCGCTCCTCGCCGGCCGGGTCGAGTCGGAATCGCTCGAGGACGCGTTCGACAGGACGAGCTTGGCCGACAGTGAGAGCCGCTACACGTCCGACGGCGTCGAAATCCGTCGGCCGTCAGCCTGCGTCGAACGGGTCCGTCGGCGTCGCGAGCCGGGTGATGCCGTCGAAGCGGGCGAAGTCGTCGTCGAAGCTGTAGACGTACTCCAGGCCGGTCCGGCGCATGTATGCGACCACGATACAGTCCACGACCTCGACGTTCGCCTCCCGCCGGTAGAGAGCGAGGCCGCGGGTGTAATCGTCCCGCGTCGTCTGCTCTACGTCGAGCCCGCGGCTCTCGGTGACGAACTCGAGGGTTAGAAATCGTGCGAACTTCGAGTGGGTTGGGGCGGACTTTGAACCACGCGGACTTCGCTCCGCTCGTCCGCTGGGCTCAAATCCGCGTTCACCATCCGCTCGACGCGAGGGCGAGCGACACGCCACGGCGGTCGCTCGCCGTCGGCGTCTCGCAGGATGGGTTGGGGCGGATTTGAACCGCCGACTTCCTCCGTGTGAAGGAGGTGTCATGACCGGGCTAGACCACCAACCCGACGGCAGTTCCTATCCCCGGGCCGGCCTTAAGGATTGCTCTTGTCCGCCGTCGAACGCATCCACGAACCGACTAGCGCCCGCCACGACGGTCCGACCACGCCACGACGGAACCCCACCGGCTTATGACCCCACTCGCCGTCACCCAAAGCCATGCCTCCGAGCGAGCCCTCCACCGAGGAACTGTACGCCGTCGTCCGCCGGGGCGTCCGCGACGGCATCTGGGACGTCCTCGACACCATCCTGACCGTGGCCCTGACCCTCGTCGTCGCCCTCGTCGGCGTCGGCTTCGCGGCGCAGGGCCTCCAGGCCACCGGCCCGCGGGGCTGGCTCGCGGTCGGGTTCGGCGTCGTTCTGACGGGCGTCGCGGCCGTCTACCTCCTCCGGGAGCTGGACGTCCTGCGGTTCTGACGCTCCGTCGCCTACACGCAGCGTGACGACTGCAAGAACAGCCGCTCAGTGTCCGTCCGCGACTAATCAGCCCCGACCCGCTCGCTTCTGGCTTCGAGGTACGCCCGTAGCTGGTCGCGCGCCTCGCCGATGGCCTCGCGGGCCTCGCCCTCGGCGCGCTCCTCGATGCGCCCGAGTTCGGCCCGGACCGCCTCCAGACGCGTCGGGACCGGCTCCTCCTCCCGCCCGGTCAGCTCCCGCACCCGGCTCTCGACCGGCGATAGCTCCTCGGCGATGCCCTTGGCCACGTGCTCGACCGTCCGGCGCGCGTAGTACCGTGCGTCGGTGAAGTGTCGGTTCATATCTGTCCGTACGACGAGGACAGATAAATCGTTTGCCCTGCCTCCCGGTCGACGGGAACGGGGGCGACTACCGTCACGACCCACGAATCCGGGGTCGACCGTCGCCAGGGCGGGACAGACAGTGTTGAGATGGGCCGATCAGCCGGCAGCAATTGCCCGCCGACCAGCCACCATGGGGCGGGAATTCGGAAGGGGCGGCCCGCTCGGGTCGGGGCTTCCGACCGCCAAGCAACAGTGAGCCCAGTTCTAGTAGCCGTATCTCAACACCACCCGAGTTCGACGCACAAAGGGTTTGGCCGTCGCCCCGCTACCCCGACGCGATGTTCGACCGCCTCGAGATACCGACGCCGTTCCAGGTCGGGCCGGTGAACGCCTACGTCGCCGGGCGGACGCTGGTCGACCCCGGACCCGACAGCGAGACCTCGTGGGCCGCGCTCCTGGAAGCTCTCGAGGCCCGCGACCTCGCGCCGGCCGACGTCGAGCGCGTGCTGGTCACCCATCCCCATCCCGACCACTTCGGGCTCGCCGCCCGGCTACGGGAGGACGGGGCCGAGGTGGTCGCCAGCCCCGGTGCGGCTGGAGTTATCGGCGACTTCGACGGCCACCTCGACCACGAGCAGGCGTTCTTCGTGGACTTCCTCGCGCGCCACGGGCTGGCCGACGACGCGGCCCGGACCGTCACGCAGCTACCGGAGGCGTACCTCGAGTACGCCCCGAGCGTGTCCGTGGACCGCGAGCTGGACGACGGTGACGCCGTCGACGTTGCGGGCCGCACCGTCACCGCGACCGCCGTCGAAGGGCACGCCATTGGAGAGCTGCTGTTCGAGTTCGACGCGGACGGCGAGAGCGATGGTGGAGCCGGCGACGGCAGGACCGACACCGGCGACGACGCTGGCAACGCTACGGACCCCTCGCGTCACGCCATCGTCGGCGACCACGTCCTCCCCGACATCACCCCCAATCCGCTGCTGCAGCCCCCGCCCGGGTCCGGCGGCGAGCGGCCGCGCGTCCTCCCGGCGTACAATCGGTCGCTCGCGCGGACGCGCGACGCGGGCTACGACCGCCTGCTGCCCGGCCACCGCGAGGAGATTCCGGACCCCGCCGACCGGGTGGCGACTATCCTCGAGGAGCACGAGGAGCGCTCGGCGAACGTCCGCGAGGTGGTCGCCGGCGAGGGCCCCGTCACGGCCGCGGAGGTGATGACCGCGCTGTTCGGGGACCTCCCGATGACCGAGCAGTTCCCCGGCATGAGCGAGGCCGTGGGCCACCTCGACGTCCTGGAGGAGCGCGGCGTGGTCGCGCCGCGCGAGCGGGGCGGGCTGGTGGTCTACGAGCTAGCGGAGTGAATCGGCGGGCGAGCAGCGTGAATCTGCTGGCGAGCGGAGTGAATCGGCGCGCGAACAGCATGAATCCGCGAGCGAGCAGCGTGAATCCGCGAGCGAGCGGCGGTCGCTACTGCCCGTCGCCTCCGGAGTCCTCCGAGTCGCGGGTGGATTCGTCGGGGTCGTAGGTCGATTCCTCCGAGTCGCTGGTGGACGCCTCGCGCCCCGACGACCGTTCTAGCCGCGTCGACTCGTCGTGCTCGCGGATGGTCCGTATCTGGTCGTACGGGAAGAAGTTCCGGCCCTCCGCCCGCGTGAGCCACACGCCCCCGTCGTAGAAGTCGAGGCGGGTGCCGGTGACCGGCGAGGTGACGTGCTGCTTGCCCCCGTGCTCCCCGTCGTGGACGAGGTA
>CAZPIG010000121.1:0-7792 GCA_964586205.1 uncultured Halobacteriales archaeon | reverse complement strand
CTGGGCGACGGGGGCGGCGAGGAGCCCTGCGACCACTGCGGCGGCTCGGGGTACATGTACGACCGTAGCGTCGAGGAGCTGACCGCGCCACCCGTCGTCGAGGCGATGGACGGTACGGAGGGCGTCTTCCACGGGGCCGGCCGCGAGGACGTGGACGCCCGGATGCTCGGGACCGGCCGACCGTTCGTCGTCGAGGTCAAGCGACCCCGTCGGCGGTTCCCGGACGTCGACGCGCTGGAGGAGTCCGTCGACGACTTCGCCGACGGAGCCGTCGAGGTCGAGGGCCTGCGACTGGCGACCCACGGGATGGTCGAGCGCGTCAAGGAGCTTCCCGCGAGCAAGACCTACCGGATGGACGTCGAGTTCGCGGAGCCCGTCGAGCGGGACGCACTGGACGACGCCCTGGGGACGCTGACCGGCGCGACCATCAGCCAGCGCACGCCCGAGCGCGTCGACCACCGACGCGCGTCGAAGGTGCGCGAGCGGACGGTGTACGACGCCGACGGGGAGCTATCGGCCGGCGACTCGCCCTCGGACGGCGGTGGTCCGGACGCGAGTGGCGAACCGACCGCCGCGCGCCACGCCACCGTCGAGGTCCACGGCGAGGGCGGCCTGTACGTCAAGGAGCTGGTCGGCGGCGACGACGGGCGCACCGAGCCCAGCCTCGCGGGGCTGCTGGGCGTGGCGAGCGAGGTGACGGCGCTCGACGTGCTCGCCGTCGAGGGCGAGGACGAGCCCTTCGAGGACCCCGAGTTCTTCGTGGAGCCGCCGGAAGGCGACAGCTGAAAGCGCCTGGACCACCGTCCCGACAGCCCAGTACGCTCAGTAGTCCCCGAGCACGCCCAGGCGACGCGCCCGGCGCTGGGTCAGCCGGAAGGCGAGGTAGCCGAGGCCGAGGTAGCCGACGCCCGTGACGACGAGGACGCCCAGCGCGGCCGGGTCGAACTCCCAGAGCCGGACGCTGCCGGTCATCGCCCGCTGGAGCAGCGCGCTGCCCTGCGCGAGCGGCAGCCACCGCGTCCAGCCGAGGTCGAACGCCGGCGCGGACACCAGCCCGACGAGCGCGAACTGGACCATTCCGGTCCAGTTACCGATCCGCTTGTACAGCACCGAGACCCCGGCCATCGCGAGGCCGATGCCGAGGACCGAGCAGAGCGCGAGCACGACGACGGGGACGACGGTGACGAGGTCGACGGCGAGCGTGGTCCCGGTGGCGAGCAGCATCACTGCCAGCACGACCGACCCCATCACGGCGCTGTGGGCCATCTTCGCGACGCCCTTCAGCAGTACCACGCTGCCGAACCCGAACGGCGTCGTGACGTGGCGCTCCAGGGTCCCCCACTGGGCGTCCTGGAGGACGTCGTTGGCGACGCCACCGTACGCGACCGTCGCCATCGTCCAGAGGAAGTAGCCCACGACGAGGCCCGCGAGCGTGTCGGCCATGGCCGCGGGAGCGACCGCGCGGCCGCCCACGAGGAGGATGCCGAAGATGGTCACCTGGGCGACCAACAGCCCGACGGCGTCGAACGGGTAGCGCACGAACAGCACGAACTCCCGGTACAGAACGGCGGCGGCGAGGTGCCGGTAGCCCCCCGTCACGGCCCGTCCTCCCGCTCCGGCGGTCGGCCGTCGGTCCGCCGCGGCTGTTCGTCCGTCGCGGGCGTGGGCTCGCCCGTCTCCCGCGTTCCGTCGCTGCTCGTCCCGGTCATCTCCACGAACGCCTCCTCCAGGTCGGGCGCGATGGTCTCGACCGACTCGACGGTCGCGCCGTGGGCCTCCAAGGCGTCGGTCAGCCGGTAGAAGCCATCGGTGTCGGCGGCCACTGCCAGGCGCGTCCGGTCGCCGACCGTCTCGACGCTCGTCACGTCGAAGCGGTCGCGGAGGGCCGCGACGGCGTCGCCCGCGAGGCCGCCGAGCGTCAGCCGGAACCCCCTGCTCTCGAAGCCCGCCAGCAGATTCTCGACGGTGTCGTCGGCGACGACGCGGCCGTCGTGCAGCACCACGACGCGGTCGCAGACGTCCTCGACGACGTCCATGTCGTGGCTGGAGAGGACGACCGTCAGGTCGCGCTCGCCGGCCAGCCGCCCCAGCTCCTCGCGCAGCACCAGCGAGCTCTCGACGTCCAGCCCGAGGGTGGGCTCGTCGAGGAAGACCACGGACACGTCGCCGGCCAGCGCGCTCGCCAGCGACGCCTTCTGCTTCATCCCCCGCGAGAGGTCCCGCACCGGCGTGTCGGCGCGGTCGAGCAGGTCGAGGCGGTCGAGCAGCTCGTCGTGACGCTCCCGGAGGGCCGCCGGGTCCTCGCCGCCGACGGCGGCGAAGTACCGGAGGTTCTCGCGGACGGTCAGCCGCCAGTAGTCGTTGCGCGCGCCCTCCAGCATCGCGTCCATCTCGCGGTAGGCCGCCCGGGGGTTCGTCGCCACGTCCACGCCGTCGACGCGGACGGTGCCGGCGTCCGGCAGCACGAGCCCGAGGATGCACTCGATGGTCGTCGTCTTGCCCGCGCCGTTGGGGCCGAGCAGGCCGACGACCGCGCCGGGCTCGACGGTCAGGGAGACGCCGTCCACTGCGGTGACGGCGTCCGCGCCGCTCCCGAAGGTCTTCGAGAGCCCCTCGACGTGGAGGGCCGGCGCGTCGGCGCGGTCGGAGTGACCGTCGGCGCGGTCGGCGGCAGACTGCTCCATCGCCTTCACTTCGGGAGCGCCCGGGCAAAAATCTGTCCGGAGCGGGGTTGTCAGATGGATGCCCGACGCCCGGGCCTCCGGAATTCAGTCCGGCCTTGTTAAAGAAGTCGCCAAATCTGCCCTCTGTTTAGAAAGTCCAGCGGCCGCTGTTGAAATCCTCCGGTCACTCGGCTCTCTGACCCTCTAAAGCGACAAAAAGCCCGGCGTGTTTAGAAAGTCGAGCGTCTCAACGACTTCTTTAACAAAGCCATTCAGTCCCGAACACCTATGGCCCGGCCCCGCGCCGTGTGGCCCGACCATGGCGCGCACGTCCCCCGTCGCCCGCGAACAGCTCCGGGCCGCCGTCCCGGCCGGTATCGCCGGCTGGGTCATCCTCGGCGGCGTTCTCCTCGCCGCCGGCGGCCCCGACGCCGTCGGCCGCTACGCGGCCGCCGCCGGCCTCGCGGGCGCGGCGGTCGGCGCGGCCGTGCTGGCGGCCCTCGCCGTCGCGCTGGCGGTGGCGTTCGCCCCGCTGCTCGCGCGCGCGATGGACCACGTACGTGACCACCGTCTTCTCGCTCTCCCAGCGTAGCGACCGCGTCCGGAGGCTGCTGCTCCCGGCCGTCCAGCGAGCGGCGCTGCCGGTCACCGCGCTGAACGTCGGCGTGGGCTACGGGCTCGCGCTCGGCGTCCTCGTCCACTGGCTGGCGCTGCCCGCTACCACGACGCTCGCGGGCGGGACGGCTGCCGACAGGACGGCGGCGTCAGTGCCGGCCGTCGACGCCGCGGGCCTGCTCGCGTGGCTGGCCTACGGGGCCGTCGCCGGCGGCGTCTACGGGCTGGTCTTCGCGCGGTGAGGCGGTGGTGGCCGACGTCGTCGCGTGACGACCCTACCTCGTTGCAACGTTTTTAGGCCTGCCGGCCGAACGGCCGCGCATGAGCGACAACGAGGGCCGGACCGACGTCCGGATGCCCGACGAGGGCGAGGTGTTCGCGGTGGTGACCGACATGCTCGGCGCGAACCGGGTCAAGGTACGCTGCGCGGACGGCGTCGAGCGGACGGCGCGCATCCCGGGCAAGATGCAGAAGCGCATCTGGATCCGCGAGGACGACGTCGTCCTCGTCGAGCCGTGGGACTGGCAGGACGAGAAGGCCGACATCGTCTGGCGCTACGAGAAGCAGGAGGCCGACCAGATACGCGAGGAGGGCCACATCCAGTAGCTTCGGGACGATTGCGGGAGCCGGACGCCGCGGAGTCGTCCTCCCCGTCGCCGGGCTCTGCCGCGGGCGTAACGCACTTGCCGACGGAGCCGCAGCCATGGACCGATGAGCAGGCCGCGCGTCGCGGTGCTGAACGCTGCCCACGACGGGGCCAGCACCCGCCGGAACTTCCGCCGGGAGCTGGACGCGGACCTCGTGGAGTACGACGCCTACGGCGGGCAGGTCCCCGAGACGGTGGACTTCGACGGCGCGGTCGTCACCGGCTCGCGGTCGTCGGTCTACTGGGACGAGGAGTGGATTCCGCCGCTGAAGTCGTGGGTCGCCGAGGCCGTCGAGAGCGGGCTCCCCTTCCTCGGGGTCTGCTACGGCCACCAGCTACTGGCCGACGTCCTCGGGGGCACCGTCGAGGACATGGGCGAGTACGAACTCGGCTACCGCGAGATACGCCACACGGGCGACTCGCCGCTGTTCGACGGCGTCGACGAGCGCTTCGTCGCGTTCACGACCCACTCCGACGCCGTGACGGAGCTCCCGCCCGGCGCGACCCGCATCGCGGAGAACGACTACGGCGTCCACGGCTTCCGGCTGGGCGACGTCTTCGGCGTCCAGTTCCACCCCGAGTACGACCGCGAGACGGCCGTCTCCGTGACGAAGGGCAAGGACCTGCCCGAGGCGCGCATCCAGTCGGTGCTCGACGGCATCACGGACGAGAACTACGCCGCCGCCTGCGAGGCCAAGCAGGTCTTCGGGAACTTCGTGTCGTACGTGGGGTGAGACCCCGGTTTCGGCGGGGTAGATGCCTCTTAATTCCTGATTTAACGAGTCACAAGACATTTAACCAACCTCCCAAGATGGGGTGCTATGGGATACGTAGAGATCCAGGACGGCGTGGCCAACCGCCGCATTCGGATCGCCGAACTGGACGGCACCGTCAGCATCGACGTGGCGGACGAGGACGGGCCGACCGTCTCGGTGCCCGAGGACGTGGCCATCGTCGCACCCGTCGAGTGACCGCGCCGTCTCGTCGGCCGCTTGCGGCCCGCTCCCGCGCCCGTAGTTCACTCGCCCTCCACCGCTGTCCGTGGTTCGGCCGCTCCCCGTCTGCGGGCGTCCGGTAGTCGAGTCGTCGGGCGACAGCGCCGCGCGACGACGGTGAAACCGCACCCGTTCCGCTCCGCCCGGCGGGAACTCGGACCGCTCACGCCCGCCGACCGCCGCGCCGTCGCATCTGCCGGAGGAGGTTCGCGAGGAGGTACGCGTAGCCGGCCGCGCCGACGAGCACGGCGACCTCGCCCGCCAGGACCGCCGCGTCGACGCTCGCGAGCAGCCCGACCGCCTCGACCGCGAGGCCGCCCGCCAGCAGCGCGACAGTCGCGTAGGCGGTCCGGTCGTCGCCAGCCGGGAACTGCCCGACTGCCGGGGGATAGAACTGGTAGGTCACGCCGACGACGGTCAGCCCGAGAAAGCCGAGGAGGTTCAGGCGGGCGTGGGCCGCGACGGGCCCGGGCGCGAGGCTGCCGACCGCGAAGTGCAGCCCCAGCAGCGCCGCGGCCGCGCCCGCGGTCGCGGCTGCGAGCACCGCGTAGAAGCCCACCCGCCGGCGGTCCGAGGTCGCGAAGAGGTAGCCGTAGGCGGCCGCGAAGCCCAGCACCGCGGTCGCTTCGAGGGCTGCGCCGAGCGCGAACCACCGGCCCGCCGGCAGGGTGGCGGCGACGACGGCCGGCCCGGCAGCGCCGGCGGGCAGCACTACGGCGACCAGCGGGCGCGGCGGGTACGCGACGAGGAAGCGCGGCAGCAGCCGGAAGCCCACGGCGAATATCAGCAGCGCGGCCGTGCCGGCGGCCAGCAGGTGGCTGGCGCGCGGGCCGTAGCCGTCGAGCAGCGGCGGCAGCCCGGAGTGGGCCGCGAGCACCTCGTAGGAGCCCCACGCGAGGTACGCGAGCGCGACCGGCACGAAGGCGTTGGCGTAGCGGTCCACGGGCCGGCGGTCGGCTTTGGCCTCGCCGGTACCCGTCTCCCTCCCGGTGAAGTTCCCTCTGAGCGTCCAGCCCATCGCCGCGAGGAAGATAGCGACGCCGACGGCCCAGAGCGCCGCGCCGACCGTCGCGACGACGCCGACCGGCGTCAGCGCGCCCACAGCGAGCGCGCCGGTCCCCGCGGTGGCGAACGGAAGGTGGACCGCGGGCGCGCGCGGCACGGCTAGCTCGCGGTCGAAGTACGCCGGCACCAGCGAGTACGCCTTTGGCGAACAGGACGTGGAAGACGAAGCCGAACAGCCCGAGGGTCACCGCGGCGTCCCGCGGGAGGGCGCTGCCCGCGACGAGCCGATACTCCACGGCGAGCGCCTGCCAGACGACGAGGAAGCCGACGCCGGCCGTGACGAAGCGGTGGGACTGCCGGGTGAGTCGCTGCTGGCTGCTCATCGTCGGCGGTGTGGTGGGGCGACTGTTAAAGTGACCTCTCGGCTGGAGTTGAAGCGACCTCTTCGCCGGCGCGGGACGCCCTCCTCTCACCCGAACAGGCTGTCCGCCGTCGCCGCACCGACGACGCTGAAGACGGCGCTGATGGAGACGGCCTTCGCCGAGGTCCGCAAGGTGGCGTCGAAGGTGTCCGGGGCGTCGAACAGGAGCGCGACGAGGACCACCGAGAGGTACGCGACGGCGACGAGGGAGACGAACCGCACCGGCAGGCCCGCAAGCGACTCCTCGCTGTCGGGGTCGTGCTCGTCCTCGGCCCGGTACAGCGTCGCGTAGCCGATGGCCAGCACGAGGAGGACGGTGACGGCCCACTGGACGGCGTTCATCGCGTCCGCGAGCGTCCAGACCTCCTCGGTGACGACGAACGGGGCCGACAGCAGGACGCCGCCGACGACCTGCTGGACGAGGTCGTCGAGGCCGAACACGCGCCCGCGCGCGACGGCGTCGAGGGTGCGTCTGGTCCGCCGGAGCGTGCGGCGCTCGGCGGCGGTCTCGGCGGTCTCCTCGAGGTCTTCGAGGTCCTCGATGAGGTCCTCTAGCTCCTCGTCGTCCACGTCGTTGGGGCCGTCCACGTCGTCTAGATGGGGCTGGTCGTGCTTGTAGTCGGCGTTCGCGGGGTCGACATCGGTGGAGTCCGGCCGCTCCCTGGACTCGTCGCCGCCGTCGTCCGGTCGCTTCTCCGACTCGTCGCCGTCGGGGGTCACTGTCGGGGCTGTTCGGCGGGGGTGGTGTTAAATCGGGGTCGTTCCGGTGTTGCTCCCGTGGAAACCGTCCGACGACCTCGCGGGAACAGTTTTACAAGCCGGTATCGCTATAGCGATACCATGGCACTGGACCTGGTCAACCCCTACGTCACCAAGATACTCCTCGCGATGACGGACGGGGACTCCATCCGTCACATCTCCCGAAAGGTCGGGGCGTCGTACTCCTACACCCACGAGTGGGTCGTCCGGCTAGAGGAGTTGGGGGTCGTCGAGCGGAACGGGGGCGTTCACCTCGTGGACGAGGAGCTGGCCGCGGCCTTCGAGACGGTGGCGAAGAGGGTCCTGCGGCGGGACTTGGACCTCGACGATGCCTACCTCCTGCCGAACTTCGCTGGTCTCGACTATCGGTACGTGCGGACCGACGCGGTGTACGTGTGGACGAAAGGGGGCTACCAGATCGGCCGCAACCGCGACGACTACCCCATCTTCGTCGATGTCGTCGAAGAGGACTTGCTCGCGTGGCGCGCGTTCCTCGAGGAGTACGGAGTCGGGACCACGGTCGGGGAGCGTCGAGATGATGCAGATGGCGTCTACTTCGTCCTGTTCCCGCAGGACGACTTCGAGGTCGAGTGGGTCGACAGCGCCGCGGTCGCACCGCTGGAGGAGACAGTTGCGTGGGCGCGGCAGTACGAGGTGAACTTCCAGCCCGCCCTGGAGATGCTTGACC
>CAZPIG010000120.1:0-7864 GCA_964586205.1 uncultured Halobacteriales archaeon | reverse complement strand
CCCGACGGTGGGTTGACGCATTGATCGGAGCCCACGTTGCCACCCTTCCGAACACGCTCGTCCACCCACTGGAGCACCATCGGGAGCAGGTCGCGGACGTGCGAGGACGCGTCGAGGTCGACCGGGTCGCCGGCATCCGGTGGCGGATGGAAGTGGAGTCGGTCGTTGTGGGGGTTCGGATGGCGGTCCCATCGACACTGCCACTCCATACCGTCCCGGTGCTGCTCTACGTAGTGGACGCTGAAGTCGCCGTTCAGGTACCACCGGCACTCGAGGCGCGCTTGCTCGACGGCAGGTGGGTAGCGGCTATCGTCCAAGACGGCCTCCACGCGGCGTGGGTCCGTCGGCGAGGGGTGGAACGTGACGGCGTTCGTGCGGTCCACCTCCGCGAGGTCCGCCTGAATCGACCGGAGCACGGCTACGTCGACCGCGCCCGAGGACTCGTCCGACATCAGTCGGGCGGTCAGTCGTCGGCGGGGGCTTGCCCGTCTCTCCCGCGCGCGACCCGCCGCGCGCGCTCCAGCAGGCGTATCTCCCGGCGGACCGTCCGCCAATCGCTCAGGTCGCGCCAGACCTCGTGGACGGCGTCGTGGTCGGCAGCGTCGAGGGCGTTCACGTCGTCCGGATGAGCGGCGTCGTAGCGCTCCCGGTAGGACCGCTCCTCGCCGGTCAGCGCCTCGAGGCGTGCCAGGAGCTCGTCGGACGTGTACTCGCGGCGGAGCTCCTCGACGCGCCGCCACTGGAAGTACGACTCGTTGCGCCGGTAGGTGGTGGGCCGGTCGTCGTCGCGTTCGACGACGCCGACGTCCGCCAGCCAGTCGAGGTGCTCGCGAGCGGCGTCGGTCGAGCAGTCCGCCCGGTCGGCGACCTCGCTGGTGGTCGCGGGGTCGTGGAGCTGGATGGCCACCTCGTAGACGCGGTCGCGGGTGGTCTTGCCGGCGTCCCACTCGTACGGAGGGGTGTCGGTCCCGGCGTCAGCGGGAATGCCGGCCTTCGTGGGGTGGCTCGCGTCGTCGGGGCGGTCGATGTTATCGGGCACGGTTGGTGGGGACTTCGAGTGTAGGTGGCTTCGAACGGGGTTCGTGGCCCGGGGCGATATATTTTGGCCCCGGTCGATTTATGTCGTTTCCGGTTGGCGGGTGGGGTTCGGTCCCGAGCATGGTCAGTTCGGAGTCGGGCGTAGCCCGAGTTGGTCGCGGATTGGTTCATAAAATCTCGGGAAGTGGTGATGGGAGAGGGGTGTCAGCGTTGGCTTCGGGCCGGGCGTGGAACCACGGAGCGTTTCGGTTACTTTGTTCGCGGGACTCCCGCGTGCCGATGGATTCTCCGACACCTACCGCTCGACGTTGTTGCTCGCGTCC
The DNA here is from genome assembly GCA_964586205.1 of uncultured Halobacteriales archaeon. GTDB lineage: Archaea > Halobacteriota > Halobacteria > Halobacteriales > CAZPIG01 > CAZPIG01. Next base: position 6,503 of record CAZPIG010000120.1, on the reverse strand, counting down.
ACGAACGACGGACTCGACGATGGCGGCGGCCGCTCGCCCAGCGTCAGCGTCACCGTCGTCTCCTCGCCGTCGCGGATGACGGTCGTCTGCATGTCGTCACCCGGGCTCGTGTTCAGCGCGAGGTACGTCGAGAGGTCCGCCAGCGTCACCACCTCGGTCCCGTCGAGCGCGACGACGACGTCGCCGCCCGTCGGTATCTGCTGGCCGTCGACGAACTCGTCCTCGCTGCCCTGCAGGACGCCGTCGGATGGCTCGCCGTCGACCACCTCGACCACGAGCACGCCGCGCGCCCGGTCGAGGTCGTTTGCCTCGGCGACGGTCGGCGTGACGGGCAGCAGGCTCACGCCCATGTAGGCGTGGTCGTACTGGCCGTCGGAGACGAGCGCGGGCACGACCCGTCCGGCGAGGCCGGCGGAGATGGCGAACCCGAGGTTCTCGCCGCCCGCCGAGGAGATGACGCCGACCACGTCGCCAGCGAGGTTCACCAGCGGCCCGCCGCTGTTGCCGGGGTTGACCGCGGCGTCGGTCTGGATGGCGTCGGGGATGGAGAAGTTGTTCGCGCCGGGCAGCGACCGGTCGACGCCGCTGACGATGCCCGCCGAGACGGACTCCCGGAAGCCGAAGGGGTTGCCGAGCGCGACCACCTCGGTGCCGACGGGCGGGTCCGCCTCGACCAGCGCCAGCGACTCGCCGTAGTCGGGCACGTCGTCGACCGAGAGCGCGGCGAGGTCGCTGTAGACGTCCGCGCCGGCGATGTCGGCGGTGCGCCAGTCGCCCTGGCTGAACCGTAGCTCGAAGTCGGTCGCGCCGTCGACGACATGCTGGTTCGTGACGACGTGGCCGTCGTCGAAGACCCAGCCGGAGCCCTGGGACCGCTGGCCGCCGCCGTCGAACGTGCGGATGGAGACGACCGAGCCGATGGTCTCCCTGTACACCTCGGTGTAGGGGTTGTTCGCGGCGGACTGGGACTGGTCGGACCCGGACTGGCTGCCGACTCCGGGCGACTGGCCGCCCGGCGACCCCGTCTCCGACGCGGCGGGGGCCTCGGCGCACCCGGCCACCAGCGCCGCGCCGGTCGCGGCGAGCAAGCGGCGGCGACTCACACGCTCGTTGTCCATTGTAGCCACGCATTTGGATGGGACTATAATAAAAGCCGGTGGGAGTGGACGGGGTCTGAACTGCAACGGGGTATTTCGTATTCCACCGTCGGGAACTCCACCGTCGGGTGGGGCTGAAAGGGGTTGGTCGCCGGACGCCGAGCCCGTAGGGAGGTGCGGCTTGCGTATTCAATCGTCGTGACGATCACTGAAGATTCCCGAGCCCTGCCTCGCTTCGCTCGGTAGGACGCCGGGGATCGGAGATTCCCGAGCCCTGCCTCGCTTCGCTCGGTAGGACGCCGCCCCTTTCGGAGTCCCACCCGACGGTGGATTGCGTCGCTGACTTCAGCCCGGACGTCGCCAGAGCGAGCCGATACCTCTCACTCCCCGTCCTCTTCGTATCCAGGGTCGTGCTCGCGGAACCACTCCGTCACCGTCTCCAGCCGATGGATGGCGCGGTCCGGGTCGCCGACGTTGTGATTCTCGTTCTGATAGATGACCAGCTTCGCGGGCACGCCCCGCTTGCGGACGCTGACGTACAGCTGCTCCGCCTGGGTCGGCGGACACCGCCAGTCCTCCTCGCCCGCGGTGACCAGCAGCGGCGTCTCCACCTCGCCGATGTCCGTGATGGACGACAGCTCGTCGTACAGCTCCGGCTCCTCCCACGGGAGCCCGAACTCCCACTCGTGCCAGAGGTGGTTGTCGTCGGTGCCGAACGTCGAGCGGAAGTCGTAGATGCCGTGCTCGGCGGCCGCCACGGCGAAGGCGTCGCTCCGCGTGACGACGTTCGCGGTGGTGATGCCGCCGTAGGAGAAGCCCGTGACGAGGCTGCGCTCGGGGTCGACCCACCCGCGCTCGGCGAGCGCGCGGAGTCCGGAGACCACGTCGTCGGATTCGAGGTCGCCCCGCGTGCCCGACAGCGACTCCGCGAACGACCGGCCGTAGGAGGTCGAGCCGCGGTAGTTGGGCCTGTAGACGACGTACCCCTGGCCCGTCCAGTAGGTGTGGTCGAAGCGGAACTCCGGGGCGTCGTAGGACATCGGCCCGCCGTGAATCGAGGCTATCACCGGGCGCGGGGGGTCGAAGTCCGCCGGGAGGTAGACGACGGCTTCGACCGCCTCCCCGTCCGAATTGTCGTACGTCACCCGGCGACAGTCGGGCAGCGCCACGTCGGCCAGCAGGTCGTCGTCGAGCGCCGTCAGCCGGGTCAGCGAGCCGGGTTCGTCGTCGTCCAACTCGGCGGCGTCGAGCGCGAAGACGTCCTCGCCCGCGGCCGGGTCCGAGAGGACGGCGGCGACTGTCCCGCCGTCGACGTCCGGCGCGGATAGCTCGCGGTCGCGCGTCTGGGCGGGGAACGTTCGGACCGGGGCGTCGCGGTCCGCGGGGGCGCGGACGAGGCGGGTGAGGCCCTCGTCGGCGACGGCCACGAGGAGGGTCTCGTCGTCGAGCCACGCTGGGCCCGCCATCCTCGCGACCGTCCGGTCGAGCGACTCCGTGACCGACCAGTGCTCGGCTGGGCCGTCGGCGTCGGCGGTGTCGGGGTCGGCCACCCGAACCTCGCTCGGCTGGTACCAGTTCTCGGGGTCGCCGGAGACGAACGCGATGCGGTCGCCGTCCGGGCTCCACTCGTAGGCGGAGGCGCGCCGGTCGGATTCGGTCAGCTTCCGGAGGTCCCCGCCGTCCGGGGCTATCGTGTAGAGGTCCATCACGCCCGAGTCGTCGGGCCGGTCGGTGCGGTTGCTGGCGAACGCGATGCGGTCGCCCGGCCCCCACGCGGGCTGGAGGCCGAAGAGGGGTTCGCGGGCCCCGCCCCCGTAGGCGTCGTCGAGCCGCTCCGATTCGCCGGACTCGACGTCGACGACGAAGAGGTACGTCGTCACCTCGTCGAGCCAGCCCTGCCCGTCGGCCTTGTGCTGGAGGCGCTCTATCTCGACGGGGCCGTCGTCGCGGCGCTGCGCTAGCTGGTCGCGCTCCTCGTCGGTCGGGTCCCGCGCGGAGACGACGACCCGCTCGCCGTCGGGCCCCCAGTCGAACTCCCGGACGCCCTCCTCGCGGTCGGTGATCTGGACGGCGTCGCCGCCCAGCTCGAGGTCGAACAGCCAGACCTGGGGTTTCGGCTCGTCGTCGCCCGGCCCGCCGTCGGATTCGCCGCTCGCCTCGTCGGCGTCGTCGGCGTCCTCGTCGTCGCCGTCGGCCGCGTCGCTCTCGTCGTCGCGGCCGACGCGTCTCGCGACGTCCTCCTCGCGGGTGGCGACGAAGCCGAGGTAGCGGCCGTCGGGCGACCACTTCGGCTGGCTCGCGTCCGACGCCCGGGTGAGCCGGTGGGGGTCGCGGCTGCCGTCGGCCGGGACGACGAACAGCGACGTGCGGCGCTCGTCCTCGTCGGGGTCGGATTCGGTGGCCGTGAACGCGACCCGCTCGCCGTCCGGGCCGACGGCTACCTCCTCTGGCTGGGTCAGGTCGTAGAAGTCCTCCAGTTCGAGGCTGGACATACGGGCTGGTGACCGGTGGTGATATTAGTTCCTGCGGGAGCGGCGGACTCGTCCGGAGCCCCCGGCAGGGAGACGGCTGCCCGGCTTCGCCTACCGGTCTCTCGTACTCGCTCGCCCCGCCCGAGCACGCGTCACTCCCGCCGCTCCAACCCCACCAGCGCCGCCACCACCCCCACCACCAGCATCGCGCCGAGCAGAAACGGGGCCCAGTAGACCAGCACGTAGACGGCGGTCATCACCGGCGGCCCCACCGTCCGGCCGAGGCTGCCCGCGCCCTGCGTGACGCCGAAGGCGCTGCCCTGGCGCTCCTCGCCGGCCGCCGCCGACACCATCGCCGCCAGTCCGACGTTCAACAGCCCGTTCCCGGCGGAGAGGACCGCGAGCAGCGCGACCACCCCGTCCAGGTCCGACGCCGCTACCGGGTCCGACCACTCTCCCGCGCCCCCGCTCCACGCCGACGGGCCGCGCGGGGAGTCGGCAGTCGAAGTTCGCCACCGGACGCTCACGGAGCTGAAGCGGACCGTCCGCAAGCACCCGGCGGTCGACAGTGCAGCGGGTGTCCGGGAGGACGACGGCCGCTTCCGCGAGCTCGAGGTCGCGTTCGACCCGCTGATACTCGGCTGCGACGCCGACTGCGCCGAGTTCCGCATCGAGTGGCGGCCGCGTCCCGACCCGAGCGAGCCCGCGTACTTCGTGGTCCACTACCACGATTCGACGGGCCGCGACTTCGGCTGGCACCGGGAGCCGAACCCACACGTCGGCGGGCTGGCGCACTTCCAGGAGCGCGAGTCGGGGGACGAGGAGTACGACTACCGTCCGGTGCACTTCGATTCGGACTCGCCGGTCGAGCTGGTTTGGGACGTTCTGGGACGGGTCGAGCAGCGGTGTAGCCATCGACATCCGCAACGGCGAACACGGACGGGCCGACTGACATCGTCACGTCCGCCTACCGCATCGTCACCCACGTCAGCAGCACCAGCGCGAGGAACTGCAGGCTCCGCATCCCCAGGACCGTCAGTTGGGCGGCCTGCGACCCCGCGTACAGCATCCCCATGCCGAAGTAGAACCACAGCGCGACGGCGTTCTCGACCAGCAGCACGACGCCGAAGCCGGCGAGGCCGAGCGTCATCGGCGTGCGGAACGCCCGGTAGTTGCGGACCCACACGAGCGTCAGCGCGACCAGCAGCAGGACGTTCAGCCCGGAGAGGGCCGTCGCCATCGCGAGGTAGGGCGTCATCCCGGGCATGTCAGTCCACGTTCTCCACGATGCGTTCGAAGGTCTGTCTGTGGTGCTCGAACCGGTCGGAGAGGAAGTAGAGCTTCCCGTACTCCCCGCCGCCCGGCTCGACCACGTCGTGGTCGGCGAGCATGTCGAGGTGGTGGCGGACGGTGTTGTAATCGAGGTCCAGCGCCTCCGCTATCCGGTTGGCGTTGCGCGGCTGCTCGTCCAGTAACCGCAGGATGCGCGCGCGGTTCTCCCCGCCGCGCGTGCCGGCCAGTAGGTACCAGAGCGCCTTCTCCATCCGTCGCCTCTTCGCGGGGGGTCGGAGGGCCCGTACTAATCACTCCCGGTCACGGTCTTGGAGACCCAGCCAGTCGGCCCGGTCGGGAACGCGCCGGACTCGGTCTCCGGCTGGAGCGTCCCGGTGCCGTCGACGGCCCTGACGACCACCTCGTGGTCGCCCGGCGGGGGGTCGTACCGGTACGCCCACTGCCGCCACGCGTCCCGCGCCGTCTCGCTCGACCGCGTGACGGTAGCGGTGGCCGGCGTCCCCTCGGAACTGTCGTCGGCATCCGCGGCGGTCCCCGGCGTCCCGCTGTCGCCAGGGGTCCCGCTTGCGGTGCTCGGAGCCTCACCAGTGGCGTCCGGAGTCCCGCTGGCAGTGTCCGGGGTCGCACTGGCGTTCCCCGACGCCCCGCCCGAACTCCCGCTGGCGGGCGTCGCGGTGGCGTTCCCCGCCGTCCCGGGGTCGCCGTCAGCGTCGATTATCTCGCCGGGCAGGCGGTCGCTCAGCGTCGCCTCGCTCCACGTCTGCCCGCCGTCGGTCGAGACCTCGACCCGCTCGATGCCCCGCGTGCCGGCGTAGGCGTGGCCCGCGACCTCGACGCGGCCGTCGTCGAGGTGGTTCGTGACCCAGAGCTTGGCGACCGTCTCGACCGGGCCCGTTCCGTGCCAGCCGCGCTGCTCCCAGTAGCCCTGCTGTTCCCTCTCGAGGAACTCTATCTCGGTGACCCACTTGACGTTTATCTCGCCCCAGTGGCCCGGGACGAGCAGCCGCGCGGGCGCGCCGTGGGCCCGCGGCAGCGGCTCGCCGTTCATGCCGTAGGCGAGCATCGCGTCCGAGAGGGCCTCGGCCGGGAACTCCTCGTAGAAGCCGTCGGCGGCCCGGGCCATCACGAAGTCGCCCTCGGGCTCGACGCCCTCCAGCAGGTCCATCACGGGCACGCCGGTCCAGAGGGCGTTGTCTAGCTTCCGACCGTTCAGCCGCTCGCCGACGCACCGCAGCGAGACGAACCGGTGGTGGGACGGGTGACTCGTCACGTCGTCGTAGTCGAGTGTCGTCGGCGACCCGACCGCGCCGGTGACCGAGAGCGTCCACTCCCCGGAGTCGGGGTTCGGGTTCACCTGGCTGATGTCCACCTCGTAGAACGAGTCGCTCACCAGCGGCTCGAGGCCCTCGACGTCGAGCGAGCGCTCGCTCGCCGCCGCGAGCATCGACCGCTGGTCCTCGGGCACGTCCTCGGGAACGGCGGCGGTACCGGGAGCGTCACTCCCGCCGCGCGTGCGGGCGTAGGCGGCCCCCAGCACGCCCGCGCCGAGCGCGGCCCCCGCGGTGGCGAGGACCGACCGGCGGGCCGCCGGGTCCACGTCGCCGGCCCCGGCCAGCACCGAGGCGGCGAGCGCGACCGCGCC
>CAZPIG010000119.1:0-7952 GCA_964586205.1 uncultured Halobacteriales archaeon | reverse complement strand
GGAAGGGGTGTCAACGTTAGCTCCGACAGGGACGTGAAACCACCGTCGGGTGGGACTGAAAGGGGCCGGTCGCTCGACCCCGCCCGGCCGACGCAAGCACCGCAGTGAGCGACGAAAGGAGCGAACGAGGAGCGCAGCGAGACCCGGCGGGTCGAGCGACCGGGGGCTTTCGAGGACTCTATGTGGCGGACGATTCGACTCACAGTGCCCTCGAAAGCCCCGACGCGCTCGGCGAACCCCGGCGACGCAAGCACCGCAGCCCCGAGCGGACGGAGTGAGCGAGGGGCGAGGACCGCAGCGAGCCGCGGGAGCCGAGCGCACCGTCGGAGCAAGCTCCGACGAGCCTGCGCTCGCTCCGCTCGCGCAGACGCCGCCCCTTTCAGTCCCACCCGACGGTGGATTGTGGAGGTGGCCACCGCTAACGTTGACACCCCCGCGTCGAAGTACCCCTGATCGGGGGAATCGGTTGTTCCGACCGAACCGGCGTTTCGGGACCGCTCGGAGACGATTCCCGGACCTCTGGAATCGGTGGTCCGTTTTACGAGCGTACTGGTCGAAGTTGTAGGTGTAGAGGTGACCGACCATGGCAACACGCGAACTACGGACGACGATATTCGGGCGGGAATCGAGCTTCGACTACTCCGAGACGTGGGTGGGCTACTCGCTGCTGACGCTGCGGCTGGTGATGGGCTGGACGTTCTTCTACGCCGGCATCACCAAGGTGCTCGACCCCGCGTGGTCGGCGAGTGGGTTCCTGCTGAACGCCGTTCCCGAGGCCAACCCCTTCGGCGGCGTCTGGGCGACGATGGCCAACGAGTGGCTCTGGCTCGTCGACCCGCTGAACGCGTGGGGCCTGACGCTCGTGGGGCTCGCGCTCCTCGTCGGCGTCGCGGTGCGCTTTAGCGCCTTCTGGGGCGCGATGATAATGCTGTTCTACTGGGCGGCCAGCCTGCCCCTCGAGAACGGCCTCGTCGTCGACGACCACGTGGTGTACGCCCTGCTGCTGTTCGGCCTCGGCGCGTTCGGCGCGGGTCGCATCTTCGGCGTGGACGAGTACCTCGAGGACACCGCGTTCGTCCGGAACCACCCCGCGCTCCGCTACCTGCTGGGCTGAGAGGACCGTGAACACCCTCCGCTCCTCGGTCGCGACCGAAGGCGTCCGAACCGCGGCCGGGGGCTTGCGAGGCCGGCCACGACGCGGGAGACCAGCCGAATACAGAGGGGAGTAGCTGATACAGATGGACGCTATCGTCGCATTCGTCGTCGTGGCGAAGGTCGTCGGCCTCGCGCTGGGCGGGCTGTTGACCCACCTCGCGCTGCGGGCCTACCGGCGGACCGGCTCGCCGGCGCTCCGGGCGGTGGCCGTCGGCTTCGGCGTCGTGACGTTCGGGCTGGCGCTGGGCGGCGGCTTGGACCGCGTGCTCGGCTTCGAGTTCATGGTCGGCGTGCTCGCCCAGAGCGTGCTGCTGGTAGTCGGCTTCGCCGTCATCGCGTACTCGCTGTACCTCCCGGACGACGACCTGTTCGCCGACCACACCCGTGGCGAGTAGACGGGGGGCGCGCTACTGCGCGCAGCAGTGAGCCGCCGCTCCGAAGAGTGCTGCTTTTGCCCGTCCGTGACCACGCTCCGAACGAACGATGACCGACCGCGACGCCGTCCGGCGCGGGTACGACGCGCTGGCGGAGACCTACGCCGAGCGCCGGACCGACGATGACGACCCCGAGCTGGAGCTGCTGGAGACGGTTCTGGAGCCCCTCGGAGAGTCCGCGCGCGTCCTCGACGCCGGCTGCGGGCAGGGGTCGCCCGTGCTCCGGCGGCTGGCCGCGGCCGTCGAGGACGCCGTCGGGCTCGACTTCTCGCACGAGCAGCTCCGGCTCGCCGCCGAGAACGCCCCGGAGGCGGCGCTGGTGGCTGGCGACCTGACCGCGCTCCCGTTCCGGAGCGACGCCTTCGACGCCGCGGTCGCCTACCACTCGCTCATCCACGTCCCCCTCGACGACCACGGGACGGTGGTCGCGGAGCTGGCGCGCGTCCTCCGACCCGGCGGCCGGCTGCTGGTCTCGGAGGGCACGGGGCCGTGGACGGGGACGAACCCCGACTGGCTCGACACCGGCGTGGAGATGCAGTGGGACGTCGCCGGAGTCGAGGCGACCCGCGAGCACCTGCGGGACGCCGGCTTCGCCGTGACCGGGGAGTGGACGGTGGGCGACTCCCTCGAAGACGACGACGGGACCTGGCGGTTCTTCGCGGCGCGGCTGGATGGATGAGCACGGCGGGGCTGGAGGGATGAGCGCGACGCCGCTGGAGGGGTGAGCGTGGCGCGGCTGGAGGGGTAAGCGTGGCGTGGTTGGAGGGGTGAGCACGGCGCGGCTGGAGAGGTGAGCGCGACGTGACTGGCGGAGCGAGCCGCTACGCGAACTGCATCCCGGTGTGGTCGCGCCTCCCCGCCGCCGACCACTTATCCTCGCGGTCGTCGTAGGACATCCGTGGCGTCGAGCGAATCCAGCGCGCGGTTCGGGTACGTCACCCCCGAGAACCTCGCGCTGTTCACCGACCGGTACGAGCTATCGATGCTCCAGGGGTACCGCCTCGCCGACCACGACCCCGTGGCGACGTTCGACCTCTTCGCGCGGTCGCTGCCGCCCGACCGCGGCTACCTGCTCGCCGCGGGGCTGGAGCAGGCCGTCCACTACGTCGAGTCGCTGTCGTTCGGCGACCGCGCCCTGTCGTACCTCGCGGACCTTGGCTTCGAGCCCGACTTTCTGTCCTGGCTCGAATCGTTCGAGTTCACGGGCGAGATACGCGCGCTGCCGGAGGGGACGCCCGTCTTCCCGGACGAGCCAATCCTCGAGGTGACGGCCCCCATCTCGGAGGCCCAACTGTTCGAGACGCTGCTGCTGAACCAGGTCGGCTTCCAGACCCTCGTCGCGACCAAGGCCGCCCGGATGGTCGAGTCCGTCGAGCGCCACGGCGACGGCCAGGAGCTGGTGGACTTCGGCTCGCGGCGCGCCCACGGCACCGACGCGGGGACGAAAGCCGCCCGCGCCGCCACGGTCGGGGGCTTCGACGGCACCTCCAACGTCGCCGCCGCGGAGGCCTTCGACCTCCGGCCGGTCGGGACGATGGCCCACTCGTGGGTCCAGAGCTTCGAGAGCGAGCGCGCCGCCTTCGAGGCGTTCGTGGACGTCTACGGCGCGAACAGCGTCCTGCTGGTCGACACCTACGACACCGTCGCGGGCGTGGAGACGGCGCTCGACGTGGCCCGGGACCGCGGGACGGACGTTCGCGGGGTCCGGCTGGACTCCGGGGACCCCGCGGCCCTGTCGAAGGAGGTCGCCGAACTCCTCGATGACGAGGCGGTGTTCGTCTCCTCGGGGATGGACGAGTACGCCATCGCCTCGTTCCTCCGGGCGGGCGGCGTCGCGGACGGCTTCGGCTCCGGGACCGCACTGGTGACCAGCGCGGACGCCCCGACTGTCGAGGTGGTGTACAAGCTGGTCGCCGTCGGAGACGACCCGGAGCCCACGATGAAGCTCTCGACGGGCAAGACCACCTACCCGGGACGGAAGTCGGTCCGTCGGCTGCCAGCCGCCGAGGGCGACGCCACCGAGGGCGACGCTGGAGAGAGCAACGCCGGCGAGGGCGACGCCGACGAGAGCGACGGCAGCGACGTGAACGGCTACGGGCGCGACGTCCTCGGCCTCCGCGACGAGGACCTGCCCGGCGAGGAGCAGTTGGTGACCGTCGTCGAGGACGGGGCGGTGGTCCGGGACCTGCCCGACCTCCCGGCCGTCCGCGAGCGCGCCCGCCGCGAGCGGCGTCGGCTCCCCGCGGGCTGTCGGGCGCTCCGGAGTCCCGACGACTACCCAGTGGCGGTCAGCGACGGCCTCGGGGCGCTGACCACGGAGCTCCGCGAGCGTCTGGAAGCCGAGCGGGGGTGACGTCGAGGCGAACAGAGTGACCCCCGGACCGGTACCGACGTCGGCCGACATCCTCGCCGGTCGTCGACGCCGACTCCACCGCCCGCCTGTACTACCCTGCCACCGCCCGCCCCCTACCCCCCCCCCCGTACTACCCCACCCACTCGCCGACCGAAGAAAGTCCTTACCACCATCTTGCTAACACCCGCGCCGTAGCGGCCGCGAACCGCCTCGATATCGACCTCTGAAAGCTCTCCCTACCGCTCCGCTTTCCTCGCGGTAACGACCCCTTACCAGCGATTATCGGATTCGATAATTTACGACGAGGTTTTATGTTGTCGTGTGAGAGGCTAACCGGGTATGATGGACACTTTGCGGCAGCTCGTCCCCACCCGGATCCGTCGGAGCTACGCCGCCAAGTTCGGGATCGCGTTGCTCGTCCTCGGTCTCTCGGTCGGTATGATCGGCAGCGTCGCCACCCTCCAGATAAGCAACTCGGTCCAGGACGGCGTCAACGACCGCTACGGGACACTGGCCTCCCAGGAGGCCCGGAACCTCGAATCGTGGATCGAGCAGCGCCGCCTGACGACGAAGATGATAGGACAGTCCTCCGCCGTCAGGGGCGGCAACGAGGCGGAGATAGAGACCTACTTCACCATCTGGAACTCGGAGCTCGAGGGCGTCCACGGGATGCACTACGTCTCCCAGTCCACTGGGGAGGTCCTCGCGAGCACCTCCAGCGAGATGGCCAACACGAGCGTCTCGGAGCTGGGGACCCCGTGGCAGTCCGTCGCGATGGGGAACCAGGAGATATCCGGCGACACCTACATGTCGACCGCCTACCGGAGCGACGACGGCAACCCCATCGTCGGCTTCGCGACCCCCGTGCAGTGGCAGTCCGGCCAGCGGCTCGTCGTGCTGACCTTCCGGCTCGACCGCATCAGCGGGCAGGTCCTCCAGGGCGGCTCCACCGACGGCTTCGTGCTGGTGACGAACTCCCAGGGCAACATCGTCCTCGACAGCGAGAACCGGCAGTACTTCGAGACCTACGGCAGCGGGGCGTCCGCGCCGCCGCTCCAGGCGGTCGCCAACGCCGGGAGCGCCGACCAGGCGGTCCAGGGGATGACCGTCACGGCCGACCAGAGCGTCGGCGACCGGACGAGCGCCGACTCCTACGTCGTGGGCCACGCGCCCGTCGAGGGCACCGACTGGGTCGTGCTGGTCCACCGCGACTCCACCGCGGCCTACGCGTTCGTCTCCCAGGTCGCCCGGTTCGGCCGGTGGGCCACCCTCGGCGGCGTCCTCCTCATCGGCCTCATCGGGATGGCCATCGGGCGGCAGACCGCGACCGCCATCGACCGGCTGACGACGAAGACCGCGGAGATGGAGGAGGGCAACCTCGACGTCGACCTCGACACCGAGCGCATCGACAACATCGGGCGGCTGTACGACGCCTTCGACAGCATGCGCAACTCGCTGCGGGACAACATCCAGGAAGTCCAGCGGGCCCGCGACGAGGCCGAGCAGGCCCGCCAGCGCGCCGAGCGCATGAACGCCCACCTCGAGGACAAGGCCGGCCAGTACCGGACGGTGATGCAGGCCTGCGCCGAGGGCGACCTCACCCGCAGGATGGAGCCCGACAGCGAGAACGAGGCGATGGCCGACATCGGCTCGGAGTTCAACGAGATGATGGACCAGATAGAGCGGGCGATGGAGCGGGTCAAGGACTTCGCCCACGAGGTCGCCACCGCCAGCGAGGAGGTGACCGCCAGCTCCGAGGAGGTCAAGAGCGCCAGCGAGCAGGTCACCGAGTCCATCCAGGAGATATCCGACGGCGCGACCCGCCAGAACGAGAGCCTCCAGTCGGTGTCCGAGGAGATGGGCGGGCTGTCGACCACCGTCGAGGAGATAGCCTCCTCGGCCAACGAGGTCGCCGAGGTCGCAGAGCGGACCGCCGAGACCGGCACCGCCGCGACCGAAGAGGCCGAGCGCGCCATCGAGCGCATGACCGTGGTCGAGAACGAGGCCGAGGAGACGGTCAAGGAGATAACGGAGCTCCAGGACCAGATGGAGCGCATCGAGGAGATAGTCGAGTTCATCACCGACGTCGCCGAGCAGACCAACATCCTCGCGCTGAACGCCAACATCGAGGCCGCCCGCGCCGGCGAGGCCGGCGAGGGCTTCGCCGTCGTCGCCGACGAGGTCAAGGACCTCGCCGAGGACACCCGCGAGGCCGCCGGGGAGATAGAGTCGCTGATAGACGGCATCCGCGTCCAGACCGAGCGGACGGCCGACGAGGTCGAGCAGACCAGCCTCGAGGTCGGAGCCAGCACCGAGGCCGTCGAGTCCACCGTCGACGCCCTAGAGGAGATCGCCGGCTACGCCGAGGAGACCAACACGGGCGTCCAGGAGATAAGCGCGGCGACCCAGCAGCAGGCGTCCTCGACGAACCAGGTCGTCGCGATGGTCGACGAGGCGGCGACCATCAGCGAGGAGACCACCGCGGAGTCCCAGAACGTCGCGGCCGCCGCCGAGGAGCAGACGGTCGCGCTGACGGAGGTCTCCGACAGCGCCGACGACCTCGCCCAGCAGGCCAGCCGGCTCAGCGAGACGCTCGACCGCTTCGACACCGACGTCGACGTCGCTACCCTCCCCGGCGAGGAGCAGACCGACGACGGAGACGTCCCGGACCGCCCGGAGGACGTCGTCGGCGGCGACCTCGACTGGAAGTCCGAGTTCACCGGCACCGACGACGGGGGCGCGGTCGACGATGGTGGTCTCGGTGGCGACGGCAGCATCGGCGAAGACGACGGAGGCACCGCCGTGGGGACCGGCACCGACGCCGTCGGTGGTGACGGCGGCATCGGTGACGACACGCTCGGCGACGACGCGATAGCCGACGACGGTGGCTTCGGTGGCGACGGCGACGGTATCGGGAGCGACGACGGCGGCGTGGTCGACGACGGGGGCATCGGCGGTGACGACGGCGACACCGTCGCCAGCGGCGAGACGCTGACCTTCGGCGACGACGCCGACGAGGACGACCTCACCTTCGGCGGGGACGGCGACACCGCCGGAGCCACCGACGCGCTCGACTTCGACCTCGTCGGCGACGACGCGGGCGAGGCCGCCGTCGACGACGGCGCGGAGGTCGGCGTCGACGACGAGACGGACCTCGACGACGCGATAGAGGAGGACGCCGACGACGCGTCCGGGGAGGTCCTCGACGAGGATGGCACCGGTATCGACGCCGAGGCCGTCGAGGAGGACGCCGTCAGCGAGGAGGACGCCGACGACGGAGCGGGCGTCGACGAGGACGCCGAGGGCGACGACGCGACGGGCGACGCCGACGGGGACGAGCCCGAGGAGGACTTCATCTTCGGCGGCGACGAGGTCAACGAGGACGACGCGGACGACGACGCGGACGACGGCACGAGTCCGGAGGACGGCGACGGGCGCGACCTCGACCCCGATACCGTCGACGCCGACGACCTCGACGACCTGGAGTACAACGACCTGCGCCACCTCGCGTCGTACTTCGACGACATCAGCGGCAACGCCAGCAAGGAGGAGATACGGACGAACCTCCGCGACGAACTGAGCGGCGACTGAGGCCGGGCCACCCCTTCTGCGGACGGTCACTGTTCGGACTGCATCTCCAGTGAATGCAGTCGTCAGACCACACCAGCCGTCGGAAGTCCCCAGACCGTCCCAGTCAGTCAAAGTCGTCAGACTGTCCCCGTCAAGTGGTAAAGCATTGCGCGCGCGTGCGAGCGCTTGCGCGCACGCGGGCGACCGCCTCCCGCGGTGTCGTCACCCAGTACGTCGGAGCAGCCTCACCGACAGAGCTAAGTAGTGGTGTAAAGTACGCTTTACTGTAAAGCACACTTTACGGAAAGTGGGCTTTACGTCCAGACCAACCATGACACGAACTGCGACGACGACGGAGGGACTCGGACGGCGACAGCGGCGGTATCGGCGGCTGATGGTCGGCTTCGTCGTCGGCGGAGTCGGCATCGGAATCCTGCTCA
>CAZPIG010000118.1:2707-8066 GCA_964586205.1 uncultured Halobacteriales archaeon | reverse complement strand
GCGATGCTCCGCGGCGCGGGCTACCACGAGCCCCGCTCGGTAGTGGCGACGGGCTTCGTCACGCTCCGCGGCGAGGGGCTGTCGACCAGCCGGAACCGCGCCGTCTGGGCCGAGGACTACCTGGAGTACGGCCTGCACCCGGACCTGCTGCGGTACTACCTCACCGCGGTCGGCGGCGTCCAGCAGGACGTCGACTTCTCGTGGGAGCGCTTCCAGGAGGTCGTCAACACCGACCTCGTGGGGACCCTCGGGAACTTCGTCTACCGCAGCCTGCTGTTCGCCCACCGGAACTACGGCGGCACGCCCGACGCCGACGTGTCCGACGAGGTACGCGAGCGCATCGAGGACAGCGTGGCGGAGTTCGAGGACGCGGTGAACGACTACTCGACGCGCGCCGTCGTGCGCGCGGCCGTGGACCTCGCCCACTACGGCAACGAGTACATCCAGCGCAACGAGCCGTGGAAGCTGGTGGACGACAACCCCGACGAGGCCGCGCAGGTCATCCGCGACTGCGTCCAGCTAGCGAAGGCCGTCGCCGTCCTCGCCGAGCCCGCGATGCCCGAGAAGGCCGCGGCGCTGTGGGACCAGCTCGGCGAGGCGGGCAGCGTCCACGACGCCGCCCTCGACGCCGCCCTCGCCGCTCCGCCCGCCGAGTTCGGCGAGCCCGCGGAGCTGTTCGAAGGCGTCGAGGACGAGCGCGTCGCGGAGCTGAACGAGGCCTTGGAGGAGCAGATAGCGGCCGCGACGAGTGGCGACGCGGACGCTGGCGCTGCCGCCGCGGGCGACGCTGCCGACGAGTCCACTGCCGAGGCGGCGGCCGACGGCGAGGGCGGGTACGAGCCGCTGGCCGACGAGCGCATCAGCTTCGAGGCGTTCCAGGACCTCGACATCCGCGTCGGCCGCGTCGAGACGGCCGAGCCAATCGAGGGGGCAGACGAGCTGGTCAGGCTGGAGGTGGACGTCGGTCCGGAGACCCGGCAGGTGGTGGCCGGCATCCGCCAGCTCCACGATGTCGACGACCTGCCCGGCACCGAGGTCGTCCTGCTCGTCAACCTCGAGAAGGCCGAGCTGTTCGGCGTCGAGAGCAACGGCATGATACTCGCCGCGGGCGAGGAGGCGGACCTGCTGACCACGCTGGGCGACGCCGAGCCAGGCGAGAAGGTGCGGTGAAGCCGGGGCGGCTACCGGAAGCTTTCACCCCCACGTGAACAGCGCCGTCACGGCAGCAGCAACAGCCAGACCACGACCGCGGCGACCATGCCGAGCACGACGAACGCGGCGTTCTCCAGGCTGGGCGACCCCGGTTCGAGCCGGCTCCCGAGGAGGTCCGCGGCGTCCAGCGACCCGTCGGCGTCTTCGTCGCCCATCGGCTCGTTCTCGCCGTCCCTCACCGGCCCCTCCCTGCCATCCCTCGCCGGGCCGTCCTCGTCACCACGTCGCCCCCACTCCCCGTCACCCGCCACGTCGTCGCCTTCCACGTCGTCCCCGTCCGTGTCGGCCATGTCGGATGTACGGGCAGGGCCGGGAAAAAACATCCGACCACGACGACCTTTTTGCTGCGCGCGAGGGCGCGCATCCGCGCGCCCATCGCGCGCCGAAAAAGCTCGACCAAAAATCGCCGTTCCGTGCCTGCCGACACGGGGATGTTGCCTCGCCTGCCGACTTACGCCAATTTTTGGCCGAGCTTTTTTGGAGCGTGGGCGGCGCGAGCGACGGGTGGCGCGAGCGAAGCGAGCGCCACCTTCGAGCGAACGGCGAACGAAGTGAGCCGTGAGCAAGCGAGCGCCGCCAGAAGGCGAGCGGCCCGAGGCCGCGAGCCAGCGGGGGCGCGGACCGCGAGGCGCTCCTCCGTGAGCGCCTCAGCGGCCGCGCCCTCGCGCGAAACAAAAAGGTCGTCGTCGCAGCCCTTTTCGCCGTGGGGCGCGTTCCCTGGGTGATGACGGCCACCATCGAGGTGCCCGAGGAGCTTCTCGACCGTCTCGAGAGCCACACCGACGAGGACGAGACTGTCGCGGAGTTCGTCGCGGAGCTGGTCAGCATGTACGAGACCGAGGGGCGGTTCTTCACCGAGGGGTACTCGGAGGACTGAGCCCGCGTCCGGACGATGTACGAGCGCATCCTCGTCCCGACGGACGGCAGCGAGTGTGCCGCGGCGGCGGAAGCGCGCGCCGTGGCCCTCGCCGAGCAGTACGGCGCGACGGTCTACGCGCTGTTCGTGGCCGACGTGCGGATGAGTCCGGTGTACGGCGGCACGACCGACGACGAGGTCCGCGACCTGCTGGACGAGGACCTGCCCACCGACGCCGTGGTCGAGCGGTGCGAGGCGGCCGGGGTTCCGGTCGAGACGGCCATCCGGGTGGGCGTCCCCGCCCGGGCCATCCGCGAGTACGCCGAGGAGGTCGGCGCGGACCTGCTCGTGGTCGGGACCCACGGCCGGACCGGGCTCGACCGGCTGCTACTGGGAAGCGTCTCCGAGCGCGTGGTCCGGACCTCGCCGGTGCCGGTGCTGGTGGTCCCGCCGCCGGAGGGCGCGCTGGAGTAGGGCGCGGGTGGCGCTTTTGCCCGCGTAGCGGACTCCTCCGCCCGACGGGACGCCACCGTTAAGACCGACCGCGGGCAATCGACGGTATGCGGATCCTGGCCCCCATCGACGGCTCCGAGTGTAGCTTCCGGGCGCTCCGGCACGCGACGGAGATGGCGCGCGCCCTCGAGGCGGACCTCCACGTCGTCCACGTCACCGACGTCGAGGGCGAGGACACCGAGGCGCTGCTGGAGCGGGCCCGGGAGGTCCTCGACGAGGCGGGCATCGAGGACGACCCGGAGGTGGCGACGGACCTCCGGCTGGGCCAGGTGGGCTACGCCGACCGGGTCGGCGAGGACGTCCTGGGCATCGCCGACGAGGGCGACTACGACCACGTCGTCATGGGCCACCACGGCAGCGGCATCGTCAAGCGCGCGGTCCTCGGCAGCGCCGCCGAAACGGTCGTCCGGGCCGGCGAGGTCCCCGTGACGGTCATCTGCTGAGCGACGCCGACTGGTCTCCGGCGTCGATCCGCTCCGTGGGTGTCCCTACCCGGTCAGCCACCAGCCGTACACCTTCTCCCAGACGTCCGGGTCGGGGTGCTTCTTCGAGCGCCCGTACTCCTTGCCCTCCAGTATCTGGCGCTCGAGGGCGTTGCGCGCGAGGTGGAGGGCGTGCTTGGCCCCGTAGCCCTCGTCGGAGGCCATGAACGTCCCCTTGTCCGTGTAGAGCCGGATGCGGGCCAGGATGAGCGGGACGCCCCGTAGCTCCTCGTCGTGCTCCTGGAGGTGGACCTTCGCCTCCAGGACCTCCATGTCGGCGTACTTGCGCGCGACGTCCTCTATCATCTCCGAGACGCCGTCGTAGGTCATGTCGTCGAGGAGGTCCGCCCCGAACAGCTGGACCCCCATCCGCCCCTCCGCGGTCCACGTCAGCGACCGGAGCACGTCCGTCTTCGTCACGATGCCCTTCGGGGTGCCGTCGTCGTCGACGGCGACCAGCGAGGACGCCTCGATGTCGAACATCTCCGCGACGGCCTCGTCGAGCGACTGGTCGGGCCGGACGGTCCCCACGGGCTCGCTCATCACGTCGCGGACGGGGAGGTCCAGCAGGCGGGCCTGCTCGCCCTCGCGGGCCCCGTAGCCGCCGTGGGTGCGCCCGCCGCTTTCGGCTCTGGGGTCCCCGAAGTCGCCGCCCTGGCTGCGCTCGACGTCGCGGGTCGTGAAGCCGATGACGTCGTAGAGGCTGACGATGCCCCGGAGGTCGTCGTCCTCGACGACCGGGAGGTGGGTGATGCGGTGCTCGCGAAGGACGTTCAGCACCTCGCCGATGGTCGTGTCGGGGTCGACGGTCACGAGGTCGTCGCTGTAGACGTGGCGCACCGAGAGCACGTCGAGGAACTCCCGGACCGCCGCCAGGAGGTCGTCGGCGTGGACGACGCCGTGGACGGTGCCGTCCTCGACGACCGGCAGCACCTTCGCGTCGCTGCCGACCATCAGCCGGGCGACCTCCCGGACGTCCTCGTGGCGCTCGACGCGCGGGACGTGCCAGACGACCGAGCCGACCTTCTGGTTCGGCTGCTCGTGGGACGAGGCTAGCTGGCGTCTGGTCACCACTCCCTCGTAGTCGCCGCCGTCGGTGACGACGACCGCCTTCAGGTCCGGGTCCTCGAACGCGCCGGCCACCTTCGAGACCGGCGTGCCCACGTCGAACCGCTCGTACTCCGTCGAGACGATGTCGCTGATGTCCATGTCGTATCTCCCCCTTCGAGCCGCGTCTCCCGTTCGTGCTGCCTCTCCCGTTCGGG
Organism: uncultured Halobacteriales archaeon; assembly: GCA_964586205.1. Lineage (GTDB taxonomy): Archaea > Halobacteriota > Halobacteria > Halobacteriales > CAZPIG01 > CAZPIG01. Next base: position 3,738 of record CAZPIG010000118.1, on the reverse strand, counting down.
CCGCGTCGCTGTTCTCGGCGTCCGCGTCGGGCCTCGATGCTCGTGCGGATATCGGTGTGTGCCGAGTCTCGACGCCCACGCCGAGTCTCGACGCCCGTTCCGGGTCGCTGCTGCACCGTCGTCGCGGCTCCGCCGTCCCCACGTACGGCGTCGAGGTGTAAATACGCGCGGCGGGATTTCCGCCCCGCGGGAAGCAGCCCCGGAGCTCGTGTCGCTCCTAAGGTGGCGACCCGCCCAGCGAGCCAGGCGGTAGATTTACCTTCGACGCGGTACCGAAGAAAGGACGTGTCCGCACTCCGCGACGACCCGCGGGCGGCCGCCCGCCACGCGTGGTCGACCGGCCGGTACCCCTCGCTGGCACCGAACCTGCTGCCCGCCATCGCCCGGCTGGTGAGCGCCGCCGGCGTCGACCCCGGCGACCGGGTGCTGGACGTCGGCTGCGGCACCGGCAACGTCGCCCTCACCGCCCGGCGGGCCGGCGCGCGCGTCGTCGGCGTCGACCTCGCGCGCCGGATGCTCGAACTCGCTCGGGGCAGCGCCGCCGTGGCTGGCGAGGGCGGGACGTCGTCGAACGACGACGGCGTCTCGTCCGGCACCGACGACGCTTCGACCAGCGACGACGGCCTCTCGTGGCTGGAGGGCGACGCCGAGGCGCTCCCGTTCGCGGACGGCACCTTCGACGCGGTGCTGTCCAGCTTCGGCCACGTCTTCGCGCCCAACCCGGAGACCGCGGGGCGCGAGCTAGTCCGGGTGGCCGACTCCGGCGGCCGCGTCGCGTTCACAGCGTGGTCGCCGGACGGCGTGGTCGGCGAACTGACCGAGGTGCTGACCGACCACGTCGCCGACCCGCCGGACGACCCGTGGTCCCACCTCGAGTGGGGCGACCCCGCGGCCGTCCGCAACCGTCTCCGGGGCGTCGAGGACCTTTCCTTCCAGCGGCGCATCGTCCGGTTCCGGTACGTCTCCCCGGAGCACTTCTGGCAGGAGTTCGCCGAGGAGTCCGGCCCGCTGGCACCCGCGGTCAGCAGGCT
>CAZPIG010000118.1:0-2607 GCA_964586205.1 uncultured Halobacteriales archaeon | reverse complement strand
ATGGGCAACTTCGCGGCCGGCGTGACGGTCGTGACGCTCCCGGACCCGGCCCACGGCATCACCGTCAACGCCTTCGCCAGCCTGTCGCTCGACCCGACGCTGGTGCTCATCTGCATCGACCACGACACCGAGGCCTACGAGCGGCTCTCGACGGACGCCGACGCCTACTGCGTCAACGTCCTCGCGGGCGACCAGCGGCACCTCGGCGAGCACTTCGCCGACATCGAGGTCCAGCCCGAGAGCCCCTTCGAGACCGAGGCCACGCGCGAGGCGACCACGGGCGCGCCCGTCTTCGAGGAGTCGCTCGCGTACCTCGACTGCTCGGTCGAGGAGTGGGTCGAGGCGGGCGACCACACCATCTACGTCGGGCGCGTGGAGGACGGCGACGTGTTCCGCCCCGACGCGCCGGCGCTGACGTTCTTCCGCGGCGAGTGGGGCACGCTCGGGTGAGGTGGGGAGCGACGACCGGGCGCGTCGCCCGCGGTCGCCGACTCGTGGCTACGTCCCGATGGGAGTCAGGACGTCGTCGCGGGTAGCCGTTCGAAGCTCTCCAAGGTTACCGCGTAGGCATCCTGGTCGGGGAGGTACCGGACGGCGTACTGCGACGGGTAGTACCCGGCCTCGGGTGCCGTGTTCGGGAGCGACGTCGGCGCGGTCGCCGTCGACTCGAGGGAGGCGAGGTACTCCCTCGCTATCATCGGCTCCGCGAACGTGATCCGACCCCCGAAGCTCCCCCAGACCATGGTGTGGGTGAACGGCTCGCCCTCGAACTCCGGCGCGCTCTCGTCGACGAGGTGGTTGCCCATGTGCGGCACGACGTCTCCCGTCGAGGCGAACCCCGGTGGCCGCTGGGCGTCCGGCACGGGCTCGACGGCCCGCTCGTACACGTCGCAGGAGACCTCCACGTCCGGGGTGCCGTCGTCGTCCCGGTCGCACTCGCCGGGGGGAATCGCCTCCAAGACCCGGTCGCGCGGCTGGAGGTAGAAGTGGAAGTCGAAGTGCGGGACGTCGTACACGTCGGCCGGCGCGTGGCCCTCCGGGTTCCAGTCGAGGCCCACCCACTCGAACGGCGTGCGGGCCTCCGTGGCCGCCGGTGGGAGCGCCAGCGGCGTCTCGTAGTGGTGCTCCGGGCCGGTCGGCAACCCGGTCAGCGCGTCGCCCGTGAACCAGACGCCGACGTACTCGGGGCCGCCGCCCCCGTCGCGGGTCACGAAGGTCGCCACGACGCCGTCCCCGAGTGTCGCCGGCCGTCCCCAATCGGTCGCTGCCGCCGGCGGAAACGACTCCTGGGCGACGGCTTCACCCGCGGCAGGCCAGGCGAGTGCCGCCGCGCCGAGTACTTTACAGACTGTCCGTCTCGTGAGCGGCCGGTCGGGAGGCCGACCGCCGGGTCGGTCGGACACCATCGTCCGGAGGCTACGACCCGGACAGTGGAATAGGTATATTGTCGGGCGATTGCCGATTGCGTCGGGTGCGGCTCCGGACACCAGCTACGTAGTGGCCGGCTTGTGGCCGGCTGTTCCGAGAACTGTCACACCGGGTCGAGGCCGTGCTCCTCGCGGAGCACGTTCACGTACTTGCGGAACCCCGATTCGAGGTCGTACCGGGGCTCGTAGCCGAGGTCCTCCTCGGCGGCGGTCATGTCCAGCTTCTGGGTCCACGGTAGCTCGCCCTCGTCGCTGACCTCGAGGTCCGCGTCGGGGACGATGCTCCGCATCGTCTCGACGGCGGTCCGGATGGTCGCCACCGTCCCCCGGACGTTGTAGATGCGCTGGCCCAGGTCCGACTCGTCGGCGAGGGCGGCTCGGCGGAACGCCTGGGCCACGTCCTCGACGTGCTGCCAGTCGATGACCTGGTCGCCGTACTCGACGCTGAACGGCTCGCCCAGCGCGGGCTTCTCGACGATGTTCGCGAGGAACGCCGACCCGCCCGTCTCCCGATAGGGGCCGTAGGCGACCGTCGGGCGCAGGCCGACGTGGGAGACGCCGTAGTCCTCGTGGTAGACGCGCGCCTGGTGCTCGTTGTACTCCTTGGTCGCGCCGTAGAGGGTGTCGGGGTAGACGAGGTCGTCCTCGTCGACCCAGTCGCCGTCGTAGTTCTCGGGCGGCGCGTAGACGGCCGCACTGGACGCCCACGCAACGCGCTCCACCTGGTCGTCGAGGGTGCGCGCGGTCTCGAAGACGGTGTTGGTGCCGCCGACGTTGACCTCCATCGCCGCGCGCGGGTCCTCGCGGGCCCCGTTGGTCAGCAGCGCGGCGAGGTGGACGATGCGGGTCGTCCCCGTCTCCCGGACGGCCCGGGTCACCTCGGTGGGGTCGGTGACGTCGCCGTGGCGGACGGTCACGTCGTCTGCGACCCCGAGCTTTCCGAGGATGCGCTCGTCGGTCGAGAGGTCGAAGGCGACGACGTCGTGGCCCTCGTCGACGAGGTCGCGAGCGACGTACGAGCCGATGAATCCGGTACCGCCGGTCACGAGCACTGTCTCCCCAGTCATGGGGTGAGGGTTCCGGCAGCGGCGGCAAAAGCCTTCCCGTCCGTGCGTGGTGAGGCGTCAACGTTAGCGGTGGCTACCTCCAGAGTCCACCGTCGGGTGGGACTGAAAGGGGC
>CAZPIG010000117.1:0-8073 GCA_964586205.1 uncultured Halobacteriales archaeon | reverse complement strand
CGGCCGCACCGCCGCCGGGCTCCGTCGCCCCGGCGTCCCCCGCCCCGGCGTCGACGCCGGCTGCCTCGCCGCGACCGCCCGCATCCCCCACGTCGTCACCGAGGTCACCCCCGTCGCCGCTCGCCACGTCACCCGGGGCGTCCTCGCCCGCCGACTCGTCGCCGTCGCCGAGGTCGAGCCCCCCGGACTCGGCGGTCGGCTCCTCGGCGTCTCCGCCGGAGTCGAGGGGTTCGTCGGGAGCGTCGCCGGAGCCGTCGTCCCCGAGGTCGATGCCGGTCTCGCCGGTGGCCTCGCCGGCGCTCCCGGCGGCGTCGAGGTCGACCTCCGCGCCGGTCGCCTGACCCTCCTCGTGTGCGAGCCCGGGGACGGTCTCCTCGTCGCCCCGCACCACGTCGCGGACGACGCCCGTGGTCTCCTCGGGGGCGATCTCCGCGACGGCCTCCTCGTTCGGGCCGCTCCGCGGGCCGGTGGTGGTGCCCGGCGTGCCGACCGGTGCCACGGAGTCGATGTGCGGCTCGGTCAGGAACGCCGCGGCCTCCTCCGGCCCCTCGACCCGGATGCCGTACACAGTGACGACGCGCTCGCCCGGCTCCAGCGTGCGCTCGTAGGCCACCCTGTTGTCCGCGAACGCGGACCACCTCTCGCCCTCGAAGTCGGGATGGAACCCCACGTCGTCCATCGGAAACCCCGCCGGAATGTCGTCGGTCAGCCGGAGCCGGACGGGGTCCTCGCGCCCGGACCGGATGGTGAACTTTATCGCCGGAACCGGGAACTCCTCCGGCGCGAACCCCTTGCTGACGACGACCCCGTCGCGGGAGACTTCGACCTCGTCTGTCGCGGCGGTATCGTCCATGGTGGCCCATAATGCGAGCCTACACATTAAATGACCGGCCATTTATCGCGGTACGGTGCTCCTAACGGGGTATCGGCGTCCGACAAAGGTCAGACGCGCGTCATAAATGACTTCTTACGGGGTCGGCTCGTCGCCGATGGACAGCCGGTCGCCGATCTCGACCACCTCGACCCGGCCCGGGTGCTCGAAGCTCCGCGCGTGGTGGAATAGCGCCGTGGGGTCCGCGGTCAGGCCCTTCCAGACGTCCCAGTGGGTCGGGACGAGCCGGTCGAGCCGGAGCTGATTTGCGGCCTCGACGACGTCGTTCTCGTCGCTGTACCACCGGGTCCGCTCGGGCTCGCGGGTCTGCTTGTCCGGTATCGTCCCGACGGAGCCGAACGCCAGCGCGCCGAGGTCGAGGTCGTAGCTCGCGCCCACCTCTTCGAGAACTGCGCCGGGTCGCGTGTCCCCGCCGTGGAAGAAGGTGCCCGCGTCGTGCTCGACGACGTAGCTCACCGGCTCCTCGGCGTCGGGGTCGTTCGCACCCTCGACGTGGACCTCGAACTCCCCGACCGAGAGTGTGTCCCCGGGGGCCACGCTCTCGAACTGCTCCGCGGTGACGTCGTAGCTGCCCGGCCAGTCCGCTTCGTCGAGCGCGACGGCGAGCGACGCGTCCGGCGCGAGGTAGGTCGCGCCGGCGTCGGCGAGGATGGGTGCCTGGCTCGGGCCGTGGACGTGGTCCGTGTGCTCGTGGGTCGCGAGCACCGCGTCGGCGCGCTCGACGTCCCCTGGTTCGAACGGGACCGGTAGCATCCGGACCGTCCGCGGCGGGTCGCCGGTCCCGAGGTAGGGGTCGACGAGGAGCGTCGTCCCCTCGCTGCCCTTCAGGACGAAGCCGTTACAGCCGAGGTACCAGAGCGCGACGCCGTCGGGGTCGGCGTCCGCGACGGCGCGGGGCAGCCAGTCGCCCCAGTCGCTGTGGACCGTCATGGGCGCGACTCCGGCGAGGACTGCGGTAAGCGTTGTCGTTCCCGACGCGACGGGCGACGGTCCGGGGGTCCGTCGGAGTAGAAGGCGTCAGTCCCGACAGCAGCCGCCGGCCTCGCCGCCGAAGTCGACCGCCAGCGGCTCGGAGATGGCCCGGTTGACGGCCTCGAGGCGCTCGGTCAGCGCGTCCTTCGCCTCGAGGTACTCCGCCATCAGCGGCTGGTCGTGCAGGTCCTGCTGGACCTGCTGTAGCTCGGCGACGTCCTCGCGGCCGGCCTCGCCCCGCTGGCGGGCCAGCGCGTACTCCTCGCGCAGCCGCTCGAACTTCGCTATCTGCTCCTGGAGCTCGTCGTCGCTCTCGACGGCGGCCTTCGCCTCCTCGAAGGCGCGGTACTCCGGGAGTTCGGCGATGCGCTCGCCGAGCTCCCGACCCAGCTCCTCCAACCGTCCGGTCTCGACGCTCATGGGGGATGGTTGGGACGGGGGCGATTTCAACTTGGCGAAGCCGGATAGAGGAGCGGCGGCGGATGAAACTGCCCGATACGGGAAGCGAACCGCCGAGTCCGCGTCCCCCGGCGGCCCGAAGCGGCGGGCTTAAACCGCGCGACCCGCAATCACGCCCAATGAGCGACGAGGCGGGCGGGTTCGCGGGGGGCGACCTCCGGAAGACCGGGATGGCGCTGACCCACGACCGCGAGTGGGACTACGAACTCGACCGCATCGTCGAGGCGGTCGAGAACCGCGACGCCGAGACCGTCGGGCTGCAGTTCCCCGAGGGGCTGAAGCGACGGTCGCCCGGGGTCGCCGACGACCTCCGCGAGCGCCTGCCCGACGACGTGCGGGTCCTCATCTCGGGCCAGCCCTGCTACGGGGCCTGCGACCTCGACACCTACCTCATGAAGCGGACGGACGTCTTCGTCCACTTCGGCCACAGCCCGATGAAGGACACGGAGAAGGTCATCTACGTCCCGCTCTACTCCAACGTCGAGGTCGAGCCCATCCTCGAAGCCGGCCTGGAGGAACTCGCCGCCCCCGACGAGGACCCGGACGTCGGCCTCGTCACGACGGCCCAGCACATGAATCGCTTTTCGGAGATGCGGGCGTTCCTCGAGGAGCGCGGCTACGAGGTCCACGTCCGGCGCGGCGACGAGCGGCTGACCCACGAGGGGCAGGTGCTCGGCTGCAACTACGCCAGCGCCGACGTCGACGCCGACCAGGTGCTGTACGTGGGCGGCGGGAAGTTCCACCCGATGGGGCTGGCGATGGAGCACCGCGACAAGCGCGTGGTCATCGCCGACCCCGTGAACAACGTCGTCACCGTGGCCGACCCGGAGAAGTTCCTGAAGCAGCGCTACGCCGCCGTCCACCGCGCGATGGACGCCGAGACGTGGGGCGTCGTGTTCTGCACGAAGATAGGGCAGGGCCGGTGGGACGTGGCCGAGGACATCGTCGCCGACAACGACGACGCCTACCTCGTGACGATGGACGAGGTGACGCCCGACCGCCTGCTGAACTTCGACTTCGACGCGTTCGTCAACACGGGCTGTCCGCGCGTGACGACCGACGACGGCCCGCAGTTCGACCGCCCGATGCTGACGCCCGGCGAGTACGAGATAGCCATCGGGGAGAAGCCGCTGGAGGAGCTATCGTTCGATACGTTTCACGGGACCTGGTAGCTGCGACCGCGAGAAAGACGCCGCCGTCTCCGGGACCGCTCCGACCGCGAAAGAACAGCCGCTGCTGTCGAGCCGCTCCCGCTACCACTGCGCCACGACCTGCAGCATACAGCCGTCGCCCGGCTCGTGGTACGAGAAGTGGTCCGGCACGAAGTCGACGTTGTGGTCCGCGTAGTTCGCGGGCGGCACACCTTCGGCACCTTCCTCGCCGACGGCGCTGTCGAACTCGCCCGTCGAGTACGCCCAGTTCAGCACGTCGTCGTCGGACTTCCAGAAGTTGTCGAACTGGCCGACGGCGGCCCCGATGTCGTCGCCGTACTCGCCCTCGACGGCCACGGAGTCGTTGTCCGCGGCACCGCCGAGCAGCGTCGCGGAGTCCACCACGTCCCGGAGGCCCCAGGTGTTCAGCGCCTTGATGGCCTCCAGGACCACACGCGCGCCGAGCGAGTGGCCCGTGTACCGGATGGTCGTGTCCGGATTGGCCGCCGCGTAGTCGGCCGTGAAGTGCGCGAGCTTCGGGCCGTTGCGCTCGGCGATGTCGGTCGCGGGCCACCAGTCGTCGGTGCTGGAGTCGGCGTCCCAGCTGAAGCCGACGACGGGGTGGTCGTAGCCGTTGCGCGACAGCGACGCCTCGACCGTCGCGAAGTGGTCCGGGGCGTCGGCCGGCGCGACCCGCCAGCCGTGGGAGGCGATGACGACCTCGTCCGGCGAGGTGCCGTCGAGCCCTGGGATGGAGCCGACCGTGTCGTAGTCCGTGGCGGTGTGGCCGTCGGTAAGCTGGTCGCCGTACCACCAGTGGATGTCGAAGTGGCCACGGGTGGTCGCGCGCGGGTAGTCGGCCGCGCCCTGGATGTCGCCGTCGTCGCCGCTGAAGGCCGCGGCCGTCCCGGAGAGGCCGGCGACGCCGCCGACCGCCGCTACCGTGCCGGCGAGAACGCGCCGCCGGGAGACGAGTGCTGTGCTGTCGGACGCCCGTCCTGACTCGCGAGACATGTGTCGGTGTGGGGAGTCGCCGCTGTTGAATCTTATCACTTCCGTCGGTGGGCGGAATCAACGCTACGGAACGCGGTGAAATGCCGAAGCGGCGAACGTCGTATTACCACAACGAATTCAACAAGGCTTTTGTATGTCCATTGTGTATGGGTGGGTAGCATGAGCACGACCCGCGAATCCGACGTCGGAGCGTCCATCGACGGCTGTCGGCGGGCCGACGCGACGCCGGTCGCCCTCGAGGCGGCGGCCCTGGAGTCCACCGCGCCGGCGGACCTGCGTGCGCTGAAGTCCGAGCTAGACGCCGCGGACCTGGTGCCGGCCGAGTTGTCGGTCGAGACTGCGTTCGAGGAGGACTGCTCGCTGTCCACCCAGCGCGAGGCCGACCGGCTGCGCGAGTACGTGTACGCGGCGTCGTTCCTCGGCGCGGGGACGCTGACCGTGTCCGTCGGCGAGGTGGCCGACGCCGGGAAGGTCGAGCCCGCGCTGTCGGCCTGCGCGGAGCGCGCGGAGCGGGAGGGGGTCTCGTTCGAGGTGGAGGGGCCCGTCTCGGTGGAGTAGTTCGCTCGATTCTCACGGCCGTTCGGTCCGGTGAGGTCGGCCGGCGTTTCGACTGCTGGTGTCGCTGCCGTTTGTCGAGGCGAACCAACGCAAACCCTTACCCCGCCCTCGTCCCAACCCCGAACTGATGGCCGGAAAGCGGGACCTCGAACTCGCGCTCTCCCGAGTCGAGGGCTTCGACCAGCCCCGCCCGGAGCTAGAGCAGTACCGCACGCCCGCCGACGTGGCCGCCCACGTCGTCCACCTCGCGGCGATGGAGGGCGACCTGGACGACAGAACCGTCGTCGACCTCGGGACGGGGACGGGGATGTTCGCACTCGGCGCGGCGCTCGCGGGCGCGCAGCGGGTCGTCGGCTTGGACCGCGACGCGGCCGCGCTCGCCCGTTCGCGCGAGAACGAACGGCTGCTGTCGCCGCCCGTGGCAGTCGACTGGCTCCTCGCCGACGCCGCCCGCCACCCGCTCTGTCCCGACGCACCGGTCACCGTCCTCTCGAATCCACCGTTCGGAGCCCACCGGGGGCGCGAGCACGCCGACCGCGCCTTCCTCGAAACGGCCGCCGAAATCGCTGCCGTCTCCTACACCGTCCACAACGCCGACAGCGAGGCGTTCGTCCGGTCGTTCGCCGCGGACCACGGAGGGCTCGTGACCCACGCCTTCCGCGCGGAGTTGGACGTGCCCGCGCAGTTCGAGCACCACGAGCGGGAAGTGGCCACTATCGACGCGGAGGTGTTCCGGGTGGAGTGGAACCAGGGGTGACTGGCCCGGTCGGTCTTGACTGCGAACGCTTGCCACTAGCTTCTACAGCGCCGGTGAAAGCCCCCGGTCGCTCGACCACCCGCGACGCTCGCGGCTCCCTCCGGTCGCCGCTCGCGCGAACGAGGCCCTCACTTCGTTCGGGCCTCGCGCTCGCTGCGGTCCTCGTCTCACTCCCTACGGTCGTTCGACTGCGGTCCTTGCGTCGCCGGGGGCGGGCCGAGCGACCGGCCCCTTTCAGTCCCGCCCGGATGGTTCGTCGCACTGGCTACCGCGACGTCCAAGTCTTCGCTTCGCTAAGCCACAACTCCGAATCCGACCGCCTCAGTTGTACGACTCCTTGCTCGCCACCCGGACCCGGGTCCCGTTCGCCGTGGCGACGAGGTTGCTCTCCTCGCGGACGAGCGTGATGCCGCCGACCGCAACCGTCTCGTTCCGCGCCGGAATCGGTACGGAGGCCAGCGTCGTGTTGTTGCGGGCGACGGAGACGTTGAAGCCGCCGGCGACGGGCGCGACCGAGACGTTCCGCCCCGCGACCACGGGCCGCGCGGTCGCCGGGTCGGAGGTGTAGGCCACCGTGGACGGCCCGCCGCGCACCCGCAGGCGGACGCGGTATGCCGCTCCGCCACCCGCGGCCGACCAGCCCGTCCTGTTGGCGACGACGACGCGCCGCCAGCCGAGCCCCCCGACGGGGACCGCCTGCCGGCCCGCGTGGGCCAGCCGCCCCTTCGAGGCTGCGCGCCACCAGAGGTGGCGGTTCGTGTTGACCACGATGACGCCGCTGGTCCGTAGCTGGGTCGACTCGCCGAAGGCGGAGACGTTCACCGCCGACACCATCCGGTTCGGCACGTCCTCCGCGTAGACGACGTGGTAGCCACGGACCGACACGCCGGGACCGTAGTCGTCGCCGCCGTCGGCGACCGTCGTGAGGTTCACGGGGACGGCGACGCCAGCCATCAGCACCACCGGCAGCGCGACCACCAGCGCCGCCGTCTGGCGGCGCGAGAAGTCGCCGAGCAGCGGCCGGTCGCTCGCGACGGCCGCGGCGACGAGCAGCGCCGCCAGTCCGACCACGACGAGCAGCCCCGGCCCGCGGTAGAGGACGTAGGCGTCCGCGCCGCGGTACCACCAGATGGCCCACAGCGACAGCGAGACGGCGTAGACGAGCGCGCCGACCCAGAGCCGGAGCGCCGACGGCCGCTCGTCGCGGCGGTACAGGAGCACGAGGCCCGCGAGGACGCCGAGCAGCAGCCCGAGCGCGTGCGCCTGGACGTGGATGCCGGCCCACCACGGCGGCCCGAACGACGAGCTAGCCGAGCCGGTGATGACCGGGTCGGCCAGCGCCCGGTAGGCCGTCCCGACCACCTCGCGGCTCGCCAGCGCGACCACGGTGAGGATGGGGTACCGCACCAGCGCGAAGCCGCCGAACGCGTACACCACGCCCGAGAAGCCGATGCCCGGCCCCCAGCCGACGAGGCCGGTCAGGAGGCCGACCCCCACGACGGCGGCGGGAAAGACGACGAACGCTCGCGCGAAGGGGTTCGTCCGGAGCCACTGGAGCGGGCTGGTCCGGAACGGGCCGAACGTCCCCGCGCCGCGCTCCCGCGGGTAGTGGCCCCAGACGTACTCCGCGACCGGGGCGAGCGCGAGCGTGCCGACGAGGTTCCCTATCAGGTGGCCCGGCCCGGCGTGGGCGAAGGGCCCGGTCAGCGTCCCGAGGGGGTAGAGGTACGACCACGAGACGAACGGGACCTGCAGCGGGTGGAACCAGTGGGTCCAGCCGTTCTGGACGAACAGGTAGAACGCGACGATGCCGGTCGCGGCGAGGAGCGACCCCCACGGGACGCCCAACAGGAACCGCCGCCGGAGGCGGTCGCCGGGGCGGTCCGAGCGGTCGAACCACCACGCGACGAGCAGGGATGCGACCACCCCGACGACGACGGCGACGCGCAGCGCGAGCAGCGCCCACTCCGGCAGCGTGGCCATGTGCCGGTCTGTAGAGGGCCTCGGGCTTGTAGTTTGTCCGTTCGTCCGGGTCGTCGTCCGGACGCCCCCGGCAGAGGACGGTTCGTAACGTTGAAACGGGGCTCCAGCATACGGACGGACATGGAATTGCGGGTCATCGAGCGCGAGGACGACGAGCTATCTATCGAGATCGGGGGCGAGAACCACACCTTCATGAACGTGCTGAAGGGGGCGCTGCTGGAGGCCGACGGCGTCGCGGCCGCGACCTACGACATGAACCCCGAGCAGTCCGGGGGCCAGACCGAGCC
>CAZPIG010000116.1:0-8084 GCA_964586205.1 uncultured Halobacteriales archaeon | reverse complement strand
CCCCGTCGAAGCCCGGGTAGCCGATGGAGGACTTCACGACGAAGCGGTCGACCTGGGCCTCCGGCAGCGGGAAGGTGCCCTCCTGCTCGACGGGGTTCTGGGTGGCGATGACGAAGAACGGCTCGGGTAGCTGTCGCGTCTCGCCGTCCGTGGTGACCTGCCGTTCCTCCATGGCCTCCAGCAGCGCGGCCTGGGTCTTCGGCGGCGCGCGGTTTATCTCGTCGGCGAGGACGACGTTGGCGAAGATGGGCCCCTTGCGGAACTCGAAGCTACCGTCGCTCTCGTCGAAGACGTGGGTGCCGGTGACGTCGGTGGGCAGGAGGTCGGGCGTGAACTGGATGCGGCTGAACGAAAGGCCGAGCGCGTCGGCCACGACGCGGGCGGTGAGCGTCTTGCCGGTCCCGGGGACGTCCTCCAGGAGGACGTGGCCCCGCGCCAGCACGCCGAGGAGGATGGTCTCGAGGAACTCGCGGTCGGCGATGATGGCCTCCTCGACGCGGTCGAGGACCGTGCCGCACTCCTCGCTCGCTTCGGCGACGTCCATGGTGCCACTGGGGGCCCCGCGCGGTTTATCTCTGTGGGTTTCAACTTCTTTTCGTTCCAGAATCGTTTCCGGCTCCCCCGGCGAACTGCTCCAGATACGCCTCGACCGTCTCGAACTGCTCCGGCGGGACCGTTATCTCCCCGGGCCGCCGCCAGAGCACGGCTTCGAGGGCACGGCCGAGCAGGGACGCCGGCTCGGACCACTCGAGGACCAGTCGATTGTTGGCTTCGTCGGCGACCAGCCCCTCCAGTCCGGTGAGGTCGTTGCACGAGTGGGTCACGGACATGCGCTCCTCCCAATCGAGGTCCGCGACGGGCTCGGCGTACACGCAGAGCTCGTGGGCGGCTATCTCGACGTAGTCGCCGTCCATCTCCCACGCCGCGACCGGCTCGACGGGGAGCACGAGGCCATCGGGGGCGACGGCGTCGCGGATGGCGTCGAGTCGGGTCTCGTCGTCGACGCGGAGCTTCGCGACGTGGCTGTGGCTGGTACTGGAGGTGACGTAGGAGTCGAACCCCGGTCCGCGTAGCGAGATTGCGGTCAGAGGAAACCCACCGTCGTCTTCCATCGTCGCGAGCACCGCGTCGAGCGCGGCGTCCATCTCCGGGAGCGGTCCGACCCACTCGGTTTCCTCCTCGTCGGCGAACGCCGCACGCTCGTCGGCGACCGGGTCCAGCGCCTCGACGGCGTCCGGGACCGACTCTTCCTGGGGCACGTGCACGAGCACCCGCACTTCGGTCGCGTCTCGTCGGAGGTACGAGACGAGCGCGCGCTTGCAGGCGGCCACGCGGTCGTCGCTCCGTGCGACGACGCGGTGGGTCGCGTCGAAGTGCTCGTAGGCGCTCATCGTCGTGTCGCTCGGTCGTTCGTGGGAAAAGCGTGGGGCTGAGATGGTACCACGTGACGGGGTCCGCGAAGCTATCAATCGAAACTCCTAATGTGGTGACTGTCGTACGAGGCGACGAGCCGAGGTAGCCTAGCCCGGCCAAGGCGGTTGCTTCGAGAGCAACTGTCCGCAAGGACTCAGGAGTTCAAATCTCCTCCTCGGCGCTTCACCGCGAACAACACCGCGAGCGCCGCTTGTGGCGCTCGCGTCCGTGAGCGGTGAACGTCAGGCGTGGAGATTTGAACGAGGGGAGTCGCAGCCCGCGCAGGGAACGGAGCGAGCATCGCGAGCGGAGTGCCCGAGCAGGACCGTCTCCACGTAGTTCACAATCTCCTCCTCGGCGCTTCTCAGAGGCGCACTCCGCGAGCACCGCTCGTGGCGCTCGCGCGAGTCGCCAGTGTGAACGCAGAACGAGGAGATTTGAACGAGGCCAGTCGCACGCCCGGGAAGCGACCGGAGCGAACGGACGTGAGCGACGGGAGCGACCCGGAACGTCTGGACGTGGTTCAAATCTCCTCCGCCGACTCGTCACCGCGAGCGTCGACGTCACCGACCGTCACCGCTCGATCCGACTACCGTCCTCGCCACCCCCAGCAGCGCCGCGTCCACCAACGCCAGCAGCCCGCCGACCACGCTCCCGACGACCGCCGCGATAGCCGCGCCGATACCGACGAACAGGACCACCGAGAGGACGTCGGCCGGCTCGGTCAGCGCCAGCACGAGCCCGGCGACGCCCGCCACGGCGAGGAGGAACGTCACGCCCGCCACGGACCCCCACGTCAGCCCGGCGACGAGCGCGTCGCGGACGCGCCCGCCGCGCTCCACCGCGGCCGCGACGCCGCGGCGGGTCGTCCACCACGCGACCGCCCAGAGCGCGACGTACGCCGCCGCGCCCGGGAGCGTTCCGAGACCGCCGAGCGCGTCCCCGAGATTGCCGCTGCCGTGGAGCAGCCCCAGGAGCGCGACCATCACCAGCGCCGCGTGGACCGACCCGACGGCGAACGCGACCAGCGGGTCGGGGTCGCCGTGGGGTCCCGCGAGCGCGCGGAGGAGGCCGGCGTCGTCCTGCTCGACGCTTCCGTCGTCGCGTTGCACCACTTCGCCATCGGGCTCAGCCATGGGCCAGCACCTCCCCGAGCGCGACCAGTCCCGCGAGGTACCAGCCCGTCGCCGCGTAGCCCAGCCGGACCGCCCGGTTCCGCGGGTCGTCGTCGCTCGCGGCTGTCTCGTCGGTCCCGTCCACCACGACCACGACGAGGGTACGGACCGTCGAGAGGACGAGCAGGCCGGCGACCGCGAGGAGCTTCAGCGAGAAGGTGCGCGCCCACCCGGTGCCGGGAGCGGCGAGCGCCGGGGCGACCGCGCCCGCGTTGCCGACGCCGGTCAGGACGGCGACGCCGACGGCCGTCCAGAAGAGCCACTCGTAGGCCCGGCCGGCGGCGACGGGCGCGGCCGCGCCCTGGCGGACCAGCCACCACGCGAGCGTCGTGCCGCCGAGCAGCGTCGCGACGGCGAGGACGTGGAGCCACCGCACGACCAGCGCAGTTGCGAGGAGGGCTACCATGACGGCGCATGGATTCACGGGGAGAAAACCGTTGGGTTCCGGGGCCGGGGACGTGTCCGGCGAAGCGCACCGTGGCCAGCGGACCGACTGCCAGTGGGTGGAACGAGAGGGCCTTCGTCGGAGCGGGGGCTTTCGAGGACACGGACCACCCCGACGGTGGTTTCACGCGCCTACCGAAACTGTGGTCGACACACTTCCCGAGACCGAAAACCGCGCGCTACGAACCGCCACCGCCTAGATCCTCGCGCGGATTCGACCCACCGCCCCCGGGGTCCACTTTCAGGTACTTCGCGAACAGGTCCGCGACGCGCCCGTACGCGTCCAGGATGTTCTCCCGCCGCGCGAAGCCGTGGGCCTCGCCGTCGTAGCGCTGGAACTCGTGGCGCTTGCCGTGCTGTTCCAGCGCCTCGACCAACTGCTCGGACTGGCTGATTGGCACGCGCTGGTCCTCCTCGCCGTGCAGCACCAGCAGCGGAGCGTCGATGTCTGTGACGGATTCGATGGGGCTCGCGTCGCGGTAGTTCTCCACGTCGCGCGCCAGCGACCCCAACTCGCGCTTCATCAGCCGCCAGCCCACGTCGTCGGTGTCGTCGACGAACGACTCGTAGTCGTACACGCCGTAGAACGCCGCGCCCGCGTCGAAGCGGCCGGACTTGCCGAGGGCGTTGACGGTCATCAGCCCGCCGCCGCTGCCGCCGAAGATGCCCGCCCGGTCGCCGTCGACGACCGGGTACTGCTCGGCGACGGCGTCGGCCGCGGCGACCACGTCCTCCAGGTCGCCCGCGCCCCACGCGTGGTCGTTGGCGTTCCGGAACGCGCGGCCGAAGCCCGACGAGCCCCGGTAGTTCGGCTCGACGACGGCGTAGCCCTGCGCGACGAAGTACTGGGCCTGGTAGTTGTACTCGTAGCCGTCGAAGGAGGTGGGGCCGCCGTGGGGATGGACGAGCAGCGGGAGGGAATCGTCGTCCTTCTCGCCGTGACCGTCGGGCAGGTAGACCATCGCGTGAATCTCCGTCCCGTCCGGCGACTCGTAGGCCGTGGTCTCGGGCACCACCAGCCGGCGGCCGAACCCCACCGGTCGGCGGCGACCGACGGTGACCTCCCGGGAGATGTTCACCACCCGCGGTGGCGTGGTCGGACCGCCCGAGACGGCGAGCACGTCGTCGCCGTCCCAGACCGGGTAGTAGCGCTCGCCCGGCTCGTCGGTCAGCGTCTCGACCGCGCCGTCGCGGGTGACCGTCCGGACTTCCACGTCGCCGCGGCGGGTCGCCGTCACCGCGAGCGCCCCGCCGTCGGCACGCCACGCGGGCGTGCCGAAGTCCACGCCGTCCTCGGCGAGTAACTGTTCCGGGTCCGCGCCGGGGGCGACCACGTACACGCCATCGTAGCCGGTCCCGTCGTGGACGACGGTGACCTCGTCGCTCACCGGGCTCGGTCGAGGTGCGAAGGCGTTCACCGCGCCGTCCGCGTCGCCGGGGTGGCCCGCCCCGTCGGGCCCGCCCGCCACGACGGTCACCGCGCCGTCCCGCGTGACCCGGACCACCTCGGAGGCGCGGTCGTGGAGGTCCCGGTGGCGCATCCGGACCGCGTACAGCGTCTCCGGGCCGGCCCACTGCGGGTCGGCGTAGAGGTAGTCGTCGTCCGCGAGGGCCTCGAACCGGCGGCCGTCGGCGCTCGCCACCGCCAGCGCGCCGGGCGAGGGCCGGTCGGCGACGAGGGCTATCTCCTCGCCGTCGGGGCCGAATCGCGGGTCGTAGCAGGCGGTCCCCTCGACGACCCGGGCTATCTCGCCCGTCTCCGGGTCGACCGTGCGGAGCGCCGGCCCCGCCTCCGCCGGGCCGAGGTAGGCGATGGCATCGCCCGCGGGGTGCCAGTCGAACCACGACTGGTCGAGCTGTGTGTAGGACATTGCCACGGCGTCCCGCCCGAGGAGGCGGCGCTCGGAGCCGTCGGGGCCCACCAGCCAGAGGGCGAGCCGGTCCTCGCGGACGCGGGCGACCGCGAGGCGCTCGCCGTCCGGCTCCGGTCGGGCCTCGACGGCGGCGTCGGCGGTCGCCATCGTGGCCAGCAGGTCGTCCGCGGCCGCGTCGCGGAGGTCGCGTCGGTACATGCCCCATCCGGTCGTCCGGCGCGGGCTTGTACGTGCGGGAAGCGGAAAGCGGTCGGCGGAGTCGGTCCCGGACCCGACCGGAACCCTCTTGCCCGCGGCCGGGGTGGACCGGGGCATGCGAGCCATCACGAACGCGACGGTCCACACCGCGACCGACCGCGGCACGGTCGAAGGCGGGACCGTGCTGTTGGACGACGGCGAGATAGCCGCCGTCGGAGCCGACGTCGAGGTCCCCGACGACGCCGACGTGCTCGACGCCGGCGGCGACCCCGTCACGCCGGGCCTCGTAGACGCCCACAGCCACGCCGGGATGGCCGAGTGGGGCGCGCCGCGGGACGGCGACGTGAACGAACTGACGGACCCGGTGACCCCGCACGTCAGCGCGCTCGACGGCTTCCACCCGCGCGACGAGGAGCTACGCCACGCCGTCGCGGGCGGCGTGACGACGGTCAGCGCGCGGATGGGCAGCGCCAACGTCGTGGGCGGCGTCATCTGCACGATGAAGACCCACGGCTCCGTCGCCGACGAGATGCTGGTCGCGGAGGACGGCATGAAGGCGGCCTTCGGCGAGAACCCCAAGCGGGTCCACGGCGAGGGCGAGGGCCGCGAGCCCACCACCCGTCCGGGCGTGGCGGCGACGCTCCGGGAGACGCTGATGGAGGCCGAGGACTACGTCGAGCGCCGCGAGCAGGCGGCGAGCGACGGCGAGCCCTTCGAGCGCGACCTCGGGATGGAGCACCTCGCGCGCGTGCTCGACGGCGACCTCGCGCTGCGGGTCCACGCCCACCGCGCCGACGACATCCTGACGGTGTTCCGCATCGCCGACGAGTTCGCTATCGACGACCTCTCCATCGAGCACGCCACCGAGGGCCACCTCGTCGCCGAGGAGTTCGTGAAGCGCGACGTTCCGGCCGTGGTGGGGCCGAGCCTCATCAGCGGCCGGAAGTACGAGCTACGCGACATCAGCTTCGAGACGCCGGGCGTCCTCCACGGGGCGGGCGTCGACGTGGCCATCCAGACCGACGCGCCGGTGGTGCCCCAGGAGCACCTCGACGTCTGCGTCGGCCTCGCGATGCGCGAGGGCCTGCCCGCCGACGCGGCGCTGGCGACAGTGACGAGCACTCCGGCCGAGATTCTCGGCGTCTCCGACCGCGTCGGGACGCTCGAACCGGGCACCGACGCCGACGTCGTGGTCTGGGACGGGCCGCCGTTCGACCTCGACACCGACGCCCGGCACGTCTTCGTCGACGGCGAGCACGCCTACGACCGCGAGCGCGACGCCGACGGGCCGCGGGAGCCGCCCGTCGAGTGAACTGGGTGGGCGCTGTCGCGGTAGTTCCGGACGAGCCGTCGCCCCTCTATATGCCGTCCAGTATCGCACCCACGAGGCCGGCCACGAGCCGCCAGACCACCTCGAACAGTAGCCAGGCCACGAGGTCGGCGACCGCTCGGCCGACGACGACCGGAATCGCCGGCCACGCCGCCGCCGTCAGGCCGACGACAGCGGTGCCGGCCCCGACCACGACGCCGCTGTCGCCGGGGCCGGGTCCGCCGCCGAGGGCGACCGCGACGCCCGCGAGCGCGACCAGCACGCCGACCGCGCGCCCGGCGAGGGCGGCGGGCGAGTCGTCGCCGCCTCCGAGCACTGGTACGTCGTCGAGCATGGTTGCCGGGTCCGGACGGGTGGGAGAAAATTCTAGGGGCGGGCTCGTCGGAGAACGCCGCGTCGGACGACGCCCGCACCTACTCCGACGCCGGGGCCTCGACGACCACCTCGACGGCGTTGGGCTCGTAGGCGTTCGCGGCGTAGCCGCCCTCGTTCCACGGGAACTGGTCGGCGTCGAGCGCGTCGCGCCACGCCTCCGGCTCGGAGATGGTCGCGGGCTGGCGGCGGCCGCGCTCGTCGGTCGCCCGCGACGCGAGCGTGTACGCTCCGGGCTCGGCAGCCCAGTCGTACCGGAACAGCCGCCACGCGCCCGCGTAGTCGGGGCCGAACAGCTCCGCGTCCGCCCACCGCTCGCCGCCGTCGGTCGAGACCTCGACGCCCGCGACCCTATCGTCGCCGGCCCACGCGACGCCCCGGACCTCGACGGTGCCGTCGGGGCGGGGCGTGACAGTATCTTCGCCATCCGGAACGCCGATAACGGACATCACGGTCTGGTCGAAGGTGTAGGGGTGCTCGACCGCGCCCGCTAGCTGGTCCCACGTGTCGACCGTGTCGACCGTCCCGTTGGGCTCCGGCTCCACGCCCGCGGGGTGGATGCGGTAGGCCCCCTGCTGCCAGACGGCGTGCTCGCCGGGGCGCTCGAGGGAGTCCTCGACGACCATCGTGTCCATGACCCGGAGCTCCTCGACCCACTTGACGGAGTTGACGCCGTACCAGCCCGGCACCACCAGCCGGACCGGGTGGCCGTGCTCGGGCGGGAGCGGGCGTCCGTTCATCCCGGTGGCGAGGAGTGTGTCGTCGAGCGCCTTCGAGAGGGGGATGGACCGGGCGAAGACGTCGTTGCCGTCGGACTCGTCGCCGCCGACGGCGGTGAGCCAGCGGCCGTCGGGGTCGGTGGGATCGTCGTCAGCAATGGCTCCGGAGTTCACCCCGTGGTCCCGGAGCACGCTGCTGACGGGCGTGCCGGTCCAGAACGCCGTCCCGGCGGCCTCGAAGCCCCACTGGACGCTGCCCGTCTGCGGGCGGTGCTGGCCGCGGCCGTTGCCCGCGCACTCCATGGTGTGCGCGACCGCGACGGTGGGGTAGTCGGATTCCAGGTCGGACAGCGACACCTCCCCGTCGGCGTACCCCGTGAGCGAGACGGTCCAGTCGTCCGTCTTCGGGTCGAAGTCCGGAACGTCGTTGCGGTGGCAGACGAAGTGCTCCTCTATGGGCGTCAGCCAGCTCCCGAAGGTCCGGCGGCGGGCCGCCCCGACGACGGTGTACTTGTCGGCGTCGTCCCGCGCCTCCGCCACGCCGCCCCGCTTGCGGTCG
>CAZPIG010000115.1:2981-8214 GCA_964586205.1 uncultured Halobacteriales archaeon | reverse complement strand
CCCGTCGACTGCCCGCACGGCGTACCCTCGGTAGAGGAGGAAGGTCGCCGCCGCGAGGCCAGCGCCGCCGGCGACGACGGGCCAGACGACGCCCACGACGGGCGGGACTGTCACCATGTCCCAACCGATGTAAATTTCCCAACTTAAATCCGTCGCCACCAACGAACACCAGGGCTCGAGGAACGAACACCGGCGTTCGTCGAGCGAACTCTCGTCCGGGCCGCGCGGTTCGGAAGGTCGGCCCGCCTCGGACGTGTCGTCGAGCGTCAGACGTGCTCGTCGAGCGTCGGACGTACTCGTCGAGCGTCAGACGTGCCCGTCGAGCGTTAGACGTGCTCGTCGAGGAACTCCGCGACGGCCGTGTACGCATCGACGCGGTTCTCGAGCTTGGTGAAGCCGTGGCCCTCGTCCTCGAAGATGAGCTTCCGGACGGGGACTTCGCGCTCCCGTAGCTCCGCGACTATCTGCTCGGCCTCGCCGACGGGGACCCGCGGGTCGTTCTCGCCGTGGATGACGAACAGCGGGGCCTCGATGGCGTCGACGTTGTTGATGGGGCTGACCGATTCGAGGAACTCGCGGTCGTCGTCCAGCGAGCCGTACTCCGCCTCCCGGAGCGAGCGCCGCCAGTCGCCGGTGTTCTCGAGGAAGGTGACGAAGTTGGCGATGCCGACGACGTCCACGCCGGCCGCCCAGAGGTCGGGGTACTCCGACAGCGCGGCCAGTACCATGAAGCCGCCGTAGGAGCCGCCCATGGCGACGACGCGGTCGGGGTCGACCTCGGGGCGGTCGGCCAGCCACTCGACCCCGGCCTCGATGTCCGCCACCGAGTCCATCCGCTTTTCGACGTCGTCGAGGTGGGTGTACTCCCGGCCGTAGCCCGTCGAGCCCCGGACGTTCGGTTCGAAGACGGCGTAGCCGTTGTCGAGGAGGTACTGCGTGACCGCGGAGAACCCCGGCCGGCGCTGGGACTCCGGGCCGCCGTGGATGTCGACGACGACGGGCGTCTCGCCCTCCGGGGCGTCCTCGGGGAGGGTGAACAGCGCCGGCACCTCGAGGCCGTCGAAGCTTTCGTAGCGGACGAGGTCGGGCGCGCGGAACGTCTCCGGTGGGATGCCCGCGGTCGGCGCGCGCGTCCACTGCTCGGCGTCGCCCGTCTCCACCTCGACCACGTAGACGTTCCCGTTCCGGTCGCCCCCGCCGACCGTGAGCGCGAAGCGGTCGCCGTCCGGCGCGAAGTCCACGTCGCCGGCGACGCCGCCGGGGAGGTCGGGGGTCGGGAACTCGAAGACGTCGGTCGGGCCGTCGAGCTCCCCCACCCCGAGCTCCGTGTAGCCGTCGACGTTGCGGCTGTAGGCGAGCCGGCCCGTCCCGCCGTGGACCACGACCCCGTCGACGTTCCAGTCGCCGCCGTCGACGACAGTTTCGAGGTCGCCCGAATCGAGGTCCAGCCGCGCGAGGTAGGTCGTGTCGCTGCCCTCGTCGGTCACGAGGTACAGACTCTCGCCGTCGGGGCCCCACTGGACGGAGGCGTACCGGACGTCGCCCTCGTGGGGCGTGACGTGCTCCGTCTCGCCGGTCTCCACGTCCACGACGTAGATGTCCTGGTCGAAGCTCCAGTGGGCCTCCCGGACCACCAGCCGCTCGTCGTCGGGGCCCCACTCGCCGGCCTCCAGCCAGCCGTCGCCCTCGAGGACCAGCTCCGCGTCGTCCCCGGTCGCGTCGCGGTCCTGGACGTAGACGTCGAAGACCGCCTCGTCGCGGCGGTTCGAGGCGAACGCGAACCGGTCGCCGTCGCCCGACCAGCCGCCCCACTGGTGCTTGGCGTCCGGCAGCCCCGTCAGGTCCGTGACGGTGCCGTCGGTGGCGTTGAGCCGGTACAGTTGCAGCCGCTCGTTGCCGCCCTCGTCCATGCCGAACGCCAGCTCCGGCCGGGTCGGCGACCAGTCGGCGAAGGCCACCCGCTCGTCGTAGAAGGTCCGCTGCTCGGGCCACGCGCCCGGCTCGTCGACCGTCCACACCTGGTCGACGCCGGTGCTGTCCAGCAGGAAGGCGAGTCGCTCGCCGGCCGGGCCGAACGAGGCCCCGCCCGCCGACCGGACGTTGAGGTAGCGTTCCACGTCGTAGCGCGCCATCGCGAACTGGTACCGACCCGGCGCGGAAAGGCCTTCCCATACCGGCGGTCGACACCCCACCCGACCCTACGGCCGGACTACTGACCGGTAAGGGGATAGGTGCGCTCCCGTCACCCGACCGGACGGGAGTTAATTGCCGTACCGAGCCGGTGTGTTCCGGATTAATTTCCACGCTTCCTCGTATAGTAGTTTATAACAAAGGTAGCCGTCACGGGACCCCCCACCATGGTTCGCCAGTGGTTGGTGAGACCGAACAGCGACGTATGGGGACCCGCGTTCGCCGTTCTGGCGGCGCTGCTGATGGTGACGAGCGTCATGGTGACCGTCGCGGTCGCCACGGGGACGGACGGCGCGCGCGGGGTCGGAAACGTGGTCGATGGTGTAGCTGCGAGTGACGGCGTAGCGGGTGACGCCGTAGCGACAGGCGACCGGACGGACGGCGTGCCGGCGAGCGTCGGGGCGGCCGACGCCGACAGCGCGCCGGCCGGCGGCGCGACCGACGCCGACGCGGGCGCGAGCGCCCTGCTCCAGCAGGCACCGCCGAACGGCACCCTCGCCGGGCAGGTGAGTCTCTCGAACGCCGAGACGACCATCGAAGGCGTCTCCGCGAACGACACCGCCGGGTGGGCCGTGACCTCGCCCGGCGACGTGAACGGCGACGGCGTCGCCGACGTGGTCGTGGGCGCGCCGACGAACGACAGCGCCGCGCCGAACGCGGGGGCCGTCTACCTGTTCTACGGGCCGCTGCCGAGCGGGACGGTCTCGGTCGCCGACGCCGACGCGACGTTCACCGGCACGGGGCAAGGTGACCGCGCCGGGTACAGCGTCGCCGGCGGCGACGTGAACGGCGACGGCTACGCCGACGTCGTCGTCGGCGCGCCGACGGCCGACGCCGAGGGCCGCAACTCCGGCGCGGCGTACGTCGTCTACGGCGGGCCCGGGCTCTCGTCGTCGAGCCTCGCCGACGCCGGGGCCGTCGTGCCCGGCGCGGGGGCCGGCGACCTCGCGGGCCTGGACGTCGGAGTCCTCGGCGACCGCGTCGCCGGTCCCGGCGAGGAGGTCCTCGTCGGCGCGCCCCGGGTCAACGGCACCGGCGGGAACTCGGGGGCGGCGTACCTGCTGGCGAACGAGACGCTGACCGGGCAGGTGTCGGTCGCGGACGCCGACGCGACGCTGCTCGGCGGCGACGGCGGCGACCTCGCCGGGTGGGCCGTCGCGGGCGCGGGCGACGTGAACGGCGACGGGATGCCCGACGTCGTGGTCGGGGCCCGTGGAGCGGACGCGGGCGGCCGGAACGCCGGCGCGGCCTACGTGGTCACCGACGTCCCGGTGCCCGGCACGGCGCTGCTGCCGACCGCCGGCACGACCCTCGTCGGCGCAGCGCCCGGCGACCGCGCCGGGTGGGCCGTCGCCGGAGCGGGCGACACGAACGACGACGGCTACGCCGACGTGGTCGTCGGCGCGCCCGCGAGCGACTCCGGCGGCACCAACGCCGGTGCGGCGTACGTCGTCCGCGGCGGCGAGTCGCTACCGGACGAGGTGGTCCTCTCTGACGCGGCGGCGACGTACGTCGGCGCGGCCAGCGGCGACCGCGCCGGGTGGTCGGTCGCCTCGGCCGGACCGGCCGACGCCGCCTGCGACGGGCGCGCGGACGTGTTGGTCGGCGCGCCGCTGAACAACAGCACCGCCGTCGAGGCCGGCGCGGCCTACCTCGTGCACAGCGGCGGAACGACCGGCGTGCGCTCGCTCGCCACGGCGGACGCGACCATCGCTGGCGCGGGCGCGTTCGACGCCGCGGGCTGGGACGTCGCCCCGGCGGGCGACGTGTACGGCGACGACACCGCCGACGTGCTGGTCGGCGCGCCGTTCAACTTCAGCGCCGGACCGGGCGCGGGCGCGGCGTACGCGGTCGCAGGGCGGTGTCCCGTCGAGCCCACGCCCACGAAGACGCCGCGGCCGACGCCGACCAAGACCGCGACGCCGACGAAGACTCCCCCGAAAACGCCGACGAAAACGCCGACGAAGACACCGACCAAGACCGCGACACCGACGAAGACGCCGACCAAGACGCCCACGAAAACGCCGACCAAGACGCCGACGAAGACTCCCACCAAGACGCCCAAGCCGCTCCAGAGCGTTCAGGTGAGCGACGTGGTCTGCCCGGACGACGACGGGGCCATCACCTTCACCAACCCCAACGACGTCCGCGTGCTGGTGCGGTTCCGCCTCGGCGGCCAGCAGGTCGCGACGCTCGTCCTGGAGCCGCGGGGCCAGCAGGGGGCGGAGAAGACCGTCGACGACCTCGCGGACGGCACGTACACCCTCACCGCCGAGACGTTCGACCAGCGCCGCAAGCAGGTGCCCATCGACGGGCGGGCCTCGACGACGCGGACGGTCGACTGCGACGTGAAGACGCCGACCGCGACGCCGACCAAGACACCCACGAAAACGCCGACAACGACGCCCACCAAAACGCCCACGAGGACCGCTACTCCGACGAAGACGCCGACCAAAACGCCCACCAAGACGCCGACCAAGACGCCCACGAAGACTCCGACGAAGACCGCTACTCCGACCAAGACGCCCACGAAGACTCCGACGAAGACCGCTACTCCGACCAAGACGCCCACGAAGACTCCGACCAAGACACCCACGAAGACCCCGACCAGGACTCCCACGGAGACGCCACGGGGGCTGCAGAGCGTCGGCGTCGGTGACGTGGTCTGCCCGGACGACGACGGGGCCATCACCTTCACGAACCCCAACGACGTCCGCGTGCTGGTGCGGTTCCGCCTCGGCGGCCAGCAGGTCTTGACGCTCGTCCTGGAGTCCGCCGGGCAGGCCGGGGCCCAGAAGACTGTGGACGACCTCGACGACGGGGTCTACACCTTCACCGCCGAGACCATCGACGGCGCGCAGGAGGTCCCCATCGACGGCGCGGCCTCGGCGACCCGGACGGTCGCCTGTGACCGGACGCCGACGGAGACGGAGACCGCTGCACCGGTGCCCGAGACGGAGGAGCCGACGACGCCGACGGAGACGGAGACCGCTGCGCCGACGACGGACACCGACACGCAAACACCTCCGCCAGGCACCGACAC
>CAZPIG010000115.1:0-2881 GCA_964586205.1 uncultured Halobacteriales archaeon | reverse complement strand
CCTCCGCCAGGCACCGACACCGACACGCCGACGATGGACACCGGGACGCCCGACGAGCGCGCGGCGATCAGCTTCGTCATCCTCTGCGTGGCGGAGGACGCCGACGCGCCCGACGAGCCGGTCATGGGTCGGGGGTCCGACCAATGTCCCTCCGGCTCGAAGCCACTCGTTCGGTGGGAGTGGACTGGTAGCACCTTCGCCCCCGAGGGCGACGCCGAGGGGACGGGCGTGACCGCGACGGAGTTCAAGGAGCCGGGCGAACCGGTCGAGGCTAGCTGGACCTCGTCCACGTTCGACATCCTCGGCGCGGTGGTCGGCTCCGCTACCGACGAATGTACCTTCACCGACCCCAGCGGTGACGGGCCTCCGGACTCCGGTAACGTCGAATCCTGCGGACCGCCGAGCGGTGGGCCGCCCGCCATCGGCACGGGCTGGCTTCCGTCGGTGGACCCGCTCGCGGTGTGGTTCGTCACTTCCGTTGCCGGCTTCGGACTGATAGTCCGGCGGCGGAGCCGGTAGTCCGGCCCACCGCGGGACCGTCACCGACCCACCGCCGGACCACGGGTGACGACTCCCGCCACCTGCTCGACGGACCGCTACCGACCCGAGGACCGACAGATGACCGCGCTCCGGACGCTCCGCCGCGACCGCCCCGGAACCGACTGGCCCCGCCCGTGGACCGCCGGGTCCCGCGACGGCTCCGACCACGTCCCGCGGGACCCCGACTGACGCGAAGCAAGTGCCTTTTTACCCCACCGTTTCGAGCCACTCGGTAGAGATGCGCGTCGCGTTCGTGGCGAGCGAGGTGGCCGACGGCCCCGAGGCGGGCGCGACGCGGCGCGCGCGCCGGGTCGCCGAAGACCTCGCCACGCGCGGCCACCCGGTCACCGTCCTCTGCAGCCAGTGGTGGGAGGGAGCCGACATGGTCCACGAGCGCGCCGACGTCACCTACCGCGCGCTGACCACCGGCCCCACGGGCCCGGCGTTCGCGGCGAAGCTACCCGTCGCCGTCGCCCGGTTCGGGCCGGACGTCGTCCACGTCGCGGACGGCCGCCCGCTGCACGTCGCGGGCGCGAAGGCGGGCGCGCTGGCCACCCGGTCGCCGCTCGTCCACGAGTGGTACGGCGACCGGGCCGTGGACGTGGACGACCGCTGGACCCGCCACGCCCTCGGGCTCGCCGACGTCGTGGTCGCGCCCTCGCGGATGGTCAAGACGCGGCTCCGCGAGCGCGGCCGCGAGGGCGACGCCGTCCGGGTCGTCCCCGACAGCATCGACTTCTCGGCCGTCCGCGAGATGGACGCCGACGAGTCGGGACCGGACATCGTCTACTCGCGTCGCCTGGACGAGGGGGCAAACCTCGAGACGGTGCTGCTCGCGCTGGCGGAGCTACGCGACCGGGGCTGGTCGGCCGCGGTCGTCGGCGACGGCCCCGAGCGGGGGACCTACGAGCAGCAGGCGCGGGACCTCCGCATCGACGACCGGGTGGAGTTCGTGGGGTCGCTGTCGCTCGCCGAGCGCGCCGCGACGTTCAAGGGCGCGCACGTGTTCGCCCAGACCGCCCGGAAGGAGGCGTTCGCCAGCGAGCTACTGCTGGCGCTCGCCTGCGGCTGCGTGGGCATCGTCGAGTACCAGGCCCGCTCGGCGGCCCACGAGCTGATCGAGGGGCTGGACCGGGGCTTCCGGGTCACCTCGCCCCGGGAGATGGCCGACGCCATCGAGGACGCGGGCGACCTAGAGGAGCGGTCGGTAGACGAGACGTTCACCCGCTTCGACCACCGCCAGGTCCTAGAGCGGTACCTCCAGTGCTACCGCGACCTGCAGGCCGACTACGGCCTGCTGTGATAGCCGGTGTCGTCGGCCCCCCCTCGGAGTGGCCGGACGAGCGACGGCCGTCAGCCGAGGTCCGCGACCGCCGCCGCCACGTCGTCGGCCGGCACCGGCGATATCCAGTCGTCGGCCACCCACCGGTGGCGGACCGTCCGGTCGGCGTCGAGCACGAGGACCGCGCGCCGCGCGGTGTGGACGCCGGCCATGCCGGACCGCTCGTCCAGCAGGCCGTAGGCGTCGATGGCGTCGGCGTCCACGTCCGCGAACGTCCGGAACGGGCTCGCTATCTCCCGGAGGAAGGCGTTCTGGGCGTACGGGCCGTCGCGGCTGACGCCGAGGACCGGGACCCCGTCGAAGTCGTCCCAGCCGTAGCGGTCGTAGCGCTTCCACCAGTTCCGGGCGATGGCGCTGCCGACGAAGCCGAAGAAGACCAGCACCGCGCCGCGGTCGCCGAGCGCGTCCGACAGAGCCGTCGCCCGGAACGTCTCGCCGTCGCAGAGCAGCGCCTCGAAGTCCGGCGCGCAGTCGCCGACGCTGGAGGGCGAGACGTCGGATTCGTCGTCGCTCGGGTCCGGAGCCACCTCCTCGTTCGAGTCAGGAGTCATCTCAGTCGAGTTCGTGGGGGTCGAGCCCCGGGTCCTCGACGGCCGGCGCGCCGAGCGCGAGGACGACGCCCTCGTCGTCGCCGAGGTAGCGGTAGCCGTGGCCCACCTCGGGGCCGGCCGCGAAGGCGTCGCCGGGGCCGACCTCCTCGACCTCGGCCTCGCCGGAGGGGCCGTGCTTGACCGAGAACTCGCCTTCGAGGACGAAGTAGAACTCCTCCTGCTCGCCGTGGGCGTGGTACTGTATCTCCTCGCCCGGCTCGAAGTACCACAGCTTCGCGCGCATGTTGTCGAGGCCCATCGCCTGGTCGAGCGCCCGGACGTCGAGGTCCGGCGGCACGGCGTCGTTCTCGGAGAGGTCGAGCCGCGGGACGTCGTCGGTGTGCAGCACCTCCGAATCCATGCGCGAACGGTGGTGGGACTGGCGTATAAAACGTGGGGCGGGTCGAGA
>CAZPIG010000114.1:0-8300 GCA_964586205.1 uncultured Halobacteriales archaeon | reverse complement strand
GCCCAGAGGTCGGCGTCGGACTTGATGCTGTCCGGCATCTGGGTCTCGCTGATGATGTCCGACAGCGCGAGCCGCCCGCCGGGCCGCAGGACGCGGTTCGCCTCCTCGAACACGTGGTCCTTGTCGGGGGAGAGGTTGATGACGCCGTTGGATATCACGGCGTCGAACGACTCGTCCTCGAACGGGACGTCCTCGATGTGCCCGTGCTCGAAGGAGACGTTGTCCAGTCCCGCCTCGTCCGCTAGCTGTCGGGCCTTCTCGAGCTGCTCGTGGGTCATGTCGAGACCGGTCACGCTCCCGCTGTCGCCGACGTGCAGCGCCGCGACGAACACGTCCGTGCCGGACCCGCTGCCGAGGTCGAGCACGTCGTCGCCTGCCTGCAGGTCGGCGAGGTCGAAGTGGTACCCGACCCCGGCGAAGGAGTCGATAGCCTCCTGTGGTATCCGGTCGAGGTCGTCCGCCGGATACCCGAGTCGCTCGGCCAGCTCCCGACCCATCTCGAAGTGGAACTCGTCGTCCGGCGTCTCGGCCACCGTCTGGTAGACGTTCTTCACTTCCTGTTCGAGTTTGTCGATGTCCAGTGATTCTGTCATTGTTGGTCACCTCGTCAGTCGTCGCCCGCCACCTCGGCGGGGGTGCTGACAGTCGTTTCGACGTCCTGAGCGAGCGACACGAGCGTCAGCACCGGCGCTCGCCGCGCCCACTCGTCGATCTGGTCCCTGTCTACGTCCTCGCCCTCGACCTCTATCTCGGCCGTCAGGTTCTCGAAGACCGACTCGGCCTCCCCGAGGTCCGCGAGACCGAACAGCACCGAGGGGTCGAAGTCCGTCCGGACGCGGGTCCGGAGTTCGTCGACCGCGACGCCGTTGGCGACGGCGTTGATGGTGACGCCGACGTTGATGCAGGCAGCCAGCGCCGACAGCGCGACCTCGATGGGCTCCATCCGGTCCGTGGGACCGACCCATCCGGCCTCGTCCAGCACCTCCTTCCAGCCCCCGTAGGGGATGGCGTACTCGCGGGTGTCGCGTGCTATCGTCTCGCCGCCGAGTTCGTAGGCGTCCACCTTCGCCAGGCTGTGAGCGCACGTGCCCTCGTAGGTGGCGCGAGCCCCGAGCCCGAACTGGACCGCCTCGGGATTGGCGGTCGCGTGGTCGGCGAACGCCTCGAACTGTTCTCGGTCGACGCCGTGCGTGACGTGGTGGTCGTCTGCCATTGCGTTGTGTCGCCTCCCGGCGTACACCGATACGGGGCCAATGGTTACATAGCTAACTGGTGGAATTCCGGCAGCCACTGCCCCCCGTGCAGGGGGTGACGGGGTGAGCAAGGGTTGACGCGGAACCCACGTGTCGAGCGCACGCCACCCGTCACCCGGCCGCCCCGACCGTCGCTCGCTCGGTACTCGTCCGTCGGACGTCTACTGGGTCTCGGGGTACGACTGGGAGCCGCCGCAGCTATTGCGAGCGACGAGTTCCACGGTCGCCGAGCGTTCGCCCTGCCACTGCTCGCTCGATTCCTCGTAGTACAGAACGGTAAGGTCGAGACAGGCGTGGAGAAGTTCGTTCGAGCGAAACCGGAGTCGGTCCGTACTCGGGCCTGCCTCCGCCGGTGGGTCCGAGCGGAGGTGGTGCTGGTAGAACAGCAGTCCGTCCGGTCGCAGCGCCGCCTTGAGGTCGCCCAGTCGGTCGAGCGTTCGGAAGAAACTGAGGGTTATCACGTCGTAGTGGTCCTCCGGAAATTCGAATCGCGTCGCGTCGGCCCGTATCAGGTCGATACGGTCGCCGACGCCCCGTTGCTCGGCGTTCTCTCTCGTGATCCGGAGCCCCTCGATGGACTGGTCGAGTGCGTCGACCTCGTGGCCCTGTTCGGCGAGGAAGACTACATTGCGTCCCGTGCCACAGGCGACGTCCAGAGCCCTCCCCTCGGACGTTTGCTCGACGTGCTCCCGGAGTACTGGCGACGGGTCGAGTTCTGACGGATATTCGCCGGTGCGATATCGCTCGTCCCAGTCGGTCATACGTCCGTATCGTGGCACCGGCCCCTGTTAGTTCCTCGGCGGCGTCTTCGCCGACACGCGCCTGTCTCTCGAATCCAGCCCCTGTCGTCCGTGTACCGGTCGCTCGTCCACGGGGGAACGGTCCCGCCAATCGGTCGAGTCACCCCTCCGGCGCTTCCATCGGAACCGTCGGCGTCTCGCGGCGGTAGGTCTCGTACGTGGATTCGGCCCACTCGCGCGCGTCCGGGGCGTCGGTGTCGACCAGTACGCGGACCGTCACGCCGTCGGAGTCGTAGCCGCTTATCGCGACGCGGTCGTCGAAGATGCTGACCCCGTAGGACGGCAGGTCGTCGTGCAGCCGTATCGTGAGATTGCCGCTCTCGAGGGCGTCCGAGAAGAGGTCGGGGGAGGTCGAGCGCATGTGCTCGGCGACGCGCGGCGGGTTGATGAGCTCCACCTGCATCCCGTCGATGATTCGCTCGCAGAGTTCGTCCTTGCACGGTTCGAGCAGCGCCACGTCGAAGCCGCCGAACCGGAACTGGTTCGTCTCCTCGAGCAGGGAGACGAACCGGTTCACCGGGCGGTACGGGCCGTCGGCGTCCGCGACTGTCACGACCGCGTCCGAACACATGTCGATAGTGAAGCCGCTGTCCTCGTCCGGGAGCCACCGCCAGACGTCGCGGAGCTCCTGTTCGACCTCGACCCGGTCGACTACGTCCACCATCGCCGACGCGACGAACGCTCCGGTCTGCGTCGCCTCGTACTTGTAGCCGTCCTTGCGTATCCAGTCCCGCTCCTCGAATTCGGTCAGCGTACGGCGTATCGTTGACGACGAGACGCCAGCCATCTCCCAGAGTTCAGACCGGCTCCGGGGACGGGCCGTCAGCGCGACGAGCGTCGGGATGCGGTGTTCGGACCGCGCGAGGTAGCCGATGTCGTCTATCGGACTCCCCGAACGTCGGGGGGCCATGGTGGGGTCTCCTACGCTAGTCAAACGCACACGCACGGAATAAACGTTCGGTTCCGACGTGTAGCCGGCGGCGTGACCGAGGTACGGGGTCGGGACGGCATCGGCGGTCGTTCGGAGGGCTGCCGGCGGGCCGGCCTACTGCGAGCGTCCGCGGTACGACGCTGGTGGACTTCAGCGACCGCGTCCGCAACGGCGTGGGCGTGCCGACGCTCTCGACGGCCCACGCAACGACGTTCGACGCGGTGAACACGCAGGTGGGCGCGGGCCGGGCGGACCTCCGTGCGTTCGTGCCGCCCGGGATGGAGTGAGAGTAGGGTCGACCGTGAAAGGTCGAGTTCGCGGCCACTTCTCTACGTAGCACGTCACCCGTGTCGCTGCCGGAGTCGCGTAGGGAGTCGCTCGTCGACGACCTCCCAGAGGAGGCCGACCGGATTCTCGGACTCGAACGTCACGGCTTCGTACGCGTAGTCTTCGTCCGACCCCGCCCGTTCCTGATAGTGGTCGAGCCCGTCCACGTGGTCGTTTTCTTGCCGGTGCCAACCGCAGTCGAAGCCAGTACTCTCGACGTAGTGAATCTGGAATCTGCTGGATTCATCGTCTATCTGGGGCCACCAGTTCACCTGCAGGTACGCCTCGTCGCAGTTCACGACGCCGTTCGCGAACACCATCGTATCTACGTCGCAACGGATCTGGTACCCGATACCGGTGCCGCTCTCCTCGAAGCGGACGTTTGTGATTCCAGGAATCCCCTTCAGGTGCTGTCGCACCCGCTGCTGGATTCGACGCCGGGCACTACCGACGGCCGGGTCCTCGGAACTCCCGTCCATCGTCACGCCGTCGTGGCCGCCCGGTCGTACTCGTCGTAGCGCTCCAGTGCCTCTTCGAGGAGGTCCAGCTCGTGTCGGAGCGTCTCCCACTCCGCGGCCGCCTGCCGGTACTCGCGGACCTCCTCGACACCGGTCTCGTCCGCGGCGGCCCGCGAGCGAAGCGCGTCCGGACTCTCGACGCCATAGCGGTCCTCCGTCTCGGCGATTCGCTCCTTGTAGCTCTCCACCCGGTCCAGTAGCTCGTCCCGGCTGTGCTTCTCGACCAGTGCGGCCACCTCCTGGAAGCGCAGCCACGTGGCGTCCGGTCGGTACTTCGTGACACCCCGGGCCGTCGTGGCCGCGACGACCCCCAACTCGGCGAGCAGGTCTAGATGCTCCCGGGCCGTCTGCTCGGAGACGAGCGCCTCGTCAGCTACCCACCCGGCCGTGCGGGGCTCGGTCAGCGCGAGCGCGACGTCGATGACGCGCTCGATACCCTTCGTCTCCTGCTTCCACCGCTCGGTCCCGCGTGGGGGGCCCGCTGCCCTCGGGGCGTCTCCGGAGGTGCCGTCGTCCATCATCGATGTAGTGAACTATCCTATCTGGACAGTTAATTATTTTGGACGTGGGACAGCTATCCAACCGTCCCGTCGCCCGGCCTCGGGATCGACGACCTCACCCCGACGACTCGTACGACGCGTCGACGACCACCCGCGCGCCGTCGGTCCGGACGCTCCGGTCGGCGGCGTCCTGCCCCGCGATGGACCGCAGGCGGTCGGTGTCCACGTCCTCCACCTCGGGGTAGACGAAAGCGGCCGTGGCCGCGGCCGGGCCGGAGCCGTCCGACGGCACGTCGAGGTGCTGGACGACGCCCGCGGCGTCCCGGAAGAGGTCCGGCACGTACCGGCCCTGCGGGCCCTCGCTCGCGTCCGACGCGGGCTCGATGCGCTCGCCGGTGGCGAACACCCCGAGGACCACGTCGCCGCGCCCCGCGGTCTGCAGCAGCCACCGGCGGTCGTCGTCGCCCTCGTGGAGGCGCTGCTCGTCGCCCGCGTGCAGCCCGATGGCCCGGTCGACCACGTCGCGGGGGTCCGCGAAGTCCTCCTCGTCGCGCGTGGCCTGGTCGTAGATGACGAAGTCGCTGCTCGCGGCCACGGCCGTTACCTCGGTCGCGTCGCCGCTCTCGGTCTCGGCGGCGTAGACGGTGAAGTCGCCGGCCGTCCCGGTCTCGCTCAGCCCGGCCCCCTCGACGTCGCCGGCGACGGCGTCGGGGTCGAACGACCCGTGGAGGACCGTCGCGTCGGCGATGGTCACCCGCTCGACGGGCAGGTCGTCGGGCGACTCGGCCTCGTCGAACGCGACCAGCCGCGAGAGCCCGGCCCCGGCGAGCCCGAACCCGAGGAACGCCACCGCGAGCAGTCCGACCGCGGGGTTCACCACCAGCGCGTCCCGCGGTCCGGTCTCGGTGCCCGTCGGGGTGGCCGTCGCCGTCGGCGTCGCCGTCTCGGCCCCGGACACCAGCGGGGAGAGGGTCACGGACAGGAAGCCGTGAGCGTCCGACACCACGCCCGCGTTCGGCTCGCCCAGCCAGTCCGCGTAGTCCGGCAGCGACCCGCCGCCGAGGCCGCCACCCAGACCGCCGAGGCCGCCACCGCCGTTCGACTGCGGGCAGCCCGCGGTCGCCGCCGCTGCGCCGACGAGTGCGAGGTAGTCACGTCGCTGCATGGTTCGGGCTTCCGGTCGGGGG
This sequence comes from uncultured Halobacteriales archaeon, assembly GCA_964586205.1. Lineage (GTDB taxonomy): Archaea > Halobacteriota > Halobacteria > Halobacteriales > CAZPIG01 > CAZPIG01. Next base: position 2,784 of record CAZPIG010000114.1, on the reverse strand, counting down.
CCATCAATCCACTGGTCCGTTCGCGGTGGCTATCTCCTCCCGGCTGCCGGTCTCGGCGGTGTCGGTCGCCGCTCGTCGCGTCCGAGAAGGTGTCAGCCGCCGCTCGTCAGATCCTCGAAGGCCTCAGTCGCCGCTCGTCGCCGCCTCGGAAGCGTCGGTCGTCGCCCCCGAAGTGTCGGTCGCCGCCCCCGAGGCGTCAGTCGCGCCCTCGAAGGCGTCCGCCACCGCGGCCACGGCCTCGACCCGTCGCCGGAGCGCGTCGCCGTCCATCTCGAGCCCCTTGTCGGTGGTCGTCACCGTCGAGGCGTCGCCGGGGACGCCCTTCCGGATGGCCGTCTCGAACAGCGAGCCCATCATCGAGCCCCCCGTGTCGGGCAGCGCGCCGACGAGCGCGTCCGCCCCGTCGCCGACGAACACGAGTCCGGGCTCGTCGAGGTCGAGCAGGGCCTGCCGGGCGCGTCCGGAGATGACCGCCTCGGCAGCGTCCTCCGGGCCGATGGCGGCCAGCCGGTCGTCGCTGACCGCGGTCTGGGCCTCGTCGAGGTCCACGTCGAGCGGCGAGCCCGACGGACCCGCGGCGGGGGTCACGACGACCCCGACATCCGCCGGCCCGTCGAGCTCCGCCTCGACGTTGGTGTACGTCACGCTCCGGCCGCCCGACTCGCCGCTGCCGCCCTTCCGCACCGAGTGCGTGTACGCCCGGACGGGCCGGCCGCCGACGGTGCCCGTCACGTCGGGCGACCGCAGGAGCCCGAAGCCGGGGGAGAGCCCGGCTTCGCGACCGGCGGCCCGCCACGACCGGACCTTGAGGACCTGGACGACCACCGCGCCGAGGATGACCGCGACGACGCCCCCGGCGAATATCTGGCCCGGATCCCCGGGGAGCTGTGACGCCGACAGGTACGGCTCGGTGAATCCGAACGCTACGGCGACGGAGCCGCCGCCGACCACGACCGCCCAGACGAACATCGCCGCGTCGTAGAAGCGCTTCTCGGATGCCATGGGCCGGGATTCCGTGGCAGATACTTGAAACGGGGGGGCTAGGTGGTTCGCGTGCCGGCGGACGATGGGAACGTTGGATGCAACGCGGGAGAAGCTGCCCACCACCCCCATCAATCCGTCGCCGTCGGCTCGACCTCCCTCCCGAACGCGTACTGCCGGGCCGAGGCGACCACCCGCGGCAGTTCGCGGCGTCGAGCGACGAGGACGACGAAGCCGAGCACGACGTAGAGCGCGCTGAACAGCAACAGCCCCTCGTACTGCTGGAAGGCCGGGTAGAACTGCGCGGCGAACAGCCCGAGCAGCGCGAGCGCCTCGCGGACGCTGAGCGCGTAGTCGAGCAGCAGCGTGACGGCGAAGAAGCTCTGGGCCGCGGTCAGCCATATCTCGGCGGCCTGGCGCTGGCTGAACGCGAGCGCGTCGTACGAGCCCAGCGAGAGGCTGTAGACGACCACCAGTGTGCCGACGAGCAGCGTCCACTGGTTCAGCTTCGAGGAGATGAGCGCGTTGAACGACGCCGTCGTCCGGGCCTTCCGGACGAGGTACGCGGTGACGACGAACTCCGGGCTCTCGCTGGCCAGCGGGGCGACCCACTGTATCATGAAGAACGAGGAGACGCCGAGTCGCGGGCCGAGCACTTCGAGCCCCTTCGCGAACGGCTCGACCGCGATCAGGATGACGACCGCCGAGTAGACGAACATGGCGAGGACCGCGCCGATCCGGGGAAGCCGGGGGAGCCCCTGGAGGTACCCCGCGACGCCGAGGTGGACCTCCTCGGCGGTTTCGCCACGGAGGACGACGGCCACGTAGGCGACGTACAGGCCGACGAGGACGGCGGCGTCGACGGCGTCGATGCCGCCGTTCAGGGGGACGAAGAAGGCGTACACCGTCGCGACTCCGAGGAACAGTATCTCCACGCCGATGCGCGGGTCGAGCCGGACCGCGTTCGCCAGCACGCCCTCCCGTTCGACGGCCACCGGGTCGTCGGTTCGCGTCGCCCGGTAGACGGCGTACAGCGCGATGGCCGACCACCCGAGGCCGATGAGGATGCGGTTGGCACCGGTCATGTTCGCCACGGCGAGGTTCCGGGCGGTCTCGGAGGCGGGCGACCCGGGGTCGACCCCGGCCTCCCACGCGTACAGCGCGTCGACGGCGTACTCCGGCGCGACGGCGATGACGGCGAGCACCGCGATGGCGAACGACCGCGGGACGTCCTTCTCGGCGGTCTCGGTGGCCCACGTGAGGACGAACGCGGCTCCGACCACTGCCACGCCGCTGGTGGCGATGACGGCCACCGTCGACAGCGCCGCGTCGCCCCCGGTCAGTCGGAGGCCGACCCACGGGAGCGTCAGCGCGACGACCGCGGCGAGCGCCGTCAGCGGATGGCGGAGCCGTGCCATCGTCGGTACGACGTGGCGGACCGGGAAAACGGCTTCCGTCCTGGTGCGGCGGCTACGCGGGCGCTGGTCGGTGCTCGAATGGTCGAGGGAGCCACGGGACGAGTGGTCGAAGGGGACACGGCGGACGAGTGGTCGAAGGAGACACGGCGGACGAGTGGTCGAAGGAGACACGGCGGACGAGTGGTTGACGAGCCACGGCAGACAGAGAGCAGCCACGGCCACCGGGGGACAGCAAAGCATATTTGGGCCGGTCGGAAACAGATGGAGAACGGATGGAGACGGTGGAGATCGACGACCAGACGGTCTACTTCAAGAGTTCGGAGGACATGCGCGAAGTCGGGGGTGACGCCGACCTCGTCGTCACGAGTCCGCCGTACTGGAACCT
>CAZPIG010000113.1:0-8379 GCA_964586205.1 uncultured Halobacteriales archaeon | reverse complement strand
AAAGCCCCGACCCGCTCGCCTCGCGCGGCTCGCTGCGCTCCTCCGTCGCTCCCTTTGGTCGCTCCTTGCGGTGCTTACGTCGCCGTGCTTCGGCGAGCGGGTCGCCCCTTTCAGTCCCACCCCACGGTGGTTCCGTCGCCTGGTCGAAGCCACGACGGATACCACTCCTCGCGGAGGTGAGCCGATAGATGAAGACCTCCGACCTCCTCGTCGAGTCCCTAGAGCGCGAGGGCGTCGAGTACGCCTACGGCATCCCCGGCGAGGAGACCGAGGACCTGCTGTTCTCGCTGCGGGACTCGTCGGTCACGTTCGTCCCGGTGCGCCACGAGCAGGGCGCGGCGTTCATGGCCGACGTCCACGGCCGTCTCACCGGCGACGCCGGGGTCTGCCTCTCGACGCTCGGGCCCGGCGCGACGAACCTCCTGACTGGCGTCGCGGACGCACAGCTAGACAAGAGCCCGCTGGTGGCCATCACCGGCCAGGGCGGCTTAGAGCGCCTCCACAAGGAGAGCCACCAGGCGCTCGACGTCGTCCACATGTTCGAGCCGGTGACGAAGTGGAACACGCGGGTGAGCGACCCGGACACCGCGGGCGAGTCCGTCCGGAAGGCGTTCAAGGTCGCGGAGTTCGAGAAGCCCGGCGCGACCCACCTCGAGGTCCCCGAGGACGTCGCCGCGGCCGAGACCGACGCGGAGCCGATGGCGACCCGCCCGCGCGTCCGGCGGCCGGACCCGGACGACGCGTCCATCGAGCGGGCCGTCAACGTGCTCGCGGACGCCGACCGGCCGCTGGTGGTCGCCGGCAACGGCGCGGTCCGGACCGAGGCATCCCACGCGCTGGAGGCGTTCGTCGACGCCACCGGCGCGCCGGTCGCGGCCACCTACATGGGCAAGGGCGCGCTGTCGGACGCCGACGAGCGGTCGCTGATGACGCTCGACTCCGGCGAGGACGAGCAAGCCCGCGACGCCATCGCGATGGCGGACGTCGTGGTCACCGTCGGCTACGACATCGCCGAGCACGACCCCGCCGAGTGGAACCCCGGCGGGACGCCCGTCGTCCACCTCGACAGCCAGCCCGCGGAGGTGTACGCGCGGTACAACCCGGAGGTCGAGGTGGTCAGCGACGTCGCCGCGGCACTGCGGGCGCTTGGCGAGGGCGTGGCGGACGCCGGCGGGTCGTTCGACGGCGGCTGGTACGCCGACCTCCGGGCCGGCATCGTCGAGGACGTCGCGACCGAGGCGGCGGCGACGGCACCGTTCACCGTGGCAGGGGTCCTCCCGCTGCTACGGACCGCGATGGCCGACGACGACGTGCTCGTCTCGGACGTCGGCTGGCACAAGCTAGCCATCGCGCGGAACTTCCCCACCTACGAGCCCAACACCTGCATCATCTCCAACGGACTGGCGAGCATGGGCATCGCGGTGCCCGGCGGGCTCGCGGCCGACCGGACGGTCGAGGGCAGCGTCGTCGCCGCGACGGGCGACGGCGGCTTCCTGATGAACGCCGCCGAGGTGGAGACAGCCACGCGGCTGGGCTGTGGGTTCGCCGTCGTCCTGTTCGTCGACGACAACTACGGGATGGTGACCGCCGAGCAGGTGGCCCACCGCGGCGAGGCGTTCGGCACCGCGCTGGGGAACCCGGACTTCGTGACCTTCGCCGAGAGCTTCGGCGTGCCGGCCACGCGGCCGGAGACCCGCGAGGACCTCGCCGCGGCGCTGGACGACGCGGTCGGGGCCGGCGAGATGCGCCTCGTAGTGGTGCCCGTGGAGACGCCCGGAATGTGAGCTTCGCGACGGTGCACGACGGCTACGGAGCGGCGCGACCGTGGGCGGGGCGGCGCGACCGTGGACGGGAAGTCGCGACGGCTACTCCACGTCGATGTCGGCGGCCTCGTCGTCCTTCTGGAAGGTGACCTCGAGGACGCCGTTGTTGTACGTCGCGCTCGCGGAGTGCTCGTCGACGGTGGCCGGGAGCCGTACGCGCTCGTCGTAGTTGCGGCGCTCGCCGCGCGCCGAGACCGTGAGCACCTCGCCGTCGCAGCGTAGCTCGATGTCCTCCTTCTCGACGCCGGGCAGGTCGGCGACGACGCGGACCTCGTCGTCGGTCTCGTGGACGTCGACGTGGGTCTCCGAGCCGAACCCCGCGTCGGCCTCTATCTCGAAGTTCGCGGGGCCGCCCATCACGTCGTTCATCATCCGCTCTATCTCCCGGAAGATGTCCTCGAAGGGGTCGTCGCGGTCGTCTCGCATGGGCGAACGTAGGCGAGCGGGCGAGAAAAGGCTTCCCTCTAGGCAGAGCCTCGCTTGCCGGAGCCTATAGTCCCATCCCGAGCGCCTCGTCGGTCGTCGCCGTGCTCTCGCCGGCGTCCGCCAGCCCCGCGACCGCCCGGAGGGCGTCGACGTTCTCGGGCACCACGTCGCTCTCCTGGTGGATGGCCTGGAACAGGTACAGGTCCCGGCCCTCGACGGTGATGGACTCGCCCCACAGACAGTTCTCCCAGAGGTCGCCCCGCGGCCGGCCCACGTCGAGGGCGTACTCCTTCAGCGCGCCCGCGCCGTCGACGTCGAGGTCCGCCGGGATCACGAAGATGCGGTCCTCCGATTCGAGGAGGTCCCGGACGGCTTCCGCAGTCGCGTCGGATTCGAGGGTCACGTTCACGCTGTGCATGTGCATCAGCGTCGCCGGGACCTTCAGCCCGAGCGTGTCGATGGCGAGGTCCGGGAAGACCGTCTTGACGTCCGGCCCGTGGTGGGAGGGCAGCGTGACGGGGTCCGGGAGGATGTCGTTGATGGGGCCGCGGCCGCTCTGGGCGGGGTCGCCGCCGCGACGGACCAGCGTCGCCCGCACCCGCTCGACGCCGTACGCCTCGCGCAGGGGCGCGACCAGCCGCGCGAGCCCGGTCGTGTTGCAGGAGACGACCCGGACGTAGTCCGCGCCCTGGGCCTCGCTGTAGTTCGCGCGGGCGTTGAAGCTCGCGTCGACGAGGTCGTCGCTCTCGCCGCCCTGGAACAGCGCGGGCGTGTCGTGGTCGACGTACAGCGCCTTGTTGTCCGCGCCAACGCCCGAGGGCGTCGCGTCGACGACCACGTCGCTGTCGGCGACCAGCTCCTCGACCATGCCGGCCAGCTCGATGCCCTCCTCGGCGAAGCGGTCGGCGCGGTCCTCGATGGCCGCGTAGAGGGGGTAGCCCTCCGCGACGGCCCGCCGGGCCTCGAAGTTCGGCCGCGTCTTCGCGACGCCCGCCACGGTCATGTCCGGCTGGGCGCGCACCGCGTCGGCCACCCGCTTGCCGATGGTCCCGTACCCGTTGATGCCCACCTGTAGCATAGCCGAAGATGCCCCGCCGAGGCGGTTAATGGTTTCGAGGTGCGGTCACGGTGGAGTGGTGGAGCCCCTCAGTCGCCCGTCGAGCCGCCGCCCTCCGAGAGCCGCTTCAAGAGCGCTCCGCCGAGGCCGAGCGACGCGACGGCCGTCGCCGCGCCGAATCCGGGCACGCTCGGCGGCTCGGACGGCTCCATGACCGCGGCCGAGGGCACGTCGAACGGGCTCAGCGGGAACCAATCGCCCTCGGCAGTGTCGAGGAGCGCGAGCGTCTCGTCGCGGTCGAGTTCAGAGCCGTCCGGAGTCCGGCCGAAGGCCATGATTGGACGCTCGACGAAGCCGTTCTGACCCTCGCCCCTGATGGAGTCGTACTCCTCGCGGTAGGAGTCCAGATAGAAGAGCCCCTGGACCATGTACGGCGACACCGGCCGGTCCTCCGGGAGGAACGATTCGCCGTACGTGTCGACGAACGTGTTCCAGACGTTGTTGTCCTCCTCGTTGACGGCGACGTCGTAGCCGTCACCGGAGTCCGTCACGTCAGTGTCGAATATCACGTCCAGCTTGCTGTCGGCCCGGAGAGTCCCCGCCGTCCTGTCGACGCCGGTGGCGAGGTAGCCGGCGTGCTTCGGGAAGGGGGTGGCGTCGGGGACCCGGACTAGCTTCGTCCCGTCCGCGAGCACCGTCAACTCGACCCACGAGTAGATGACGGGGTTGTTCTGCAGGGGCAGCACGAAATCCGCGCCCTCCTCGACGATTCCGGCCTGGAGGTCGTGTGAGTACGGGTTCGACCCGCCCCACACCGTCGCCGCCCGGACGCCCTCGATGGGCGCGCCGTCCTTCCGTAGCTCGACCCGGTCGACCCCGACGTACCGCGTGTTGGTCCGCGCCGGCCGGACCCGGCGGTCGAAGTTCTTCAGGAACCCCTCGACGTCGTCCAGCCGGCCCTCCTCGACGATGGTCTTCGACGGCTCCTCGGGGTCCTCGGGGTCGAACAGCCGCACGTCGAACTCCAGGTCGAACCCCCGGCGGAAGATAACGTCGTCCTCGGAGAACTGGCTGTTGACCCTGATCGCGCCGGTCACGTCGGAGTCGAGGGTCCGGCCCCGCGGCGGGGTCTCGAACTCGATGGCGAGGGTGTTCTTGACCCGGAAGGCGTCGTGGGGCTCGTCGAGCCCCTGGACCGTCTTGCCGTCGATCGCGTCCCCCACCGTCTCGGGTGGCCCCTGCTGCTGGTCTCCGACGAAGCCCCCGTCGATGGGGAACTCCCGCGGGAACAGGCCGCCACCCCTGTTCGGGAACGCCGAGTAGAAGTCCTGGTCTGCGTCGGCTCCCGGAGCCGCGTCGTTCTCGTCCAGCCCGGGGACGTACGACAGCACGGTCGCGGTCGCGTCCCGCTGGTCGGCCGGGGCCGACGGCGGGGTCACCGTGACCGGGTCGTCGAGGGACAGTTCGAACTGGTCCGGGTCCTCGATGCTACCGGAGAGCACCCGGAAGCTGTCGAGCCCCGAGACGCCCACGGCCGCGAGACCGAACGAGAACCCCTCGCTACCGACGCCAGGGAGGGTGAAGGTCGTTCCGGGGGGCTCGGTCGTGGAGTTCGGGACGAGGACCCGGTCGCGGAACAGCAGCCGGTTGTCGAAGCCGGCCCTGTCGGCGAGGAACTTCAGGGTCGTCTCCTCGCGGCCCGGGCTGATGGCGACGTACATGTCGTTCGTCGGCTCGGTGCCGTCGGTCTGCGGGACGACGGACCCGTCGTCGATGGTGTAGGCCGCCTTCGGCTGGCCGTCCGGCGGGAGGCGGTCGAAGTTGTCGGCGTTGTCCGCGAAGACGCAGACCCACACCGGGGGCTCGAGCCCCTCGATGGGCCGGTCGTACCGCTGCTTGTGGTGCCAGGGGTTCGAGAGCGGGACGAACCGGCCCCTGCTGTCGATGTCGATGACCAGGTCGCTGCCGAACGGAATCCCGGTCAGGCCGCGGAACGCCCCGCCGGCGGTCTCGCCCGCCTCCCACGTCCACTCGACGACGTCGTCGGTCGGTGAGTCGAACATCGACGGGTCGTCCTCGACGACCCACTCCCCGAGGACGGTGCCGTCGTCGTCGGTCGGCAGCGTGAACTCGAAGGTACTCGAGCCACCCGTCTCGCCGTCCGGGTCGTCCTGGACCAACACGAGGCTGAGCCCCGAGAGGTCCTGCCAGAGGAACAGCGTCGCCGTGTCGGTGGCGGTTAGCTGGTCGGGAAGCGACGCCGTGCCGCCGTCGTACCCGTAGACCTCGGAGACGAACTGGTCGTTGCCGAGCGGCTCTATCTCGACTTCGGTGTCGCCCTGCCGGAGGACGAACGTCATCGTCGCTCCCCCTCGAACTCGTAGGTCTCGTCGCCGACGTCGAGCGTGAACGTCCCGTCCCCGACGAACGCCAACCGAACCGGAACCACCGTTCCGTCGGCGAAGTTCAGCGACCCCGTCTCGGCAGTGCCGGTGAACGACTCGCCGTCGTAGGTGAACGGGCCGTGGTCCGCCAGGAGGTTCGACACCTGCCGGGAGAGTCTCGCGGCGGTGACCGTCCCCGGATCGCCCGTGAACCGGACGTCGTCGAGGAAGACGACTGCGCCGAGGGGGTCGGCCGGCCCCCGGCCTGCGGCCTTCGACGCGGAGGTCCCGTCGCCGATGGCTAGCTCGACGCGCGTCGGCCGTTCGAGTGCCCCGTCCGCGGCGTCCGACAGGTCGGCCACGACCGGCCCCCCGTAGCCGAACGGCACCGTCTCGGTTCTGGTGACGACCGGTGGCCCACCGGTCCCGCCGCGTCCTCGGCCGCCGCCGGACGCGCCACGGTCGTACCGGAGGGTCACTTCGAACGTGACCTCCTCCGCGACGGCGTCGACGTCCGGAGCGTTCTCGGTCCACACGTCGAACGCGAGGAAGTGGCGGTCCCCGAGGTCCTGCTTCCGGAGTTGCTTGCGGAGGCGCGGTCTGGGGTCGCCGCCGGCGTCGACGCGTAGCGCGTGGTTCCCGTGCGTGACCGCCCGCGGACGCTCGTCCGCCGAGACACGGTCGATGGAGACGCCGCCGTCGGTCTTCCAGCCGTCGAGCCCGTCCTCGAAGTCGCCGATGCGAACGACCTCCGCCGTCTGTGCTCCTACCTCGATGGGAACGACGGACGCGCCGGCGATAGCTCCGGACCCTTTCAGCAACGTACGCCTGTCGAGATTCACGGTCCCGTTACGAACCATGATTTCCATCGTTAGATTCCAGATACTAATGTATTGTTGCAGAAATGGACGTTCGCGTGGGACTCCGAGACCTTCCCTGCGGTCGGTGGGGCGTGCGAGCGTTCGGTGACGTCGCGGTCGCGTCCGGAGTCTCCACCCGTCCGCCGCACATCACCGGATACAATAAGGTCCGCTCGCCAAGGTGACCTCACTCGCCGTGTTCGACTTCGAGGCTCCGGTCGCCGCCGTGCTCGGTGCGGCGTTCGCTACTTGCTACTGGGTGGCGGACGCAGTCGTGGCCGTCGCGCCGACGGCCGGTCGCGGTCCCCTCCTCCCCCTCGGCGTCGCGATGGCGATGGCGTGGTCGCTGGTCGCGGGCTACCTGTCGTCGGCGACGCTCCGCGACGGAGACCACCTCGGCCGGCAGACGGTGACGCACGCCCTGCTGTGGGTCGTCCTCTTCGGCGGCACCGCGCTGGTGGTCGCGTGGCTGGTCCTCGCAACCGTCGAGCTAGCGTGGCCCGACGCGGAGCCGACGACGTTCTGGTTCGGCTACGTCCTCGTCTCCACGACCGGCCTCGGGGTCGTCTCGATTGCCGCCGGGAGCGCGTACCGCCTGTGGACCGGACGGCGGTCGTCGTGATCGCCCGGTCGTCGCAATCGCCCTCGCGGGCCTGCTGAACGACCTGCTCGCCGTCCTCGCCCGCTCGTGGCGTCCGCTGCTCAGTGGTCCGCCTCGTGGGGATTGACCTCGGTCCCGTACTGCTCGGCGTGGTCCGTGTAGTCGACGAACCGCGGCGCGTCCGGGTCGAACGGCCGCTCCAGCGACTCGAACGCCTTCTTCTTGTCCCACGACTGGAGCCCGCCGATGGCGCTGCGGTCCTCCAGGTCGTGGTACTCCAGGTCCGGCTCGGTCAGCTCCCACGCCTCCAGTCCCTTCTCGGTCCGGACGATGACCGAGGAGTACTCGTCGGACGAGCCCACCGAGCCCACGGCGAGGTCGGCGCAGTAGCCCGTGAAGTCCGCGCACTCGTCGCAGCCCTTCAGCGCGGCGTCGTGGAAGTGTTCGACGTCCTCCTCGACGATGAGGTCGCCGTCGTGGTCGTAGGCGCGCATCTCGCCGTCGAGGACGTCCAGCTTGCCGACGTCCTCGGGCGGGACGCCGCGCTTCTCGTGGAGCTGCTCGCCGACGAGGCGCTCGTAGTTGAAGTTCTTCGTACACATCAGCGCGACGGTGTACTCCACTGCGCGGACGCCGGCCTCGTGGGACTGGTAGTCCCAGTCGAAGTCCGCCAGCGCCCGGATGCCCTCTATCTCGCAGGGGGTGCCGACCAGCGCGAGACTGAGGTCCTCGGGCGGCCGGTCGGGCAGCTTGTGCTCCCACCGCCCGAGGTCGAGGTTCCCCAGCGCCATCGTCTGGTTGTAGAAGCTCCCCGCGTTGGCCCGGAGCTCGTCGGGCGTGGTGGCGAGGAAGCTCTCGGCCTTCCACGGCTCGTCCTCGGACTCGGTGGCGACGAGCGCGCCGTCTATCTCGCCGGCTTCGAGGAGGTGTATCAGAACGGACGTGACCACGCCGCCGTCCTGGGCGTTCTCCTGCCAGTCCTCGTCGACCTTCGCGGAGAACTCCGTGATGGGGTCGCCCGCGCCGGAGACGTTGTCGTCGCCGCCCGTTATCTTCCACTGGCGCTCGTAGCGCAGCCCGCCGCGGGGGCAGAAGTCCCAGCAGAGCGAGCAGCCGGTGCACATCTTCACCAGCTCCGGCAGGTCGTCGTCGCCGATGCCGATGGAGTCGCTGGGGCAGGCGGCGACGCAGGTGCCGCACTGGATGCAGCGGTCCTCGGAGATGACGG
>CAZPIG010000112.1:0-8496 GCA_964586205.1 uncultured Halobacteriales archaeon | reverse complement strand
CCGAGGCCGGTCACTCGTCGAATCTGGAGAATCCCGACGTGGTGAACGAGGCGCTGGAGGAGTTCCTCGGGGAGGTGTACGGGTGACCGGCGGGTCGCCGCCTTTACCCACGCCCGCCACCAACCCCCGCCGATGACCCCCGACCCCCCGGTCCCATTCACCTCCTTCGAGGTGATACCGGCCGTCGACGTTCAGGACGGCGAGGCCGTCCAGCTAGTCGGCGGCGAGCGGGGCACCGAGACGCGCTACGGCGACCCCGTCGCTGCAGCGGAGGGGTGGGTCGACCAGGGCGCGCGCCGGCTCCACCTCGTCGACCTCGACGGCGCTATCGACGGCGAGCGCGCGAACGCCGACGCCATCGCGGCCGTCCGCGAGGCGGTGGACGTCCCCGTCCAGGTGGGCGGGGGCATCCGGACCGCCGCCGACGCCGCCGCCCTGCTCGACGACGGCGTCGACCGGGTGGTGCTGGGCACCGCCGCGGTCGAGCGCCCCGCCATCGTCTCGGAGGTAACCACTGACTACCCCGGGCGGGTGGTGGTGAGCCTCGACGCGAGGGGCGGCGAGGTGGTCGTGGAGGGGTGGACCGAGGGCACCGGCCTCGACCCCGCCGCGGCGGCGGGCCGCTACGCGGACCTCGGGGCCGGGGCCGTCCTGTTCACCGACGTGGACGTGGAGGGCAGCGGCGCGGGCGTCCGGGCCGACCAGGTCCGCCGGGTGGTCGAGGCCGTGGACGTGCCCGTCGTCGCCGGCGGCGGCGTCGGCTCCGTGGCGGACCTGCGCGCGCTCCGGGACGCCGGCGCGGCGGCGGCCGTCGTCGGGACGGCGCTGTACGAGGGGGCGTTCGCGCTGGCCGAGGCACGCGCGGCGGTGGAGTGAAGTGTCCGAACGGCAGTCGAGTGAGGCGTCCGTGTGGCGGTGGAGTGAAGTGTCCAAGGGAACGACTCCCGACCACCCGCGCTTATCCACCGACTACCGGTTCCTAGGGTACGAAACCTTTTCCGCTGCAACGTCGTCCTACGACTGAAGTCGATGACCAGAACGGTCGTCGTCGGACTGGACGGGGCGGGGCTCGCCCTCCTCCGGCCCTGGATAGCGGCCGGGGAGCTCCCGACGCTGCGGCACATCCTGGAGTCGGGCGTCTCCGGGACGCTCCGGTCGGTGCTACCGCCGGTAACGTCGCCCAACTGGAAGGCGTACGCGACCGGGAAGAACCCCGGGAAGCTCGGGGTCTTCTGGTGGCAGAACGTGGACGTGGACGGTCGGCGCATCTACCGCCCCACCGAGCGGTACCACGAGCACACCGAGTTCTGGGAGCTGCTGGCCCGCGACGAGCGCGTGGGGGTGATGGGGGTCCCCACGACCTACCCGCCGAAGTCCGTCGGCGAGTTCCTCGTCGCCGGCGCGCCCGACGCCCGCGAGCGGGGCTACGCGTACCCCGCGGAGGTCGAGCGCCAGCTCCGCGAGCGCCACGACTACCACGTCGTGCCCCGGTACAGCCTCTCCGAGGAGCCCGAGCGCGCCCGCGAGGAGCTGCTGTCGATGATAGACACCCGCTTCGAGGCGGGCCGGGCGCTGGCCGCCGAGCATGACCTCGAGTTCCTGCAGCTATCGGTGTTCTGGATAAACCAACTGCACCACCACCTCTGGGACCACGACTGCACGCTGCGGGCCTGGCAGCGCATCGACGACCACCTGCAGTCGTTTCTGGAGGCCGGCGACAACCTCGTGCTGATGAGCGACCACGGCCACGCCGAGATAGAGACGGTGTTCCGCATCAACGCGTGGCTCCAGCGCGAGGGCTACCTCTCGTGGGACGCCCGCGTCCCGGACCTGCTGTACCGCGCCGGCCTCGACACGGGCAGTCTCAAGGACGTCCTGCGGCGGGCCGACCGCCGGCTGCCCGGCGTGGAGCTCCGGAGCCTCGCGGGGCGGCTCGCCCCCGAGTGGGTCGTCCGCCACCTCCCGAACGCCCACGGGGCCGTCGACGGCCGCAACGGGGCGAACGTGGACTGGTCGGCCACCGACGTCGTGGCCAGCGCGCAGGGGCCGGTGTACCTGACCGTCCCCGAGTCGAGCGACCGCTACGAGCCGCTGCGCTCGGAGCTCGCGGAGAAGCTGGAGTCGCTGACCGGGCCCGACGGTCGCCCCGTCGTCGAGGCCGTCCACCGCGCCGAGGACGTCTACGAGGGCCCCTACCTCTCCGAGGGGCCGGACCTCGTCATAGAGAAGGCCGACCACGTGAACGTCCGGGAGTGGTTCGGGCCGGCCCCGGTGTTCGAGTCGTCGGACGACGTGTGGCGCGGCGTCAACACTCCCAAGGGGCTGTTCGCCGCGACGGGCCCGGACTTCGGGACCGGGGGCGTCGGCGACGTGTCCATCCTCGACCTCGCGCCGACGCTGCTGCACCTGCACGGCCACGCGGTGCCGGCCGACATGGACGGCACGGTGCGGACGGGCGTCTTCGCGCCCGGGTCGGAGGCGAGTCGGCGGGCGGTGCAGAGCGGGTCGTCGGCGGCCGGGGCGGACTAGTGGGTCGGCTCCGTCGAAACCACACGAAGACGGCGTCGAACTGCGAGCGACTCATCGAGGGGCGTCTACCGTGGTTGCGGGTCGTACGTATCGGGTGCCGACGAGGTAGGAGCCGACGGCGACGGCACTTATCAGCAGTCCGGTCGCGACGCTCACCACCAGCCACTCGTACGGAGTCGTGGCGATGGGCCGCGACTTGACGAGCTGGAAGTACGCGTACCGCACCGGGGCTCCGAAGACGTAGGGGACGAGAAATCCCCCGAAGCAACTGCTCCCGACGCCGATTGCCGGCAGCAGCCGTCTCGCTCCGGACAGACCGCGCCGTCCGGTATCGAGGTAGACGCCCCCGAAGGCGAGTAGCCCGACGAGCAGGCCGCTTCCGGTCAAAATAGCGAGGTACGAGGCGCTCATCCGCTTCGGTTCGTCGGACCACGACCATAGTAGTGACGCTCCCGTCCACCGGGTCGGCTCCGGGACCGCCCACGTCCCGGTCTACCCTTCCCACTCCCATCGACCTCGCCTCACGTCGACCTGAGGTGCCCCTGGGACGGCTCGTAGATGTCGCCCTTCTGGCGGAGCTTCTCGACCTCGTGCTCGACGTTGGACTCCTCGATGCCGATCTCCTCGGCGCGCTCTTTGACCTCCTCGACGGGCGCGCCCTCGTCGTGCTCGTCCTCGAGGTCCTTGATGATGCCCAGCACCGTCCGGATGCGGTCGCGCTGGCTCTTCGAGGTCCCCGTCTCGATGACGTCGGCGTCGAACTCGCCCGTCTCCGGGTCGACGCCGATGTTCTCCAGGCTGGACCGGACCAGCGCGATGACGCGCTCGGCGTCGTCCCGGGTCACCGCGTCCGACAGGCGCACGCGCGCGCTGGCCTCCGCGAGCCGCACGAGCGCCTCCAGCTTCCGGGCGGTCACGGGCACCGGCGCGTCCTCGTCGGCCCCTTGCGCGCGCAGGTCCACGTAGAACTCCCGGATGGCCTCGCGGGCCTCGCTCGACAGCGTCGGGTAGACGGTGCGCTTCGCGTAGGCGACGTACTTGCGGAGCAGCTCCGGGTCGATGGCGGGCTCGGCGCGCTCGCGCGCGCCCGCGACCGTCTCCTCGCTCACGTCGGCCGCCGCCTCGTTGCGCTGGGTGTTCAGCTCGCCGGCGTAGTTGGTCTCCAAGATGTGCTCGGCCAGCTCGCGGTCCTGCTCGGCGTCGGGCTGGTCGGTCACCGTGAAGATGAGGTCGAACCGCGAGATGAGGGCGGGTTCGAGCTCTATCTGCTCGGCGATGGGCTCGTACTGGTCGAACCGCCCGTACTTGGGGTTCGCAGCGGCCAACAGCGAGCATCGGCTCTTCAGCGTCGCGTTGATGCCGGCCTTGCTGATGCTGATGGTCTGGCTCTCCAGGGCCTCGTGCATCGCCGACCGGTCGTTGGGGTCCATCTTGTCTAGCTCGTCGACCGCGGCCACGCCGCGGTCCGCGAGCACGAGCGCGCCCGCCTCGAGAGTCCACTGGTTGCCCTCCGCGAAGTCGTCGCGGACGGCGGCCGCCGTGAGTCCCGCTGCCGAACTGCCCTTGCCGGAGGTGTAGACCGAGCGGGGCGCGATGTTTCGGATATATTGTAGGAGGGCGGAGTTGTGGGAGACGACGTTGTTCGTCAGGTAGTTGTGGGTCCCGTCCACTTCGAGGTCGTACACCCACTCGTCGTCGGGTTCGACGGGCTCGACGGACTCGATGGCGTCCCACCGGACGTCACTCCCAGCGAGCGCGCGCAACGCCCGCACGTCCTCTTCGACGGCGAGGCCCTCGTCGATGCGGTCCAGCACGACAGCGCTGGCGTCCGCGACGTGGCCGCCGTCGGGCACGACGTCGTTCTGCTCGTAGTAACTGACGGCCCCCTGGGTCACCGCCATCCCGTCGGCGAGCGCCTTCTGGGAGATGCCCAGTTCGTCCCGCGCCGTCTCGATGGCCTCCCAGCGGTCGTCGGCGACGCGCTCCCGCGTCTCGCGGAGCCAGTCGAGTCGGGCCTCGAACGCCGCGACGACCTTCGAGAGGCTCTCGCGGCTCGGATTCCGGTCGCCGCGCTCGTAGTGCTGGTACGTCGACCTCGGGATTCCACAGTCGAACTGCGAGAGTCCGAGGGCCGAGCGAATCCGAACCAGCTCCTCGTCGAGCCCCGGAACCACGTCCCGGTTCGTGTTACCGTCGGTGTGGTGGTAGCCCTCGGCGGTCTCGGTCTTGCGCGCGGTCCGGAACCCGATTCGCTCGACGTACGCCCCGAACGCGTCGCCGCTGATGCGAAGCCGGAAGCTCCCGTTGTTCCGGGGCTGGAGCTGCGACGGGATGCCCAGCGAGAGCAGGAGGCTCCGCACGCCCTCCAGAAGCTCGCGGCTCATCGACGCGACGGTTATCTCGCGCTCCTTCTCGGAGACGTGTCCCTCGCCCTCGACGTACGCTTGGAGGAACGCGGTCTTGATATCGGGACCGGCCCGCAGCAGCGCGTCGGGGACCCGCTGCTCGGCGGACGGCTTGCAGAGTGCCGGCTCGAGGTTCTCGAGGAAGCTCACTAGCTCGCCCGCAGCACACCGAATCTCGCGCGCCGACTTCCCTTCGCGCGGCTCGTTCTCGGCGTAGTTCAGCCCGAGCCGTTCGAGGGCGTCCTCTACGTCGTCGAGCACCTCCCGGTCCTCGTTGGTCAGGCTCAGGTAGCCGTACCCGTCCCCGCGCTTGTTGACGTACCCTTCGGCGACGACGTAGCCGACGAGGCGCGCGAGCCACCGCGTCCACTCGTCCGGCAGTTTTAGTCGAACCGCATTCGGGGCCCGCGAGCGGCGGTAGTCCACCTCGATGGAGTTGTCCCACTCCGTCTGAATCCGGCGCGGCGTAGCGACGAACTCGCCTTCCCGCAGTTCCTCCGCTTTCACGGGCGCTAGCTGGCCGTCGGACTGGACGTACAGCGGGTGCGACGGCGTCACCTCTATCTCCCGGCCGCTGGCCGTCCTGATGCGGTAGAGACGGTCCGGAGCCTCCCGCTTCCAGACCTTCGTCGCCCGACGGTGTTCGAGCGTCCCGTCGCCCGCGAGCGACGGCACTTCGAGGTCCACGTGGTCGTAGACGCCGTCGTCGACCGGCTTCGGGTCGTCGAGGTTCCGCTCGACCACCTCCCGAATCGGGACCTCCGAGCCGTCCGACAGGGTCACCCTCGTATCGCCGGAGACGCACTTCCCGGTACCGGGGTCACCTATCAGGAGAATGTGAAAATCACCACGTGTCCGGGAGCCATCGGGGAGATGCTTCGTGACACCGGAGAACAACTGGAGGACGATGGCCTGCTTTTCCTCCTCGTAGCCGTAGATGGAGGGCGCGATGGAGCCGACCATCTGCTCGTAGATGTCGTCCTCCTCGGCGAGGTCCTTGATGCGCTCTTCGTCCTCGTCGCTGATGTCCATCTCCTCGAACTCCTCGTCCTCGACGACGACCGAGACGCCCTCCATGTACACGTCGAACATGGTGGACTTCTCGCGCTCGCTGCCCTGCTGTTCGAGGTGGAGGACACCCGTGACGGTGACGTGGTCGCCGGGGCTGACCCGGCCGGTGAGGTCGTCCTCGACGTTGACGGCGATGCCCTCCGGCGTCTCGCCGCCGCGCAGGCCCTCCGGGCTCTCCTGGACCTGGAGCTTCTGGGCGTCGATGAACTCCGACTGGTCGTGGTTGATGCGGAACGGCCCCTGGCGCTCGCAGCCCTGGCACTCGTGGGGCTCGCGGAAGTCGCCGCCGGCCTGGGGGATGCGGGTCAGCGTCCCGCAACGCTGGCACTCGAAGGCCGCCTCGGTTATCTTCGGGCGGACGCCGGTGGCCTTCCGGACGATGCCCTGGACGCTCACGAGCCTGTTGACGTGCCGGGAGCGGAGCGCGCGTATCTCGGTGACCTCGGGGAGGTTCTGGACGCGGACGTGGGCCTGCCCGAGGCTGACGTCGATGGGCAGGTCGTACAGCCGGAGGGCCTCCTCGGCGTACTCCTGCATCTGCTCGGGCTGGGAGAGGTAGTCGTCGGCGATGTCGGTGTCGTAGCGATAGAGGTCGCTCCAGTCGACGTACAGCGACTTGCGCTCGCCCGGGTACTCCCGGGCGAGCTCGCCGACCTCGTCGCGGTAGTACGTCCGGTAGAACTCCTCGAACGCGTCGAGTAGCTCCCGATTCTCCGCGCTAGCCATCTGCACCGAGGTAACCACGTCTTCCTTCAAGAACCTTGGTAAACCGGGGCGGAAGTGAACCCGGCGCTGTCTGGTTGTTTTCTGGAGCGGGTCGGCGCTGTCTGGTGGTGGGCTCGTCGCGTTCGATGGCGGGGTTCGTGGAGTCGGGTGGCTACGACTTCCGAGCTACTCACTCAGTCGTCCGCCGGTCGATTCCGATACCCGTGACGTCGAGGTCGTAGTCCTCGGAGACGTCCAGCAACGACAAAAATTACGCCCTAGACGGAATGGTTATTACAGCAGCGGGAGACCCCTCCGTCGATGAGTGGCAGCGGGAAGCCGGGGCCGGCCCCGAGCGTGACCGACGAGGAGATCCTGGCGCTCTTTCGGGAGACGTCCGACCCCGTCCTCTCGACCGCGGAGGTCGCCGAGAAGTTCTCGCTCCAGCGGCGCTCGATCTACGACCGGCTCGTTTCGCTCCGAGAGGACGGGCGGGTGGCGAGCAAGACCGTTGGCGGTCGGAACACCGTGTGGTGGCTGTCCGACGACGGGGCGTCCAGGTGAAATCGGGGGTCGGTGGTGGTCTGGCGATTGACGGACCGCTCCGAAACGCTTTACCCGTTCTCGTCCGGAGAAGTGTGTGCGGGACCGTGGGGTAGTTTGGTATCCTTGCGGCCTTGGGTGCCGTTGACCGCGGTTCGAATCCGCGCGGTCCCACTCCCGACGACAATTCCTGCGAGCACCGCGTAGCGTGTGCGAGCAACTGCGTCGTCGGGAGTGGGCAATCGCGGATTCGAACGAGGCCAGAGGCAGCCCGCGCAGGCGAGCGACCGAAGGGAGCGAGCCGAGCAGGACCCTCTGGACGTTGTTCGAATCCGCGCGGTCCAGCCGCTCTGAAGTAAAAGGGATTCCACCTTCTCGGCGGCGTTATTGTTTTGAGTCCTTATCACGTTCTCTGTAGATATGTACGAAGACACTCCAAACAAGGAGCATATTGACCACTGGCTGGAAAAAATGCGAGACAGGTATCAATTCGATGAGTTGAAACAAATGTCTAAAGAACGACTCGATGGCATGGAATACAAGGTTGACAATGAGTTTTTCACGTTCAAACATCACTTTCCAGACTCGGGGTCAATGATGACAGGGAAATTTCGAGCCTTCGCATTCGACGACCCAAACGACACCAACGAAGCTCTGACCCCTGCTGAGAAAGAACGGCTAAGACAAGCAAAGGAGGAGTTCAAACACGAAATATTCCGAGCTAGGGGATATCGAGAGAAGAAACGTAGAGAACACCGTTCCGACCTAATGAACTCAGCAGTAGACTTCGCGAATGCTGTGTCTCAGTCAGTACTCGGGCTATGGGCTACGGTAAGAGAAGCGACCCCGTGGTAGCATCTATTCGGTGATTGGGTTCTCGTAGCGGGCTGCAGATGCAGGGAAGGTCCCCGGTTAATCTGACCTGAATTTTTCGGTGGTTGAGCGACAACCGAGCGCCCGGAAGCCCCGGGCCGCTCGACTCGGGGGCCTCGCTGCGCGCTTCGGCGCTCACTTCGTTCGCGCCTCCAGTGCTTGCGTCGGCCGCCGTCGCCGAGCGGCCCGCCCCTTCCGGAGTCCCGCCCCCGAGATGGTTTGCGGCATCAGCTACCGACGGTGGACGGCCAATAGCTTCGGCCGCCGGCTGTTGCCCCGCGGGAATTCACGAGGACTTCCGAAAATCACCATCAAACCCCCCGAAACGCCCACAGCCCAACCGTCGTAACAACAGCAAACAGCAACTGCA
>CAZPIG010000111.1:0-8531 GCA_964586205.1 uncultured Halobacteriales archaeon | reverse complement strand
TGCGCGAGGAAGTCGTCCCACCGTAGTTGCCCCTCGACGATGCGGTCCAGCCCGGCGGCCCGCTGGGTCTCCACGACCTCCTCGCGGGCCCGGTCGTAGGCGGCGACCACCTCGCCGCCCTCCGAGCCGTCTATCAGGTCGTGCTTCTGGTGGCCCTTCAGGTCCGCCAGGTCCTCCTTGGCCCAGTCCGGCAGCGGGTAGACGCCCGGCGTCGTGGCTACGAGGTCCGTCATGCTGACCGGAGCTACGGAATGCAGAGCTTTAATATTTGCTGTTCTGTTTTATTCGTTCTGGTAATCCACCGTGCCGATGGCCGGTGGTCGGTGTGGTCGTCGTGATCGGCTGGAGGCGTCGGCCGGTGGTGGTCGTCCGCTACCGCACCACCGTCGCCGGATCGTCGTCACCGCACCAGCTTCAGCACCGTCAGCGTCTCGTAGGGGAACGACGCCTCGGCGACCGCCGCGACGGAGAAGCCGGCGTCGCCCGCCAGTTCGGCCACCTCGTCGACGCCGGCCAGCGTGCTCGCGAGCAGGAGGACCTGCCCGTCGGGCGCGAGCACGCGCGGGACCGCCGGCAGGAAGCGCTCGACGACGGCCCGGCCCGTCTCGCCGCCCGAGAGGGCCCGCTCCATCCAGTCGTCCCACTCGGCGGCCGGGTCGGTCGGGAGGTACGGCGGATTGAACAGCACGGCGTCGAAGAGGGCGTCGCGGAACGGCGCGACGAGGTCGGCGCGGACGACGTGGGCAGCGGGACGTTCGCCGCCGATGGCTCCGTCGACGGGTGTCTGGTCGTCGGATTCCCCTTCGCCCAGCAGCCGCTCCCGCGCGGCGCGGCAGGCGTGGGGATTCACGTCCGAGGCGACCACGCGCGCGCCCGTCTCGCCCGCGACGCGCGCCGCGACGTAGCCCGAGCCGGTGCCCACGTCGAGGACGACGGGAGCGGTGTCGTCTGCATCAACGTCGTCCGCGCCTGCCGGGTCCTCGCTGGTCGCGTCGGCCGGTCCGATGGCCTCGACCGCGGCGTCGGCGAGCAGCCCCGAATCCTCCGCCGGCTCGTAGACGTGTGTCTCCATCCCCCGCAACTCCGCGAGAGCGGGGACGCCGTCTCCGGACGGGGCGTCCTCCCCGCTCGACGGCTCCTCCCCGTCGCCCGTCGCTGCCGCCCCTTCGTCACCCATCGACGCCTCCCACGTCGGCCGCCAGCCGCGCGA
The DNA here is from genome assembly GCA_964586205.1 of uncultured Halobacteriales archaeon. Lineage (GTDB taxonomy): Archaea > Halobacteriota > Halobacteria > Halobacteriales > CAZPIG01 > CAZPIG01. Next base: position 7,321 of record CAZPIG010000111.1, on the reverse strand, counting down.
GCGCCGCGAACTCCGCCGGCGCGAGGTCGCCCGGCCGGCGGCCGAGCAGGTCCGGGTCGGCGGCGTCGACCACTGCGTCGGCGTCGGCGAGCCCCGAGATGTGGGCCGTGTTCCGGATGGCGTTGCGGACCGTCTTGCGGCGCTGGGTGAACAGCGCCTTCACGAACCGCAGGAAGAAGTCCTCGTCGAACGCGTCGTCTGCGGTCGATTCCCCTCCGGCCGAGACGTACGCAGGCTCGCGCGGCGTCGTCCGGACGACCGCGCTCTCGACGGCCGGCGGCGGCCGGAACGCCTCCGGGGGCACGGGCTCCACCATCTCGCAGTCGGCGTAGTGGCCCGCGGTCACCGAGAGCCGGCCGTAGTCGCCGGTCCCCGGCTCCGCGGTCATGCGCTCGGCGAACTCGCGCTGGAGCATCACCACCATCGGGCGTCGGCGGGGCAGCAGCCGGAACAGTATCTCGCTGGAGACGCCGTACGGGAGATTGGAGACGCAGGCGGTGAACTCGGGCAGCGGAACGTCGAGCGCGTCGCCTTCGAGGACCGTCAGGCGACCGCCGTCCGTCGAGTCGCCGTCGGCGACGTGCTCCGCGAACTCCTCGCGCAGGAACGCGGCGAGGTCGGGGTCGCGCTCGACGGCCGTCACGCGGTCGGCGACCGCCAGCAGCCGGTCGGTCAGCGCGCCCGTCCCCGCGCCGACCTCGAGGACGTGGCCGAGGTCCATCCCGGCCTCCGTGGCGTAGGTCGGCAGGCGGTCGAGCACGCGGTCGTCCACGAGGAAGTGCTGGTCGCGCCGCTTGTCCGGTCTGACGCCCGCCCGCCGGAGGAGGGCGTCGGGGTCTCGGTGGCCAGTTTTCGGGGTCGAATCGGCTGTCGTCGCGTCGGTTCGTGGTTCGGACTCGGGCGGCGGCGAGTCGGGGCTGTCCTCCGCCGGGTCGGTCATCGGTGGGGGAAGGTGGGCCCCGCGGGAAAGGGTTGCGGGAGACGATTCTGGACCCACCTCGGGTCCGGCGAAGGGGACTAACCACCGTCGGGTGGGGCTGAAAGGGGCGGCGTCCTCGCGAGCGAAGCGAGCGAGGGCTCGTCGGAGCTTGCTCCGACGGTGCTCTCGGCGAAGGCGGCTGATGCAAGGACCGCAGGGAGCGAACGAAGTGAGCGACCGAGGACCGCAGCGAAGTCTTCGCGAGGGCCGAAGGCCCGAGCGAAGGCTCGGCAGGCGAGCGGAGCGAGCCTGCCGGTGCCCCCGAGCCGAGAGCGTCGGGGCTTTCGAGCCCACAGTGACTGCGAGAGCCCGACAACTGAGACCTCGAAAGCCCCCGGTCGCTCGACCGCCCGCGACTCGTTGCGCGCTTCGGCGCTCACTCCGTTCGCGCCTGCAGTGCTTACTTCGTCGGGGACGGATCGAGCGACCGGCCCCTTTCAGTCCCACCCCGCGGTGGTTCGCGTCACCAGCCAGAGCTACGCCAGCAAACGCTACTCCGCCACCGACCCCTACTCCGACGACTCCTCGCGCGCGAAGAGGTAGTACTTCATGTCGTCCTCCCGAATCTCCTCCAGGATCCGCTCGACCAGCACCTCCCGAGGGTTGTGCAGCCCGGAGACGCGCTCGCTCACGTCCGCGAAGTCCTCGAACGGCCCGCGCTTGCGCTGGTCGAGGATGTTGTTCCGAAGCGTGTCGCCGATGCCGGGCAGCAGGTCGAGCTGGTGCAGCCGGAGCGTGATGGGCCCCGCCTCGTTGTAGAAGTCCACGAACCGATTGGCCTCGTCCTCGACGAGGTCCTCGACCACGTACTCCAGCTCCGAGGTCGCGCCCGCCGAGAGGTCCTCGTAGCGTATCTCGCGGGCCTCCGCGACCGCGTCGGACCCGCCGGGGTCGGCGGAGACGCGGTCGTCGATGACGAGGTCGGCGTCCTCCGACAGCACCAGCTCCAGCAGCCGGAAGGAGTCGACCGTCACCGCGTGGGCCAGCGGGCGCTTCTGGTACTGGGGCCGCTCGTCGTCGGCCCGCCCGTGGGGAAGGATGTCGAGGACGACCGCGTCCGTCATGGTCGTGGTGTAGGACGGTCGAATACTTAAACCGTAGCCCGTCGATTCCGTCGACACTCGGGCGCTACCGCCCCGAACGGGGTCGGACGTGACCGCCGCGGGGGAGAGGGGAGTCCAGTCGGGGGACGGCAGTCGTGCCGGGCGATTCCCTCAGTCGTACTGCGCGACCACGTTCAGTATCTCGTCGAGCTCGTCGCCGGACAGCGAGTAGCGCTCCTGGGCGTAGACGGCGCGGAGCTCGTCGCGGTCCTTCGGGAGGAGGTCGGCTATCTTGTAGGCGGTGGGCTCGTCGACCTTCTCCAGCTCTTCGAGGTCGGCGACGAGCTCGCGGGACTCCTCCGGGTCGAGGTGGGCGAAGCGATTGACGTGCTCGACGGCGCGCGCGAGCTCGTAGCGCATCTCGCGGTCCTCGTCGGCCGCGCGCTCCTCCTCGACGTCGGCCAGCAGCTCCTTGGCCTCGGCCGTGGTGAGGTACTCCTCCTCCAGCTTCTCCTTGAAGATGGTCATTGGTCGAGTGTGTTCGTCCGTGGCCTTATGATGATTGGTTGCGGCCGGCGCTCGGACTCGACCGATGCGACGAAAGTAGGTCGGGACGGCCGAAGTGACGAAAGCGAGCCGGAACGGCTGAAGTGACGAGAGCGGGTCGGAACGGCCGAACTCCCAGAAATCGGGTGCTTCGGGCCCCGAACAGCCAGAGTTCTTTCAGTGCTCTATATGGTGCTCCCCGTCGTAGCTACGGACGTAGCTATGCTATCACTACACCTGACGGGCAGCGTCAGGGACGCCGACACGGGGGTCGGGGTTCCGGGGCTGTTCGTGAAAGCGTACGACGACGACCTGCTGTTCGACGACCTGCTCGGGTCGGCCGTCACGACCGAGGGCGGGCGCTTCGACGTGGTCGGCGAGGGCGGCGACTTCCAGGAGTTCTTCGAGGCCGAGCCCGAGGTCTACCTGGAGGTCTACGCCGAGGACCGCGAGACGCTCCTCTACGAGTCCGACGAGCCGGTACGGGTAGGCCGCGACGACGTCCACGAGTTCGACGTCCGGATACCGCACGAGTCGCTCGTCGAGGAGGAGCCGGAGCGCGAGCTACGACTGGTCGGCGACGACGGCGAGCCGCGGGGCGGCGACGAGGCGCGAGCGGACTTCGACGTGGGCGAGTCGCTGGCGGTCTCGTTCGACGGCCTCGCCCCGAAGGGGACGGCGGAGGTCCGGATCAGCGTCGACGGCGAGGAGCGGTTCGCGAGCCGCGTGCTCGCCGACGCGGACGGCCGCGTGTCCGAGACGACCGTCTGGCCGCAGATGGGCCTCGAAAGCGACGAGGGCGAGCCGCTGACCGTCGCCGAGGCGCGCGAGCGGTGGGCGGGCCGGGAGGTCGCGGTCGCCGTCGTCGCCGACGGCGAGCGGCTGTACGAGTACGCCTTCGAGGTTCCCGCGGAGTTCGAGCGCCCGCTGCTCATCCCGGTGGACGACGAGGGACGGGCCGCCAGCGGCTTCGAGGCGGGCACCGCCGACGCCGTCCTGCAGGGGGTCGGCGTCCCCTTCGAGGGCGAGGCGCGGGCCTACCTCGTCGAGCGCCGCGGCGACTGGCGGCCGGGCGACCGCTTCGAGCCGGTGACGCTCGCCGACGGCTCCGCGGCGGTCGCCGCGACCGAAGTCGAGGACGGGGCCTTCGAGGCCACCGTCGCGCGCGCCGACGCGCTGGAGCCCGGCGCGTACGACTTCGTGGTCCGGAACGTCCGCTACGGCTACGAGGACGCCGAGGACTTCCGGCTCCGCGAGAGCGACCTCGTGACCCGCGCGGTCACCGGGCTGGTCGTCCGCGAGGAGTTCATGGCCAGCAAGCCCGTCGCCGGGTCGTGTACGAACGTCCAGCCCATCAGCGGTCGGAAGCTGTCGACCAGCCCGTACTTCGCGTACGGGAACACCTTCCAGGTCGGCGAGGACGTCTGGGGCGCGCTCGACCCGGGCGCGCTCGACCCGGACCTCCTCGGGAAGATGACGGCGTTCTACGTCGTCGAGAACAAGACCGCCGCCGACTGGAGCGCGGACCCGAGCCTCGACCACCTGCCCGAGCTCGGCGGCGATTCGAGCGTCATAGTGGCGAAGACCCAGCCGACGTGCATCAACGCGAACGACTTCCTGCTGTGGCCCGGGGCCTCGCGGACCGGGTCGTTCGACATCGTGGCCGACTTCGGCAACGACGCGTCGGACCCGGCGTCGTTTACGTCCGACGGGTCGTTCGACCCGCCGAGCGACCTCGTGGACGGCTATTACGACGCGGGCTTCCGGGTCATCGAGGACCCGACGACGGAGACGAGCTACGCCCACGCCGGGGACTACGAGTACAACCACGGCACCGCGACCGTGACGGACCCGTCCGGCGACCCCGTCGAGAAGAAGGCGGTCGTCCGCTTCCCGGCCGACGTGGCCGGCCAGACGGGGCCGTCGGGCATCAGCGGGGCCGAGACCGACTACCCGGTGGTCGTCGTCGCCCACGGCAACAGCGGCAACACCGCGAGCTACACGGGCTACGACTACCTCCTCGAGCACCTCGCGCGCAACGGCTTCATCGCGGCGAGCTACCACATGAATCCGGGTATGGGTGGCTTCGACCGCGCCGAGCTACTGTTCGAGCACCTCGACGCGCTGCAGAGCGAGTTCGGCGCGTCGATGCGCAACGAGGTCGGCGTCCTCGGCCACAGCAGGGGCGGCGAGGCGGTCGCCATCGCGCCCCGGCTGAACCACGAGGACGGCCACGGCTGGAACATCGAGGCCGCCGTCTCGCTGGCCCCGACCGACCAGTACCCCGACAGCACCGGGACGCCGACCACCGTCGAGAGCCCGTGGGCGACGCCGTACCTCGTCGTCTACGGCTCGCTCGACGGCGACGTCGCCGGCGGCTACACCTCGCCGATGCGGACCGGCTTCGCGCTGTACGACCGCGCGGCCGACGCGGAGAAGGCCATGGTGTTCGTCTACGGGGCGACCCACGGGCGGTTCAACACCGTCTGGGGCGACGTGGACCTCGGCTTCGGGTCCATCGGCCCCGGCGAGAGCGCCAAGGCCATCTCGGTCGACGCCCACCGGAAGATACTGACGGGCTACGCGACGGCGTTCTTCCGCCAGCACGTCCTCGGCGAGGACGTGTACCGCGGCGCGTTCGCCGGCGAATGGACGCCCACTGCGGTCGAGGCCGCCGACGGCGGGAGCGTGGCGCTCTACACCCAGTACGAGGGGCCGACCCGCGACGTCGTCGACGACTTCGAGGGGACCCACACCGCGACTAGCTGGCAGTCCAGCACCGTCGGCGGGAGCGTGGACGACGCGGACACGCTGCCCGCCGACCCGACGGAGGACGAACTGTACGACGTGGACAGCCACTCCCCGCACGTCACCTCGGGGCTCGCCCTCGAGTGGGACGACACCAGCGACGAGCTGGAGTTCACCGTTCCGTCGGGCCACCGCGACGTCACCGGCTTCGACGCGGTGAGCTTCCGGGTCACCCAGACCGTCGGCAGCACCGCCAACCCCGCGGGCGACCAGGACCTGTACGTCGCACTGGAGGACGGCAGCGGGGCCGTCCGGAAGGCGAAGGTCAGCGCCTTCGGCTCCATCCCGGAGCCGTTCGAGCGCTACTACGACCAGTACACCAAGTCCGCGATGAACACGGTCCGGGTGCCGATGTCGGCGTTCGTCATCGAGGTGCCCGGGCCGGGCCCCGTGGACCTGACCGACGTCCGGAGCGTGACCTTCGAGTTCGAGCGCGAGCCGACCGGCGAGATACAGGTCGACAGCGTCGAGTTCGCGGCGTGAGAGACCGCTCCCGCCAAAACGATCACCGAAACCACCAACGGAACGATCACTGAAACCACCAACGAAACGACCCGAACCACACCACAATGTTCACAGACCTCATCGACTACCCGATAGAGACCGACCGCATCGACTACGACGTTCGACACGTGCTACGGGACGTAGACGACGTCCCCACGCTGTTCACCCGCGTGACGCTTTCGGGGACGGAGTTCGTCCAGCGCGCGCTGGAGCCCTACGTCCGCGTCGGCGACGTGGAGTCCGCGTTCGTCGAGATAACCGAGGACGGCACGACCGCGAAGGCGTACTTCGACCGGCCGCTCGGCGAGGGCGAGACCGTCGAGTTCGGCTACGGCCCGGAGGACCCGCTGGTCCGCCTCCGGCACGGCATCCGGCTGAAGGACCTCGCGGCGCTCGACCCGGAGCGGCTGCCCGAGCGGACCCGGTTCGTCGACCGCTTCTTCGACGACGGCGAGCCGATACTCGGGTGAGGTGGCCGCCGGCACCTGAACGTCGCACCCCACGTCGACCGTCCACGCCTGGTCGCCCGTAGCGGCGTCCAGGACGTGGCGGTGCGGGCCGTCGCCCCCGGTGGCGCACGAGGCGAGGCGGAAAATACATTGCCGCCGGAGTGGAAAAATCGCCCGTGAACAGGCGGCAGCTACTCGGGGGCGTTCTGACGGGGACGACGGCCGCGCTGTCGGGGTGTGGGGTGTTGGAATCTAGCGGCCCCGAAGTCGTTCTCGACCACGTGACCGTGCGGAATCTGGACGATAGCGACCACGTGGTCGACGTCGAGGTACTCCGGGACGGGGAGCTTTTCAGACAGAAGACGGTCTCCGTCACGGGGTGGACCGGCGACGTGCCGCCCGAGGATTCGGTAGCGGGTATCGTCCTCGACGAAAGCGAGAAGCGATTGGCCGAGTACGTCGTCCGCGCGAAGTTCGAGCAGGACGAGGAGTGGGAGTCCGCGCGACTGCGGTACTTGACGGACCGCGGTGGCTGTGCGGCCGGCGAGGTCAGAATCACGGAGTCCGGAGCGATATCGTTTTGGACCGTGGATATCCCCGAGCCACAGTGCTGAGCTGTCGGGTCACTGTTGGGAGCGGACCGGAGCGAGGGCGCGCTGTCGGGCTGCGGCGTGCTGGAGTCCGACGACTCCGAAGTCGTTCTCGACCACGTGACCGTGCGGAATCTGGACGACCGCGACCACGTGGTCGACGTCGAAGTCCGAATCACCGACGCGGGTGAGATCGCGTTGTGGCTCGGCGACCTGTGCGACTGTTAGAACGATGCGATTATGGGAGCGTGACGAGGTCGACACCGTCCCCACCCGGCGGCGGAGCGATGACGTCCCGAACGTCAACGTCGCTGGCTGTCACCTCGCCCTGGTCGTACTTCCCGGTGACATCGGGGTGTAGCTTGGCGTCGTACCCGTAGTCCAGGGCCTCCTGCGTACTCG
>CAZPIG010000110.1:0-8534 GCA_964586205.1 uncultured Halobacteriales archaeon | reverse complement strand
TCCACGAACCGACCGCGTCGCTACGCGCAGGGCGAGAACGAGGTGCCGGTCAGCGTGACCGACCGTCGGAAGCCCCGACCGGCAGCGGTCCGGTCGGGCCGGCGGGCGGCCCACAGCCGGCGAGCCAGCCGACCCCGCTGTGTCCGAGCGGGTCTACGGCCGAGAGCGCTTGTTCAATGCACGCCGGAGTTGGGGAACCAGCCTCAAAAAATCTCCGCCACGGCAATGCTCCGGTCGGGGCACCGCCCCCGTCCCCGCGAGTCCGCAGGTCAGTCGCCGTTCACGACGGCGGACTCGAAGCCGCCGTCCGCGACCGCGACCCCGGCCGCGCAGACGGGATGCTCGAAGTCGAGGTCGTAGGCCGCGCGGGCGGCTCCGGCTGCCGTCTCCGCCCCGAACGCGAACGCCTCGGGGGCGTCGCGCTCGTAGGTCGCGACCAGCGTGGGCTCCGCGACCGCCTCCACCAGCAGGGCGTCGCGGCGGACGACGCCGACGTGGGCGGTGGCCCCGGAATCGCCGGCCCCCTCGACGCCACCCCCGGTCCGCTCGACCACGCCCGCGATGCGGGGCGTGTCGTAGTCGTCCTTCTCGTAGTCCAGCGCGAGCAGCGCCTCCGCGAGCGCGTCGCGCGCGGGGTAGCCGCGGCCCACCTTCTCGGCGACCGGGTCCACGTGCGAGCCGTTGCCCAGCACCGCCGCGCGGGCCCCGGCCGGGTCGGCGGGCGCGGGGCCGTCGCCGACGAAGCGGACGCAGTTGTACGAGACGTAGGGGTTGTCGGTCTCCTCCGCCTCGGCCGTCGGGCCGACGGTGAGGACCCCGCCGCGGTCGGCGACGGCGCGGTTCGGGAACGACCGCGAGGAGACCCGGTAGGCGGCGACCGACGGCCCGACCACGAGCAGGCGTCCGACGTACATGGGCGTGGATGGGCGGATGGCGGGCAAGTGGGTGTCGGTTCGGGTCGGCGACCCCCTAACCCCCCTATAACTATCCGCCGGAGCGCGGAACGCTCGCCCGTCGATGGTCGCCGACGGCCCGGACGACGAGGCGGACGCGGCCGACGCCGCAGTGGACGCGGCCGACTCCGCGCCGCCGCGGGGTGGCGGGACGGACGCCGCTCGCGATGTGCCGCGCGACGAACGCGACGACGCGCCGAGCGATGGACGCGACGACGCGCCGAGCGATGGACGCGACGACCCGGAGACGGCGACGACCGTCGCGGTACGCCGCCCCGACCGCCTCGCCGAGCGTCTCGCGGAGCACGTCGACGAGGACGAGCCCGTGCGCGTGTGGTGGACGGTCCGTCGGCAGTCCGGTCCGGGCTCCTCGGCGGACGAGGAGGGCGCGCACGCGGAGCGGACGCGCGGGGCGGGGACCCAGGAGGACCCCACGTCGTCGGCGGCCGGCCAGTGGACCGTCTACGCGGTGACCGACCGGCGGCTGCTCGCGGTCGAGGCGGGCGGCCGGGTGCGGGAGACGCCGTTCGGGGAGCGGTCCGTCGGCGACCCGACGCTCGCGCTCGCCGCGGGCGCGACGGTCGCCGTCCTCTCCTTTCTCGGCGGCGTGGTGGCGGCCTCCGGGTGGACGGCGCTGCTGCTCGTCGTGACCTGCGTGGGCGGACTGGCGCTGGCCGAGCGCGGGTGGAAGCGGTGGCGCGCGGTCGAGACGCCCGTCGAGCGCGAGGAGACGGCCGTCGCGGCGGCGGGCGTTGCCGGCGCGTCGCCGGGCGACGTCGAGGGTGCGGCGGACGTCGGAGCGGAGTGGACAGGCGACGGGGCCGACGCGTCGGCGGCCGGCGTGGCGGCGCTGGAGGCGGCCGGTCTCCCGCTGTCGTCGGTAGACGGTGAGAGGTCGGTGGTAGCTGGTGGGGCGTCGTCGGACGGTGACGTGGCGGCGGACGGCGAGCTATCGTCGGACGACGATTGAGGGGGTCGCGTTCGTGGTCCCCGTGTCTGCAGGTCGAACGCGCAACGCTTACAAGGGCCGACCGGATACAGGTGGGTGCAGACGGCAGTCCCATGGGGTAGCGGCCAATCCTGCGAGCTTCTGGGGCTCGCGACCCAGGTTCGAATCCTGGTGGGACTATTCTCGACGCCCCTACGAGCGAGCACCGCGGAGCGTGTGCTCGCGGTTCGGGGCGTCGTGAATCGTCGATGGAAGGATTCGAACGAGACGAGTCGCAGCCCGCGCAGGCGAGCGGAGCGAACGAAGTGAGCGACGCGAGGCGAGCAGGACCGTCTCGGCGTTGTTCGAATCCTGGTGGGACTACTTTTGGGGCGAGCAACCCTGCGAGCACCGCGGAGCGTGTGCTCGCAATCCGGCGAGCCGCAAACCGACCCTCCTCACCCGGCCCCCTCGAAGGCGTCGGCGACGGCGACGACGGCCTCGACCTGCCGCCGTAGCTCGTCGGGGTCGAGCACCGGGTCCCGCGAGAGGTGGGTCACCGTCGACGCGTCGCCGGTCCCCTCGCCCCAGTAGTCGTACTCGGGGTCGTACTTCTTGACGATGGCCCGCCTGACGTCGAGGTTCTCGCCGCCGATGACGCCCTCGCGCTCCAGGCCCTCGAAGGCGACGCTCTCGTCGCCGACGAACACCTGCTCCAGGTCCTCGACGGCCAGCAGCGCCTCCCGCGCGCGACCCCCGACGACCGCCGACGTGGCCGCCTCGGACCCGCCGACGGCGGCCAGCCGGTCGTCGGCCACGTCGGCCTGCTCGGCGACCTCGAAGGGAGCGACGTCGGGGCCGCCGTCGGCGACGGGGCTGACGATGACCCCGTCGTCGGCCTGCTCGGACAGTTCGGCCGAGACGACCGTGTATGCCCGCGAGTCCCTGCCACCGCCGACCGCCTCGACGTGGACGCGGACGGGTCGCCCGTGGACGGTCCCGGCGAACTCGGTCGCGCCGAAGCGGCCGCCGCCCTCCGGCGCGAGGTCCGCCCCGCGGCCCGCGGCCATCCAGTACCGCGAGCGGAGCCGCCTGACGACGAGGTAGCTCCCGAGCGCCACGGCGACGATGACGACGAACGGCGAGAACACGCCGGCGAACTGCGGCGGCGTGGGCAGGAACGACGCCGCTTCACCGGCGTACGCGAGGACGGTCACGACGCTCGCGAGCACGGTCAGTCCGCCGAGCACGACCGTGACGACCCGGAGTTTGCGCTTCGCGTCCATGGTATCAGCTCCCGGTCTGACTCGTTTCGTGGCCCCGCCCGCGCGGGGACGGGCGTGTTCGGTCGGTTCTCGGAAGTGGTCGGTCGGTTCTCCTGCCGTCGTGGTGTCGTGGTCGTGTCATCGGTCTCGTCTCCGGTGGCGTCGAATCTCCGTCCGCTCTCCCGACGTCGGCCGGTCGGAGGTGCTCCCCCGACTTGCTCGCTCTACCGGGAGCGTCCGGGGCCGGGCGTTCGTGGCGTCCGCGGCCGGGTGTTCGTGGCGTCCGTGGCCGGGTATTCGTGGCGTCCGCGGCCGAGTGTTCGTGGAACGTACCCCTCCGTCTAGATAGCTGGTGGAAAATCCTTGCTGATGATGTCGTATCAGCGACAAAATCTCGGGAGCTAAAGATTCATGATTCGCGAGCGGCCTTCCTCGATAAGAAATGCCGCCTACGCGTCGGCGGGTCCTGCTCGCGGGCTGTCCGTTGCCGCTGCTCTCGGGGTGTGCCGGACTCGGCGGTCCGTCTGGCACCATCGACGAGCTAGAGGTGGTTCTCGTGAACGGGCAGGACGAGCCGCTGACGTTCGGATTCGCGCTCGAAACGCCCGACGGGGTCGGGGAGTGGTCGTCGTACGAGGTGGGACCGGACGAGCGCAGGTCCGTGACGGTGACGCCACCCGAGGCGGACATCGTCGCGATTCGCGCCTCGGTCGCCGACCACTCCCTCAGCGCGGACCTGTTGGAGCACGGCTCCGGCGAGGTCTGTCCGAAGCTGTACATCGAGTTCGAGTTGGCGGACAGACCGACCATCCTGGAGAGTGCCGACGCGAGCTGCTGACAGCGCGTGGCCACGGGTGTTCCAATCTATCGTTCACGGGGACTTCACGCGAATCGCTCGCTCAGCCACTCCGTCCCCAGCCCGATACACGCCCCGAGCAGCATCGAGAGGAGTGCCGCGAGCGTCTCGCCCGGGAGCCCCGGAACCCCGAACGCCGTCGCGCCGGCGGCCTCGACCGAGAACATCGTCGCGTACCCGAAGAAGCCGCCGGGCACGAACGACAGCAGCGGCACGAACTCGTGGAGGCTGGCGAGGAACATGAACGCGCCGACGACCACCGCGAGCGCGACGGGGCCGCCGCCGAGCAGGGCGTCCACGACGGCCAGCGTCGCCGCCGCGTAGGCGATGCCCGCGGCGTTGCTGGCGTAGCCGCGCTTGATGCCCTCGATACCCCCGCCGGCCGCGTAGAAGGTCGCGGAGGCGACGAAGGAGGGCCAGAGGGGAATGTGCAGCCCCGCGACGAAGGCGTAGGTCCACGGTACGGAGGCGAGGCCGAAGACGATAGCGAGCGCCCACGTGTCGTTCCACTCCGCGAGGCGGTCCGTGTCGAGAACGGCGGATGCTTCGGCGTCTGTCGCCATCTCGTCGGAGCGTCGCACGACGCGCGTAAATCGGTTTCCCGACGACGCGGGACGGACGCTTGCACCGATAGCACATCACTCCGGTATTGTATTAACGAGGGAGTCCTTGAGGCCAAGATGTGCGGGTCGGTAACGTGGAGCACGGTTCCGCGCCGGCCGGCACAGGTGAAACCAATGGCAGCCATCATCGGCGGCGGTTCCGACGGTCACTACTACGACTGGAGCGGCAAGGAAGCCGAACAGCAGGACGGCCCGGTGGCGACGGTAAAGCGGGGCGTGCGCCGACTACGCCGCTGACGACCGAGCGGCCGAACGACCACTTCGTGGTCCGGGGCGGCCGGTCCGGCCGGTCCGGACCAGTTCGTGAGACGCACGACGGTCGGCCGCTTCCGGCGTTTCCGATACACGTGACGCTTCGAACCTTCACGACGTTTGCGTCGCTCGCGACGACTCCGACGCGGCACCGCTCGGGGTGACTGCCGTGGCCGGCGTCCTCTGCGTCTGGGACCCGGGCGGGACCCGCGACGCGGCGGCCGTGCGGGCGGCCCACCACCGGATGGACTACCGCGGGACCGACGGCGAGCGGCTCGTGTCGGTCGACGACGTCCGCCTCGGCCACCAGCACAGCCACGCCACGCCGACGGGGGCCACAACCGAGCAGCCCCTCCGGGACGGCGACGTCTGGCTCGCCGTCGACGGCCGCGTGGACAACCGCGCCGCCCTCGGGCGCGACCTCTACGGCGAGGTGCCGGACGCGGACCACGCGAACAACCCGGAAGCGGGTCGGTCGGACGCCGCGTTGCTGCTCGACGCCTACCGGGCGTTCGGCACCGACTTCCCCGAGCGAGTGGTCGGACCGCTCGCCGTCGTCGTCTACGACGCCGCGGCCGGACGGCTGCAGGTCGTCCGGGGTCGGACCGGCCTCCGGCAGGTCTTCTACGGCCGTCCCGAGGGGGCGCTCGTCGTCGCCTCGGACCGGACGCCGGTGGTCTCGCTGTTCGACGGCCCCGTCGGCGTCTGCGAGCCCCGCGTCGCCGAGCACGTCGAGGACCACACGCTGACGCCCGGGCTCACGGTCTACGAAGGGGTCTACCGGCTCCCGCCGGGCCACACCGCCGTCGTCGATACCGACGGCAGGGTCGCTGGCGACGACGCAGGCGGCGGGGCGGGCGGACCCGACGCCGACGCGACAGCCGTCGAGGTCCGGGAGTACTGGCACCCCACCGAGACGCCGCTTCCGCCGAGCGAGCCCGACCTCCGGGCCGAACTGGACGAGCGCTGCCGGGCGGCGGTGGCGGCGCGGCTGCGCTCGACCGGCCGCGTCGGTACGGAGCTCAGCGGCGGGCTGGACTCGACGACCGTCGCCGCCCTCGCCGCGGAGCTGTCCGACGGGCCCGTCGCGGCGTACTCGATGGTCTTCGAGTCGGTCGGCGACGCTGCGCTGACCCGCGCCGAGCGCGGGCGCATCCGCGACGTGGCGGCCGCCCACGACCTCGACCGCCACGAGGTGGTCGCCGACGACCTCGGGCCGCGGCTCGACGCGCCGTTCTACGACCCGGTGGCTCTCGAAGGCCCCGTGGTCAACAAGCTCTCGGCCGCGTTCCGGGCGCTGTACGAGCGCGCTGCCGGGACGGACACCCGCGTCCTGCTCACCGGCGAAGGGGGCAACGCCTTCGACGGCAAGCAGTCGGGCTACGTCGACCTCCTCCGGCAGGGCCGCGTTGCGACGGCCGTCCGGTCGATGCTGGGCGACGGCACCTCGAACCGGCAGCTCGGGTGGTTCACCCTCGTCAAGCTCGCCGGCCTCGTCGGCGGCCGCTTCCCCGACGAGCGGACGTTCGGTCCCGGGTCCGTCCTCGCCGAGGACCTCCGGGAGCGCGTGACGGACGCCGCTCCCGGAGGTCCGGCGGACGCCCTGCCGGGAGCGCCGGCGGACGCGCTTCCCGGAGCGGCGATGGCCCATCCCGGGGGACCCGCTTACCCCCAGTCCCGGTACGACCTGCTCGTCACCCAGGACGCCCACCGGGCGAAGTTCCACAGCCCCTACCTGGACCTGCTCGCGTTCGACCGCCGGCTGGCGCTCGCGGTCGGCGTGGACGTGCGCCACCCGCTGCTCGACGCGCGGGTGATAGACCTCGCGTACTCGCTGCCCCAGGAGTTCCGGATGCGCGCCGGCCGTCGGAAGTACCTGTTCCGGCAGTGGGCGTCGCCGTTGCTGCCCGACAGCGTCGTCTCGGCTGGCGACGGGCCGACGTTCGAGCCGCTGGTCACCCGCGGGCTGGCCGCCGAGCGCGGGCGGGTCGAGGCGTTGTTCGACCCGGAGGGTCCGGCGAAGCGTGGCGACGACGGCGGAGAGGCCGCTCGGCGGGGCGACGCGGACGACGGCGGAGAGGCCGCCCGGGGGGACCAAACCGACGGAGAGCTCGTCGGGCGGGACTACGCCGACGGAGAGGCCGCCCGGGGGGACGCCGTCGGAGAGCCCACCCGGCGGGACCACGCCGACGGCGTGGAGCTAGTGCGCCGCGGCTTCGTCGACGCCGACACCCTCGCGTCGCTGGTCCGGACCTACTACCGGAACCCCCCGGACGCGGACGCCTACAGCGACGCCGGGCCGGTGCCGAACGGGCTCGTCTGGCGGCTGGCGACGACCGAGCGCTGGCTCCGGGACGCCGCCGAGGCCGGTGTCGTCGAGCCATCGTCCGGCGAGGACGCGCCGTCGCAGTAGAAGCAGTAGTGACCCCGGACTACCCCACCGCGTCCAACAGCCGTCGATAGAAGCCGTCCTGGATCGGCATCGCCCGACTGTCTCCGCCGTACCGGTCGTCGTCGGCGAACTCCCCCTCCTCGGGCGACCGGAGCCACCGCAGCACCGCCACGAGGTCGTCCTCGGGGTTCACCCACACCACGTTCCGGCCGTGGCCCAGCATGGCGAAGCAGGACGCGGGCGCGCTCGGCCAGAGCGCCCGGTCCGTGTTCAGCCAGAAGAGGTAGCCGTACGTCGGCTGGACGCCGCAGGGCGCGGTGGCCATCTGGACCCACTCCTCGGAGAGGAGCTGTTTCTCGCCCCACTGCCCGCGGTTCGCGAGGAGCTGGCCGGCCCGCGCGAGGTCCCGCGCGCTGCCCCAGAAGCCACCGCCCCAGTGGCCGCCGCCGGAGACGCTCCGCATCCGGGTACCGTCGACGAGCACGTCCGAGTTGTGGTAGCCGTGCCACTCCCACGTCCGCGTGGCCCCGGCGGGCTCCATCACCTCGTGGGCCAGGACTCGGGGGAGCGGCTTGCCGTGGACGCGCAGCAGCGCCAGCGCGAGGCGGTTGATGCGCACGTCGTTGTACTCCCAGAAGGTGCCGGGCTCGCGGAGGTCGCGGTGGGCTCCCTTCTCGGCCTCCGTCTCCTTGCCGACGGCGCGGTTGCGGTCGACGCTGTCGGGCTTTCCGAACAGCGTGCCCTCCCACTCGCTGGTCTGCTGCAGGAGGTGCTCCCACCGGATGGCCCCGTTGTGGTCGCCCTCGAAGGTGCCGCCGACGGCGCTGTCGTCGAGGTCGGCCACGTAATCTGCGGCCAGGTCGCTCACGTCGGCTATCAGCCCGCGGTCGTACGCGACGCCAGCGCAGATGGAGAGGAAGCTCTTGGCGACGCTGAAGGCGTGGTCGACGCGGGTAGTGTCGCCCCACTCGGCGACGACGCGGCCCTCGTGGAGGACCACGCCCGCGGGACCGCCGCGGCGGTCGGGCATCGGGCCGATGCGGCCGCCGTGCTCGCCCTCCGCCTCGGCCCACGCGTCGTCGCTGAAGTCGTAGCGCACCTGGTGGGCGGGCGTGTCGTGGGTCTTCGCGTACACGACGGCGTCCGCGAGGCGGTCGGGCTCCACGTCGGCTGCTTCGGGGTCGGCGCGCTCGATGCGTCCGGTCCACTCGGGGCCGCGGTTCATGGGTGGTAGTCGTGTGGGGGTGTGGTAAGCGTGGGGGCGG
>CAZPIG010000109.1:0-8566 GCA_964586205.1 uncultured Halobacteriales archaeon | reverse complement strand
CGTCGCCATCACTCCTCACCTCCGCCGGCCCCGACGGCCACCAGCGCGACGCCGGCCATCACGGCGGTCACGGCGAAGGCCCGGCCCGGATACGGGCGGGCGAGCCCGACGGCGTAGCCCGCCAGACCGACCACGGAGAGGCCGACGCCGGCCCAGAACGTGCGGAGCATGCCGGGGAATCGGCGGGCGACCGGATAAGGGTTCGGCGAGCACTTGACGGGGACCGCTACGCCCGGTCGCCGACGCCGGAGCATCCGGACGGAAACTGGGTCCCAAAGTGTTACCACGGTCGGTTCCCTACGCCGCCGCATGAGCGGCCGGCGGGACCCCATCGAGGAGGCCACCGACGGGGCCACCGACCTCTACGACGTCGCGACGTGGGAGGTCCGGGGCCCCCTCGACCGCCTCTCGTCGGCCATCTACACGCTCGGCGTGGTCGGCGGGCGCGCGGCGGTCGTCGTCGCGGCCGTGCTCATCCTCCTCTCCCAGCTCGCGCTCGGCAGCCTCGGCGGCGTCGCCCGCCCGGCGGTGACGGGGCTGACCATCGCCTCCGTCGTGCCGGCGCTGCTGCTGGCGGTCTACGTCCGCCGGGCCGACGTCACCACCAGCGAGCCCGTCGGGCTGCTCGCGGTGACGTTCCTGCTGGGCGTCCTGTTCGCCACGTTCGCCGCCGTGGTCAACACGGCCCTCCAGCCGTTCTTCGCGGTGCTGGGCTTTCTGGGACTCGTTCCGTTCTTCTACCTCGTCGTCGGGCCCGTCGAGGAGACGGTGAAGTGGCTCGCCGTCCGGCTGTTCGCCTACCGCTCCAGCAGCTTCGACGCCGTCGTCGACGGGGCCGTCTACGGCGCGGTCGCGGGCCTCGGCTTCGCGACCATCGAGAACGCCCTCTACATCTCCCAGGAGGTCGACGTCGTCGGGGCCGGCGGCCTCGAGCTCGTCCGGCAGGGCGGCGAGCTAGCGGGACTGCGCGCGCTCGCCGGGCCGGGCCACGTCATCTACTCGGCGTTCGCCGGCTACTACCTCGGGCTGGCGAAGTTCAACCCCGGCAACGGCGGCCCCATCGTCGTCAAGGGGCTGCTGATAGCGGCGCTCATCCACGGGACCTACAACACCCTCGTCGCGCCGGTGGTCGCGCTGTCGGTCGTGCTGGTGCCGGGCGTCACCGAGTTCGTCGGCTTCCTCGGCTACGTCGTCGCGTTCGACGGCCTGTTCGGCTACCTCCTGTACCGGAAGCTCCGGCGGTACCGCCGGGCGTTCGAGCGGGCCCACGACGGCGAGCGCACGCCCAGGTCCGCCGCCGAGGGCGAGCCGCGGTCGGAGCTCACGGAGTTCGAGTGACCGGCCGACGTGGTGTCCGGGAGGCAGTTCGCGGACCTCCTACGGCGACCCCTCTCGAACGTCCGCGATGGCTTCGAGGAAGCCCTCGGCGTAGGCCCCGTCGGTCACCACGTCGGCCGCGGCGCGCGCGGCGTCGGCGGCGTTAGCGACCGCGTACGAGCGGCCGGCGCGCTCGAAGGTCTCGACGTCGTTGGCGGAGTCGCCGACGGCGACGAAGTCGCCCGGCGACAGCCCGAGGACCTCGGCGGCCGCGACGAGGCCCGCGCCCTTGTCCACGGCGGGCGACTTGACGTGGTAGGCGAACTGCGAATCGACGACCTCGAGGCCGTGGTCGGCGGCGACCGCCTCGACCACGTCCAGCGGAAGCTCCCGGCTGACCGCTATCTCCGTCTCGCGCCAGCGGTTCACGAGGTCCGTCGGTCCCCAGCCGAGGTCGTGGCCCCGCTCGCGGAGGTCGCGCGCGACGGCGTCGGCGGCCTCGCGGTCGCCCACCAGCCGGACGTCGTCGCCGACGACCACGACGCCGCCGTTCTCGGCGACGACGGCCCGGTCGATGCCGACGTAGGTGCACAGCGCGACGGGGTACGGCATCGCCTTGCCGGTGGCGACGACGACCGGGGCCGGCCACTCCCGGAGCGGGTCGAACACGCGGGCATCGATGGAGCGGTCCGCGCGGGACAGCGTGCCGTCGATGTCGACGACCAGCGGCGGGGCCATTGGTTGTGTGGTAGCGTGGTCGCGGCGGGTCTTGAAGCGTCCGGCTCGATGTTCGGGTGGTGACGTCGAGCTACCTACCTCGCTCGCCCACCAGCTTGCACCCGCCAACCAAACGGATAAACCCCAGGCGGGAGACCCACCGGTATGACCCACGTCGTCGTCATCGGCGCGTACGGGAGCGCGGGCGTCGTCGTCGCCGAGCGCCTCGCCGACGAGCCCGGCGTCTCCGTGACCATGGTGGACGACGGAGAGCCCGGCGGCGGGCTCTGCATCCTCCGCGGCTGTATGCCCTCCAAGGAGGTGCTGTCCGCGGGAGCCCACCGCTTCCAGGTCCGCCACGACCACCGCCTCGGACCGTCGCCCGAGGTGGACGCCGAGGCGGTCGTCGAGACCAAGGAGGAGCACGTCCAGAACTTCGCTGCCCACCGGCGCGCCGCGGTCCACGACCTCGCCGAGCGGGAGGACGTCGAGTTCGTCCACGACACCGCCCGGTTCGTCGACGACCACGCGGTCGCCGTCGGCGACCGCGAGATAGAGGCCGACTACGTGGCCATCGCGACGGGGTCGGTCGTCAACGTCCCCGACCTGCCGGGCATCGAGGAGGTAGACTACCGGACGAGCGCGGACGTGCTCGACGCGACCAGCTTCCCCGATTCGGGGGTCGTCATGGGCTTCGGCTACGTCGGCCTCGAGCTGGTCCCGTACCTCGCGGAGGCCGGGGACGTGGACCTCACCGTCGTCGAGCACGACGCGCGGCCGCTGGACGAGGCCGACGCGCCCTACGGCGACGCGCTGCTGGAGCTCTACCGCGAGGAGTTCGGCGTGGACGTGCTGACCCACGCCCACGAGCAGTCGGTCGAGCCGACGGGCGACGGGGGCGTGCGGCTCCACCTCGACCACGCCGGCGAGGACGAGGCGGTCGAGGCCGACGAGCTGTACCTCTTCACCGGCCGCCGGCCGAACGTGGACGGGCTCGGAATCGAGAACACGAGCCTCGACCCGGAGCCGGGGTGGGTCGAGGACACGATGCGCGCCCGCGACGACGACCGGACGTTCGTCGTCGGCGACGTCAACGGCCGCGAGCCCATTCTCCACGTCGCCAAGGAGCAGGGCGCGGTCGCGGCCGAGAACGTCCTCGCCAGCGAGCGGGGCGAACCCCTCGACGCCTACGAGAACGTCCACCACCACGTCATCTTCTCCGGGCTCGGGGTGTACCCGTTCGCCCGCGTCGGCCACTCGGAGGCGACCGCGGAGGCGGCGGACCTGGACTACGTCGCCGTCACGCGCGAGGCGGCCGACGACGGCGTGTTCAAGACCAAGGCGGTCCCGGAGGGGCTGGCGACGCTGGTCGCCGACGCCGACGACGGGACCGTGCTGGGCTACCAGGGGCTGCACTACCACGCCGACGTGATGGCGAAGACGATGCAGGTGGCCGTCGAGATGAAGTTGGACGTCCGGGAGCTACCCGACCGCGCGTACCACCCGACGACGCCGGAGATACTGGACGGGCTGTTCCGGGACGCCAGCGACGCCATCGGGGAGTAAACGAGACTGTATATTCCAGAATCTGCGGCGACGTCAGCGGGTGTCCGAATAGTGCCGACCGGGATTCCAAATCGATGGTCGACCGACGACCTTGGCCCCCGGAAGCCCCGGCCCGCTCGCCTCCCGCGGCGCTCGCGGCCTCCGGCCGCTCGCGCGGACGAGGCGCTCCCTGCGGTCGCGCCTCGCGCTCGCTGCGCGCTTCGGCTCGGTTACTTCGTTCCCTCGCCTGCAGTGCTTGCTTCGCCGGGGTTCGGCGAGCGGCCCGCCCCTTCCGTAGTCCCACCCCGGAAGTGGTTGGCCCAGCAGCCACCGACCAGCGGTCGATTCGCCTCTACAATCGTTGGCGGCTGCCCGTCGAGAAACTATGACGACTTCCGCGGATCACTATCAGTCCTCGCCCGCGCGCCCGCCGTCCGTGGCCGGCGGCGTCTCCCTGTCCTCGTCGTCCGATTCCGCGGCCGCGTCACCGATTGCCTCGTCCGCCTCCTCGACCACCTCGCCCGCGTCCTCCTCGCCGACCGACGGCTCCTCGGCGTCGTCGAGCCCCTCCCCGTCCTCCAGCTTCTCCCGCGCCGCCTCCGTCACGTCCTCCATCTCCACCTCGCCCTCGGGGACCCGCAGCGACACGACCACCTCGCGCTCCGCGTCGGGCGAGTTCTCCGTCTTGTCCACGCTGTAAGCCGTGTAGGTGCAGTCCTCGCGCGTGAACTCGACGACGGAGTAGCCCCACCGGTGGCTGTCGAAGAACTCGAAGTGGGGGTTCATCGCCGGGACGAGCCACTGCAGCAGCCGCCGGGTCGGGCCGGCGAGGACGCCACGGTTTACCCCCAGCGCCTCCGCGACGTTGAGGCTGGTCACCGCGGGCGTCATGAACTCCACGCCGAGGCGCTCGACCTCGTCGACGTCCGTCGGGTGGACGGCCCCAGTCAGCGGGTCGCGGTAGGCCGTCTGCTGGTAGGCCGCGACGTAGCTGTGCATGTCGCCCGTCAGCGTGACGAGGTTCTCGACGTCCCACTCGGCGAAGCGCTGGAAGATGCGGCGGCGCTCGCGCTTGTAGCCGTCCCAGCCGCCCTGGACTGGGTACAGCGACAGCGGCCCCGCGCCGAGCCGGAGCGGGACGGTCAGCACCTCGTCGGACCAGACCGTCCACGTGGCGTCGGACTCCCTGACCTCCCGGAGGAACCACGCGCGCTGGTCCGGGCCGAGCATCGTCCGGTCGAGGGGCTCGCTCGCCGGGGCCGTCGCGCTCCGGGTAGGCAGCCAGTTCTTCCGGGGCTTCTCGCGGTAGAGGCGCTCGTCGGTCAGCACGAGGTCCACGAGGTCGCCGAACTCGAACGTCCGCCAGAGCGTGAAGCGGTCCTGGAGGTCCTCGGCGGACGGGTCGTAGCCCATCCGCGCGGGCATGTACTCCCACCACGCGTGGAGCGCGTCGGCCGCCAGCCGGTTCATGAACTCGGGGTCGTCGCCGCGCGGGTGGTCCGCCCCGGGCGCGCCGGCCTCGTAGTCCCAGTAGACGTCGTTTGCCACCTCGTGGTCGTCCCACGCCGCTATCAGGGTGTGCGCCTCCAGGGCGCGCTGCAGCAGCGGGTCCGACCGGTAGGTGCGGTAGAGGTACCGGTAGTCCGCCAACGTCCGGACGCGGTCGTATCCACTCGGCAGCTCGAGGTCCCGGCCCTCGTAGGACTGGCTCCCGATGCCGAGGAAGTCTCCAGCGTCGGACTCGTAGACGAAGTCGCCGACGTGGAGCAGGAAGTCCACGTCCTCGCGGGCGACGTGGCCGTAGGTGCCGTAGTAGCCGTTCAGGTAGTTCTGGCAGGTCAGGACCACGAGCGACAGCGACTCCGGGCTATCGTCGGGGGCCGGCAGCGTCCGGCAGCGGCCGGTCCGGCTGGCGGTCCCGTCGTGGACGAACCGGTAGTGGTAGTGGCTGTCCGGCGCGAGCGCGCCGTCCACGTCCACCTTCACGGTGTGGTCGTGGACGGTGACGGGGTCGGCGTCGCCGACGACGCCGCGGTAGACCACGTCCTCGAAGTCGGCGTCGCGGGCCACCTCGACCCCGAGCGGCCGGTCGGGGTCGAAGGCGTCGGGTGCGACGCGGGTCCAGAGGATGACGCCGGTCGGCGATGGGCCCCCGCTGGCCACCGATTGTGGGAAGACCGTCCCGGGGTCGGCGTCGGGGTCGACGGCGAACGCCTCCGGGCCCGCGGCTTCCGGTTCGACCGCGACGGCCACGTCGTCGCCCGACAGCAGCGACGCGAGGTCGCGGTGGGTCGGGTCGCCACTGTCTTCGGTACCGTCCATCGCCAACGCCTGCGCAGGCCCCCCTCTTCAATCCCCACGACGACCTTTTTGCTGGGCGCGCGGGCGCGGCCGTCCGGCCGCGCCCACCGCGCCCCGAAAAAGCTCGACCAAAAATTGGCGTTCCGTGCCAGCCGATACACGACGACTCTCGCACTGGCCGACCTGAGGCGGTGTTCCATGGTGCCGAAGCACGGCGATTTTTGATCGACCTTTTTCAGAGCGCGGAGCGCGGCCCCGATGCGAGGCGCTCCTCCGGGAGCGCCTCGCGGGCCGCGCATCCGCGCGAAGCAAAAAGGTCGTGGGGAAAGAGATAAACGCCAGATAGCAAATGGTAGAAGCGTGGAACGTAACGGAACGGCCACCGCCGCCGTCGCCCTCCTCTGCGTCCTCGCGATACTGCTCTCCGCGGGGCTGATGAGCGCGATGACGCCCGGGTCGGACCTCGGCGAGAATCCGCGGGCAGGGGGGCAAGGGCAAGGCCAGGGGGAGGGCCAAGGTCAGGGCCAGGGCCAAGGACAGGGGCAAGGCCAGCAGGGACGGGGCCAGCCCGGAAGCGGCAGTCCCGGTCAGGGCGGCCAGCCCGGCGTGGGCCCCGGCGTCGGGTCGACGGACCCGACGACCGTCGGGTCGGTCCCGGGTCCGGGCCACCTCACCAACGGCACCGGGGCCGTCATCCTCTCCTTCACCGTGCACGCGAACCGGAGCGGCTACTTCCGGTTCGCCGCCTACGACCGGTACTCCGGGGACGGCTGGGAGCGACCGGACGGGGCGCGCCCGCTCGTCGACTCGCTGGCCCCGCCACCCGGGAACACGACGCGGGTCGTCCAGCAGTTCCGGGCCGAGCGACCCGTCGCGGTCACGCCGGCCGCGTGGAAGCCCGTCTCCGTGGCGGCCCGCGACGCCGACGACGTCCGCGTGACGCCGCTGTCGGGGCTCGCGCCCGACGGGACCCTCGCCGAGGGCGAACGGTACACCGTCGTCAGTGAAGTGCCGACCGCGACGCCCGCCGAGATGCGGAACGTGACCGCGGAAGTTCCCCCGACCATTCGCGAGCAGTACACCCAGGTGCCGGGGGACGCGCCGGACCGCGTCGGGGACCTCGCGGCAGCGGTGACCGCGAACGCGAGCGGGGCCTACGAGTCGGCCGTGGCCGTCCGGCGGTGGCTCCGCGCGAACAAGGGCTTCTCGCTGAACGTCTCCCGGCCCGAGGGCGACGTGGCCGACAGCTTCCTGTTCGAGATGGAGGCCGGCTACTGCGAGTACTTCGCGACGGCGATGGCCGTGCTGCTGCGGAGCGAGGGGATTCCGGCCCGGTACGTCGTCGGCTTCACGGAGGGCTCGCCCGCCGGCGAGGACACCTACCGGCTCTACTCGGCCGACACCCACGCGTGGGTCGAGGTGTACGTGCCGTCGGTCGGCTGGGTTCGGTTCGACCCGACGCCCGAGGGTGCACGCGAGGCCGCCGGCGGGCGGGCGGTGGCTCGCGAGGGGCCGGCGAACCCGGTCCCGCCGCCGGACGAGGACTTCCTCGGGCGCGACCCGCAGTACGTCGGCCCCTACACGGCCGAGGACGCCGAGCGGCGCGGCGACCGCCGGGTCCGCGAGGACCCCCAGCTACCGCCGGGCTACGAGGTCAGCGTCGCCGGCGAGGCCATCCCCGGCGCGCCGGTGGTCGTGACGGTCACCGCCGGCGGCGAGCCCGCGGCCGGGGTGACGGTGCTGTTCAACGGGGAGAGCGTGGGCGCGACGAACGAGAGCGGCCAGATACGGGCGCGGGTACCCTACGACGAGGAGCTGGTCGTGAACGTCTCCGCGGCGAGCGGGCGGCGAGGGCTCGCGCTACCCGAGGGGAACGCGATGTCGCTCGGCAGCGACGGCGGGCTGTCGCTCGGTAGCGGCGACCCGCCGTCGTTCGGCAGCTCCACCGACGACGCCGACCTCCCCGACGCCGGCCCAGCACCGACTGCACTCTCCCAGACGAGCAACAACTCCACGCTGGTGTACGACCTCAACACCAGCGTCGCGCTCCGGGTCGAGGGTACGCCCCGGGAGGGCACGGAGATAACCGTCGCGGCCCACATCGAGGGCGTGCCCGTCCGGGAGGCGAACGTGACCGTCGACCGCGCGCGCGTCGCCCGCACCGACGACGAGGGACGGGCCACGCTGACCCTGCCGCACCGCCCCGTCGTCCGCCTCGGCGTCCGCCGCGGCGCGGCGTCGGCGACCCGGCGGCTCGTCGTCCTGCCGGCCCTCAACGTCTCCTTCGGCGGCCACGTCGTCCCCGGCGGGCAGGCGACGGTGGTGGCGACCCGCCACGGCCGCCCCGTCGAGGGCGCGACGGTCCGGGTCGGCGGAGAGGTCGTCGGGCGGACCGGTCCGGACGGCCGCGTCCGCGCCGCGGTGCCGCCCGCCCTCGACGCGCGCTTCGTCGCCGAGCGCGACCGGGCCTACGGCGAGCGCTCCGTCCTCCTCGTCGGCTGGTACCTCGCGGCGGCAGCCGCTCTCGTCGCGGTTCCCGCCCTCGTCGGCGGCTTCTTCCGCTACGACGCCGGCACGCGCGCCCGCGGCGGCCTCGGGCGGGCCCTCGCGGCGCTCGCGCGAGCGGCGACGTGGACGGGTACACGGCTCGTCGCGCTCGGGTCGTGGGCCCGCGACGCCCTCCCGC
>CAZPIG010000108.1:1429-8604 GCA_964586205.1 uncultured Halobacteriales archaeon | reverse complement strand
GCCACTGACCCATGGACCTCGCCGAAACCCTCCGCATCGCCGGCCGCTCCATCCGGGCCCACAGGCTCCGGTCGGCGCTGACCGTCCTCGGCGTGGTCATCGGCATCGCCTCGGTCATCGTCTTCGCGACCTTCGGCGCGAGCGTCCAGACCGACGTCGTGAGCCAGATCGGGACGACCAACGCCAACAACGTCTACCTCCTGCCCGGCGAGGACGACGGGGGACCGGGCGGCTTCGCGGCCGCCGCCAGCCCCGTGTTCACGACGAACGACCTCGAGGCCATCGCCGCGGTCGAGGGCGTCGAGGCGGTGATACCCCAGGGCATCGTCCCCACCGCCTCCGTCGCGTACGGCGACCAGACCGTCGCCAGACAGCAGGTGACGGCGACGACGCCGGCGACGTTCGGGAACGACTCCGTAGTCGCCGGCCGGGGGTTCCGGTCGGGCGCGGCGGAGATGGTCGTAAACGAGGCCGCCGCGTCGGCGTTCCGCGGGAACGTCTCGGTCGGCGACGACGTCACACTCGCGCTCGCGTCGGGCGAGCGCCGGACCGTCACGGTCGTCGGCGTCGTCTCGGGCACCCGCGGCGGCCTCGTCGGCGGCTTCGGCGAGGCCGCGCCGCGCTTCTACGTCCCGGCGGACCCCTTCTACGCGACGACCGTCACCGTCCCGGACCTGAACGTCGAGCAGCGCGCCTACCCCCAGGTCACCGTCGTCGCCGACACGCGGCGCGTCCAGTCGGTGAAGGCGGAGATAGAGGAGTACCTCGACGGCGAATCCGACGCCGCGCAGTTACTGCCCGACGGCGCGGGCATCACGGTGCAGACCAGCGGCGACATCATCGAGGAGATACAGCGCGTCATCGAGCGCATCACGCGGTTCGTGACCGCCATCGCGGTCATCTCGCTGGTGGTCGGGGCCATCGGCATCGCCAACATCACGCTCGTCTCGGTCACCGAGCGCACCCGCGAGATAGGCATCATGAAGGCCGTCGGCGCGACCAGACGCGACGTGATGCAGTTGTTCCTCACGGAGTCGGTGCTGCTGGGCGGCGCGGGCGCAGCGGTGGGGGTGCCGCTCGGCTACGCCGTCGCCTACGCGGCGACGCGGTACGCGGACGTGACGTTCGCGCTCGCGCTCGACTGGATGGCCTTCGCCGTCGCCATGGGCGTCACCGTCGGCGTCGTCGCCGGCCTCTACCCCGCGTGGCGCGCCGCGGAGGTCGACCCCATCGAGGCGCTCCGGTACGAGTGACGAGGTGTCCCGTTCACCGGCAGATGGGCGAGCGCGTGCTCGCCGACGCCCACGGTACGTGTCGCTCACCGGAACTCTTTTGCACCAGTGTTCTCGACAGCCGATATGTTCCGCGTCGCGTCACGTCGGCCCGCCGGTCCCGGCGGTGCCGAGCCATGAGCAAGGTAGTAGTAGTCGTGTCCGTGGGGGTCGTCGTCCTCGGCCTCCCGTTCGCCGCGCTCGGCGGGTACATGTGGATGGAGCAGAGCGAGCGCATCGATAGCTACGAGACGACGGAGGCGACCGTCGTCTCCTCGACGGTCGGCGTCTCGCCGGGCGGCGACGACACGACCTACTACCCCGACGTCACCTACGAGTATACCGTCGACGGGCAGACCTACGAGGGCACGAACGTACTGCCCGGCCTCGGTCGGACGTCGAGGAGCGGTGACTGGGCCCGGAACGTCGTCGAGGACCACCCCGAGGGCGAGACGGTGACCGTCCACTACGACCCCGCCGACCCCTCGAACGCCTTCCTCGTTCCGCGCCGCCAGAAGCTGTGGCTCCTCGTCGCCGGGTTCGGCGGGGTGATCGTCCTCGCCGGGTTCGCCGGCGGGACCGCTGGCCTCGTCAGTGCGGTCAGGTCGTAGGGCTGGGGTGGTCCGGCCACCGGGGAGGGTGGTCGGTCGGAGCGTCGTCGCCTCTTACTGCTCGACCGGCCGCAGGAACCCCGTTCCTAGGCCCGCCACCACCAGCAGCGCCGCGCCGGCGAGGAATATCGGCCCCCAGCCGAGGCGGACGACGAGCGCGCTCACGACGACGCCCCCGACGACGCCGCCCCACAGCTTCGCCGAGTAGAGCGCGGCGTAGTTCTCCGAGGAGTGGGCCGCCCCGTAGTAGTCGCCGACGAGGCTCGGGCCGACCGAGAAGAGGGGACTGCGGAACAGGGCCGACGCCGCCACGAGGCCCACGAACGCGACCCCGAGGCCGGCGTCCGCCGCGAGCGTGGCCCCGGCGAGACAGACGCCGCAGAGCACGAGCGACGCGGCCAGCGTGCGCTCGCGGCCGAGGCGGTCGGAGACGGCCCCGCCGCCGACGACGCCGGCCCCGTCGCCGAGCGCGACCAGCGACGCGGCCGCCGCGGCCGCGCCCGGCAGCGCCATCGCCTCCGCGAAGGCGACCACCTTGCCGACGACCATCAGCCCGACGCCGTTGACGACGACCGAGACGGCGTAGAGCAGCCAGAACTGCCACGTCCGGACCGTCTCCCGCCACGTGTACTGGGTCGTCGGCTCGCCGCCTTCGCTCGCCTTCGCTACCCGACCGCCGTCCTCCCTCCGCTCGTCGCCTCCGGAGGTGGCGTCCGCGTCCCCACCTGCCGGTCCGCTGTCCGCGGCCCCCTCGCCGGGACCGGGGTCTCTGAGCACCGGCACGGCGACCGCCGTGGCGACGCCGACGAGGACGGCCAGCCCGAGCATCGTCCGCTCGAACGACCCCTCGATGCGCCCCTGGACGACCGGGATGAGCGCGACGCTCGCGCCGCTGTAGGCGAGGCCGACCACGCCGGTCGCCAGCCCGCGGCGCTCGTCGGTCCACTTCGTGGGCGTGTTGATGGCGACGGTGTAGGCCGTCCCCGCCCCGATTCCGCCGAGGCCGTAGAAGAGGTAGACGGTCGGCACCGACCCCGCGAACGCGGTCCCGAGGTAGCCGACCACGAGCAGGACCGCCCCGACCAGCATCGGCCACCGCGGGCCCCACCGGTCCCGGACCCACCCCGCGGGGAACTGCGAGACCGTCTGGAAGACGACGAACAGCGTGAACACGGTCCCGAGGGCCGTCTCGGACGCGCCGACCTGCACCCCCAGCGGGCTGCGGATGGACGACCAGACGAACTGGTAGGTACCGGCCATCCCCATGACGAGCGCGGCGACGGCCACGAGCGCCCACCGCGTTCGACGACCCGCAGCGAGGGGGCCGGAAGCGAGACGGTCGGGAGTGCGGCGACCCATCGGTGGGTCCGAGGGTCAGCCCCACCTTATAGCCGGGCGGTGTCGGCAGGGCAGTGTTGAGATACGGTTGCGAATCTGGTCACGCTGCTGCTTGGCACCCGGAAGCCCCGGGCCGCTCGACTCCCGCGGCTCGCTACGCTCCTCGCCTTGCTCGCTTGCTCACGGCTCACTCCGTTCGCCGTTCGCCCATTCGGCGGCGCTCGCCTCGCTCGCGCCGCCCACCGCTCACTCGGCTGCGGTGCTTGTTCCGGGAGACGTTCCTGCTCGCTTCGCTGCGCGGGCTGCGACTCCCGTCGTTCGCCTCGCTTCGCTCGGCTCACCGTCGCCGGGGTTCGCCGAGCGGCCCGCCCCTTCCGAAGTCCCACCCAAGCCGGCTGTCGAGCCGGCAACAGCCCGTCGGCTGACCGACTCCTCTCAATACTACCGTCGGCAGGCCGGAGCACGTCGGAACTCCGCTCCGTCGGAGGCCGGACTGTGCGCTCGGGGGACAGAAAGCGGGCTTAGGGGAGCAACGGGCCGACGACGCACCCAGTAGCCGAGCAGCCGGCGAGAAACAGCACGGCGGCGACGGGATAGACCAGCGCCATCTGGACGCGGACGGCCCGCCCGGGTGATTCGGCGCGCCCGACCCACGCCCCCACGACCAGCAGCGGCACCGCGAGAAGTGCGACCGCCGAGAGTGCCCCACTTGCGACCAGACCCGCGACGAGGCCCGCCGCGGCGACCAGCAGGGCCGCACTGACGCGGCAGGCTCCGGGCGCGCCGAATACCACCGGCACGGTCCGCTTGCCGACGCGCCGGTCGAAGTCCCTGTCGAGGCGGTCGACCGTCACCTTCACCGCCGCCAGCGACACGACCAGCACGCCCGCGACGCCCGCGACCGCCGGCGGGACGGCGGTCGACAGCGCGATACCCATCCCGCCCGCGCCCACCTGGACGGCGTAGCCGCCGACGAGCGCGAGGCCGACGCCGACTGGGTAGCCCGCGGTGCCCGCCACCGGGTGCCGGTCGAGCGCCGGGGCGTACAGCACCGCGAGCGCCAGCAGCGGCGCGCCGGCCAGCGCGCCCGCGCGTCGTCCGCGCGCCCACAACAGCCCCAGGAGGGCGAGACAGGCGACGCCCGACGCGGCGGCGGCGAGCAGGGCCGTCCGAGCGGGGACCGACGGTTCGTCCTCCCCGCGGACGTGCGCGTCGACGTACTCGTCGACGAGGTGCGCGACGTACAGCGCGGCTCCGACCGCGAGCGCGTGGGCGAGGCCGGGAGCCGGCGCGAACGACGGCGCGAGGAGTCCGCCCGCCAGCGCCGTCCCGACGGCGGGTGCCATGAACGCCGGCTTGACCTGCGAGCGGAGTCCGCGGTCGAACAGGGGACGGGTAGCCACGTGGCCCGCTCGGACGGCCGGGGTGAGAACGCTGTCGGTCCCGGTCTGCGGCGGCTTCGTCCCGGACGAGTGGGGGTCCGTTCCGACGAGACCGTCGCTCCACACCCGCTGGAGCCCCGGTCCCGGCCGATAGCCCCACCTACCGGTACCGTTAATATCGCGGCTGGCAAGTCCTGCCACAGCACGACCAGGAATGATTCTCCGAGACGCATTCGAGCGGACCGTGCGGGTCCACGGGTCGGACCGGGCCATCGTCACGGCCGACGGGGAGGCGTTCACCTACGAGGAGTTCGACCGCCGGAGCACGCGGCTGGCGAACGCGCTCGCCGACCGCGTCGGGGACGCGCCGGTCGCCGTGCTCTCGCTGAACCGGCCCGCGGCGGCCGAGGCGATGGTCGCCGGCCACAAGCGGGGCGCGGCGAACGTCCAGCTACCGTTCCGCGCCGAGACGGCGGAGCTGGTCGCCATGGCCGAGACGGCCGACGCACGGGCGCTGCTGTTCGACGACGCGAACGCCGGGACGGCCCTCGCGATGCTCGACCGCGGCGACTTCGACGCCGCGCTGCACGCGGGCGAGGCGGACCTCGACGCCGTCGCGGCTGGCGACGCCGGAGCGGAGGCGTCCACGAGCGTCGTCGAGTCCTCCGAATCGGCCACCGACGCCGTCGGGGCCCCCGAGTCGCCCATCGACTCGGTCGAATCGTACGACTCCGCCCTCGCGGACGCCTCCACCGACCCGCTCGACGCGCCCCCCGACGACGCGACGACCAGCGTCTTCTACACCAGCGGCACCACGAGCCGCCCGAAGGCGGTCGCGTTCGACGGCCACCAGATGTGGCTCGGGGCCTACCAGGGCGTCATGGAGCACGGCATCGACCAGACCGACCTCGCCGTCGTGACGACGCCGTGGTACCACATGGTCACGACGGACGCGTGGCTCTACCCCCACTGGCTGGCCGGTGCGACGACGCTGCTGCACGAGTCCTTCGACCCCGGCGAGGTGCTCGAACTGGTCGAGGACCACGGGGCGACGGGGCTGCTGGCGGTCCCGACCCAACTGGACTCGCTGAACGAGGTCCAGGCGGAGGCCGGCTACGACACGTCCAGCCTCGACTACGTCCGGACCGGCGGCGCGGTCGTCACCGGGGACCTCGTCGCGGAGACCGCCGAGCACCTCTGCGAGGCCCTCTACAACACCTACGGGCTGACCGAGGGCGGCCCGAACCTCACCTTCGCCCACCCGTCGGTCCAGGCGGACCACCCCGGCACCGTCGGCAAGGAGTCGTTCGCGTGGGAGCTTCGGGTCGTCGAGTCCGCGCCCCTCGACGAGCACCCCGACCCCGAGGCCACCGTCGCCCCCGGCGAGCGGGGCGAGGTCATCGCGCGCGGCCCGGGCGTCCCCGACGGCTACATCGACAACCCCGAGGCGGAGTCCCGGACCTTCTTCGGCGGGTGGCTCCGGACCCGCGACGTGGCCCGCATCGACGATGACGGCTTCGTCTACGTCATCGACCGCGTGGACAACATGTTCGTCAGCGGCGGCGAGAACGTCTACCCGGCGGAGGTCGAGCGCGCCCTGACCGACCACGAGGCGGTCGAGGAGGCGCTCGTGTTCGGCATGGAGGACGACCACTGGGGGCGGAAGGTGACCGCCATCGTCGGCACCGACGGCTCGGTCGACGCCGCCGACCTCGACGCGTTCTGCCGGGACCACGGGACGCTGGCCGACTTCAAGCGCCCGCGGGAGTACGCCGTCCGGACGGAGCCGCTGCCGCGGACGGACACGGGGACGGTGGAGCGCGAGGTCGCCATCGAGGAGCACTTCGGCTGAGGCGTCGGTCCGGGCTATTCACGACCTCCGGCGCGGGTCGGGACGCCACCACGTCAGCGCGAGTCGGGACGCCACCGCGACAGCGCGAGTCAGAACGCCACCACGAAGAGGAGTATCTGGACCGGGACCAGGACGACGAGCGTCACGAGCGAGCAGACGGTCGCCATCTTCACTAGCTCGACGGTGTCGACCACGTCCAGACCGAGGATGCCCACGAGGACGGCCGACTGGTAGGGGAAGAAGTAGGTGTTGAGCGCGACCGCCTCGACCATCGCCACGGGCACCACCGGGACGCCGGCGTTCGCGGCGAACGAGACGACGATGGGCGTCAGGACGCTCGCGACGGCGAGGCCCTCCATCACGAACGTCAGGAGGATGGCGACGACGACCACGAACGCGAGCACGACCCCGAGCCCCGCGTCGCCGGGCAGCGAGGAGAGGACGCTCCGCGCCGCGAGGTCGGTGAAGGCGGTGCGCTGGAGGCCCTCCGCGATGGCGAAGATAGCGCCGACGTAGAACACGATGGAGAAGTCGGCCTCGCCGACGTGTGCGGGGTCGGCGACGCCTACCCGCGGGGCGTAGGCGAGCAGCGCGACCACGAGCGCGCCGTACAGCGGGTGCAGGCCGTGGACGACGTCCGTCGCCCAGACGACGACGCCGACGAACAGGAAGGCCAGCATCCGCCGCTGCCGCGGGCCGACGGCGAGGGGCGCGTCGTCCG
>CAZPIG010000108.1:0-1329 GCA_964586205.1 uncultured Halobacteriales archaeon | reverse complement strand
GTCCCGGGGGCGGTAGAGCACGTACGCGACGGCGACGACGGCGAGCGACCGCCCGAGGCCCATCACCGGGCCCATCCACAGGCCCCACTCGAACCACCCGATGGCGACGCCCGCGTTGGCCTCGACGATGCCGCTGATGACGATGTTGGGCAGCGCGGCGGTGAGCACGCCGCTCGCGCCGTAGTACGTCACGAACAGCGGGCCGAGGAAGATGCCCAACTGCGCGCGAGGCTCCTCGAACAGGTCCCCCAGCGAGTAGAGGATGGGCCCGAGGACGAGCACGCGCACCAGCGCCGAGGGCACCAGCACGGCGAACGCCAGCGCCGCGACCGACAGGACGACGAGCAGGTACCGGTAGGCGGCGACCGCGTCCCCGCGGACGTCGTCCATCCGTCCGACGACGGCCCACTCGACGAGCGCGGCCAGCCCGCTCTCGCGGGTCGCCTCGCCGAGCAGGATGCCGAGGACGATGAGCCACGTCGCCGGCGAGCGGAAGCCCACGAGCGCGAGGTCCGTCGAGAACGCGACGCCGACCAGCCCGATTGCGACGAGGCCCGTGAACCACGGTGCCACGGGCGTCCCGACCCAGAGGCTCACGCTGAACGCCGTGATGGCGAGCATCGTCGCCATGTCCGCGGGAACGGGCGCGTACACCAGCACGAGCGCGGCGGCGACGACCCCGGCGGGCAGCGAGAGCCACGCCGGGTCGAGGTCGGCGACGGTGGACCGCCAGCCGGCGGCCGGGTGGTCCGTCATGGTGGCCGAACAGCCGGCACCACGGAAGAGGGCGTGATGGGTGTTCCGGAACTGCCATCCGGTGTGGTGGCGCTGCCGTGTCCGGCGTAGTGCCGCTGTGGTCCGAAAAGGGCTTTCCCGAGGCCGTGCCAGACACGTCCGGACATGCCGACAGAGATCGCGCCCGACGTGTACGACCTGACCGTCGCCGAGGTGAACGGCGGCCGCTACCGCGCGTTCCTCTTCGACGGGGACACGCCGACGCTCGTCGACGCGGGCCTCCCGGACACCGTCGACGTCGTCGCGGACGGCCTGGCGGACCTCGGCGTCGAGCCCGAGCGCATCGCCATCACCCACGGCGACCCGGACCACGTCGGCGGCCTCGGCGGCCTCGCCGACCGGTACGACGCCGAGACGTGGGTCCCCGAGGGGATGCCGGTAGAGGGCCACGACCCCGACTACCGCTTCGGCGACGGCGACGAGGTGGGGCGGTTCACCGCGGTCCACGTCCCCGGCCACACCGAGCACCACCACGTCTTCGTGGACGAGTCGGCCGGCATCGCCGTGCTCGGCGACGCCGTCTTCGGAGCCGAC